>NZ_JAEEAP010000597.1 GCF_016103465.1 Streptomyces sabulosicollis
GCCCGCGTCCGACACAGCCGCCCCCGCGTCCGGCTCAGCCGCCCCCGCACCCACGTCCGCCGTCGCCGCCCGTTCGGGCCGTACCCGCGCCTGGACGGCGTCCGAGGCGCCGACCCACAGCGGCGCGGTGCCGCCGTGGGCGCGTGCGCCCCGGAGTTCGGGCGAGTCGGGGTCGGGGGCCTCGTCCCCGTACGGCAGCAGCTCGCGCCACGGCGACCACGCGCCGCCGACCGCGCGGGTACGCACCTGCACCCGGCCGCGGAGCTCCGCGGAGGGCCGGTCCCAGACGACGCCGACGAGCGAGAACGGCCGCACGCCCGACGCGGTGACGCCCCGCTCGACCGGGGCGTCACCGCGCCCGGCGGCGACGCCCCGGTCGAGCCCGCCGCTGACGAGCGGGCGCAGTGCCAGCGACCGCGTGGAGCCGGTGGCGACGGTCCGGTCGGCCTGGGCGTGGGCGGGGCCGGGGTGGAGGACGAGGGGAAGGGCGAGGGCGGCGGTGCACGCGACGCCGATCGAGGATGCCAGGTATGCACGCATGATTGAAATCGTCTACATAAGGGGACAAACCTGTCCATTCGGAAGAGGACGCACGTCGCGGACCGTCCGCTGACCCGGACCCCACCGACCCCGTCCGCACCGCATCTTCGGCGCGTAGGCTTGCGCGGGTGAACGCCACCGATCGCACCCCCGCCGACCTGCTGGGATCCGCGCTCGACGCGGATCCTTCCCGCCCGCTCGTGACCTTCTACGACGACGCCACGGGCGAACGCGTCGAACTCTCCGTGGCCACCTTCGCCAATTGGGTGGCGAAGACCGCCAATCTGCTCCAGGACGATCTCGCCGCCGCGCCCGGCGACAGATGCGCACTGCTGCTCCCGGCCCACTGGCAGACCGCCGTGTGGCTGGTGGCCTGTTCCTCGGTCGGGGTCCTCGTGGACATCGGGGGCGACCCGGCCTCCGCCGATCTCGTCGTCAGCGGCCCGGACAGCCTCAAGGAGGCGCGGGAGTGCTCCGGGGAGCGGGTGGCGCTGTCGCTCCAGCCGCTGGGCGGCCGCTTCCCCCAGCTGCCGGAGGGGTTCGCGGACTACGCCGTGGAGGTGCCCAGCCAGGGCGACCGCTTCGCCCCGTACTCCCCCGTGGACCCGGATACGCCCGCGCTGGCCGTCGGCGGTCGGGAGCTGACGAGCGCCGAGGTGGTGGAGCGGGCCCGCGCCGACGCCGCCGGGCGCGGGCTCGGGCCCGGTTCGCGGATCCTGTCGGGGCTTTCGTACGACACCTGGGAGGGGCTGTCGTACGGGCTGTACGCGCCGCTGGCCAGTGGCGGTTCGGTGGTGCTCTGCCGCCATCTGGACCGGCTGGACGAGAAGCAGTTGGCCGGGCGCAAGGAGAGCGAGCGCGTCACGGCCACCACACCCTGAGGCCACGCCCACAACCACCACGCCCTGCGGCCACGCCCACAACCACCACGCCCCGAGGCCATACCCACAACCACCACGCCCTGAGCCCCCACAGCCCTCCTGACCCGTCCGGCGGACCGAGGGCCGAGTCCACGGGCCGCGCCGCCCGCCCCGCGCGATGATCTACGGATACGTACAACCATGTACGGGCTTCGCATGTCTGTTCCGTTGATCGGTATCCCGGCATGCGATGCCGCTCCGCCCCCGGGCGGAAGACGGGTGGGAGGACGCGGACGTGACGACCGACAGCTCTGAGCCTGCGCCGAGACGCAGGCGCCGCTGGCCGCGTGTCCTCGCGCTGGGCGCGGCCGTGCTGGTGCTGTCGGTCGCCGGGGTGGGGTGGTGGTTCTACGAGCGCCTCGACGGCAATATCCGCACCGATACCCGGACCGCGAACGAGTTGGAGAAGTACGAGGCCGAGCGGCCGGTGTCGGTGGTGCGGGACGCGCAGAACATCCTGCTGATCGGCTCCGACAACCGGGGCGGCAAGGGCAACGGCAAATACGGCAAGGACACCGGCACCCAGCGCTCGGACACCACCATCCTGCTGCATCTGCAGGCCGGCGGGAAAAGCGCCACCGCCGTCTCCATCCCGCGCGATCTGATGGTGGACATCCCGGCCTGCGAGGGGCCGGACGGAAAGCGCACCCGGGCCCGGTTCGCCCAGTTCAACTGGGCGTTCGAATCCGGCGGCGCGGCCTGTTCGATCCGCACGGTGGAGAAACTGACCGGGATCCGCGTCGACCACCACATGATCGTGGACTTCAGCGGCTTCAAGCGGCTGGTGAACGCGGTGGGCGGGGTGGAGATGTGCCTGAAGGAGCCCGTGGACGACGCCGACGCGCATCTGAAGCTGCCCGCGGGCCGTCAGGTCCTCCACGGCGAGCAGGCCCTGGGTTATGTGCGCGCCCGGTACAGCATCGGCGACGGAAGCGACACGGAGCGCATCGGCCGGCAACAGGAGTTCATGAGCTCGCTTGTGAAGAAAGTGCAGAGCAATGGTGTGCTGCTCAATCCGGCAAAGCTGTATCCGGTGCTCAACGCGGCGACCTCCTCGCTGACCACGGATCCGGGCCTGGATTCGCTCAAAGATCTGTACGCTCTGGCGCGCGGGGTGCGGGACATCCCCCGGGAGAAGATCCGGTTCCTCACGATTCCGCGGCAGCCCTACACGTACAACAAGAACCGCGATGAGCTCGTCCAACCCGATGCCGACCGGCTGTTCCGGCAGTTGAGGCTGGACCGCCCGGTGCCGGTGACCCGCACCGTCACGGCTTCGACGGGCGGCGGCCCGAAGACCGCCGACCTCAGCGGGTACCAGGGGACCACGGCCGCGCGCGGCATCTGCGAGTAAAAGGACCATAAGGGCGGGCCACGATTCGTGAAGGATCAGATAAGGATTGGGCAGATTGCCCAGTTGTAGGGAAGTGGAATTTGTCACCGGCGTCGCTTGACGCTGATCCGGGCGGATAGTGTGAGCGATCCGGTGCGCTCTACGAGGTGGCCGCGCACTGCATGAAGACGGATGGAGCGCCTTGAGGGGGAGGCGCCGCGTGGCACCGACGGAGGACACAGGCGACCGTGGACGCGCAAGGCCCTGGCGGGGCGGGTGACTTCGACCCAGCCGATCAGTGGGTGTTCGACCCGAACACGGGCAACTACGAGCTGCGGCTGAACCCCGCCGAGACATCGGCGGACGACACCACGGAGCTGCGACGGGTCTCCAGATCATCGAATGGTGACGACACCACCGGTTCCGAGCCCAGGGGGCGCCGCCGCGCGGCCAAACGGGAGTCGGAGAAGGAGAAGGCGACGGGCCCGGTCAGCCGTCGCAAACCGAAGCCGAAGAAGTCGAAGACGAAGAAGGCGCTCTACTGGGGCAGCGGCACCCTGGCCTTCCTGCTGGTGGGCGGTTCGGCCGCGGCGTACTTCGTCTATCAGCACCTGAACAACAACATCAGCAAGATCGACGTCGGGGAGAACAACGCCGCGGTCTCCGACGGCCCGATGAACATCCTGCTGATCGGCACCGACCGCCGGGACGGCAAGGGCAACGAGGGTTATGGCGACGCGGGGAGCGTCGGCCACGCCGACACCACCCTGCTGTTCCACGTCGCCGCGGACCGGTCGAACGCCACGGTGCTGAGCTTCCCGCGCGACATGATCACCGACATCCCGGACTGCACCGTGAAGGAGGACGGCCGGGAGAGGACGATCCGGGGCGAGACGGAGGTACGGTTCAACACCAGCCTGGGCCAGGAGGGCCGCAACCCCTACTGCACCTGGCAGACGGTGGAGAAGATCACCGGCCTGAACATCAGCCACTTCATGATGGCCGACTTCAACGCGGTCAAGGAGATGTCCACGGCGGTCGGCGGGGTGGACATCTGCCTCGGCAAGGACATCAACGACCCCAAGTCGCACCTGAACCTGAAGAAGGGGCGGCACACGGTCAAGGGCGAGCAGGCCCTGGCGTTCGTCCGGACCCGGCACGCCGTGGGCTTCGGCGGCGACCTGGACCGGATCAAGCTCCAGCAGCAGTTCCTGAGCTCGCTGATGCGCAAGATGAAGTCCAGCGGGACGCTCACCAGCCCCGGCAAGATGTGGGACCTGGCGCAGACCGCCACCAAGGCGCTCACCGTGGACACCGGGATCGGCACCGTCTCCAAGCTGGCCTCGCTGGGGAAGAACCTGAGCAAGGTCGACCTCAAGAACGTCACCTTCGCGACCGTTCCGGTCGTCGACAACACCGACGGTGCGACCGTGCTGCTCGACAAGACCAAGGCCGAGCCGCTGTTCTCCATGGTCCGGCAGGACGTGTCGCTGACCGAGGTCAAGAAGAAGGAGAAGGCGGCCAAGGACAAGCAGGCCGCGCGGCTCAAGGGACCGAAGGCCGATCCCGCCGACGTCCGGGTGAAGGTGCTCAACGGCAGCGGGCAGTTCGGCGCGGCGCAGGAGACCGTCGACTGGATGCAGAACACCGAGGGGATGCTCCGCACCAGCAACGGCGGAAACGCTCCGTCAGAACTGAAGAAGACGACGCTGGAGTACGCTCCCAACCAGGCCGACCAGGCGCGTCGGCTGGCCGACAGCATGGGGCTGCCCGCCGCCGCCATGAAGGAAGGCACGAAGGACGCCGAGCCGATGGCGGAGATGACCCTGACGCTGGGCGCGGACTTCAAGGGCGCCGGCACACCGATCTCCGCCCCGTCGAAGGCGCCGAAGGACATTCAGAGGGTCGAGGCCGACGACAAGGACGTCTGCGCCAAGTAATCGTCGCCGGCCAGCGGATCCACCCTCGTCCATCGGGCCGGACGACCGAGAGACTGCGGGGAGGGCCCGATGCGGCAGAGCGGTGTGCGGGGGGAGAGAGGG
>NZ_JAEEAP010000598.1 GCF_016103465.1 Streptomyces sabulosicollis
GAGTGCCGGGGCGGCACCAGCGCGTCTCGCCGCCGGGTTCAGCCGCCGGGCGTGAGCTCGAGCGTGTCGAGCACCCCGTACACCCCGAGGAAGGTGATCGCCACGCTGCTCAGGACGAGGGCGGCGGTCAGCCACGGGTTGGCGCGGAAGCGGGGCGGAACGCCGGTGTAGCGCAGCCGCCAGACCGCGACGACGACCGCGAGCAGGAAGATACCACCGCCGATGCCGCCGATCTGCACCATCAGGACCGGGGACTGCACCCACAGGAAGACGCACATCCACACCGGGGGCAGGCAGCAGGTGAGGATGCGGATGGTGCGGGTGCGGACGCGCATGTCGTGCCAGTCGACGACGCCGAGCAGCCCGAGGGTGTTGGTCCACAGGCGGGGAACGCTGGCCGACGAGGCGACGGTGACCGAGAAGAGGACAGCGATCGCACCGGCCAGGAACAGGTACTCCGCCCAGGGGCCGAGCGTGTCGGTGTAGAGGTGCGACAGCGTGGTGATCATGTCGTTGCCCTCGGGCACCAGGCCCTGCGGGTGGAGCACCGAGGCGCCGATCACGTAGAAGGACAGGGTGCAGATGGTGCACACGACCCAGGAGACGCCCACGTCGAGCCGCATGACCCTGAGCCAGCCCTCGGCCCGCCGGGCGCGCTGTTCGCTGCCGTCGTCGGGGCCGGTCCAGCGGGCGTAGCCCTTCTCCAGGCACCAGTAGGTGTACGTCGTCATCTCGTCGGCGCCGACGCCGGTGATGCCGAACATGGCGAGCGCGATGCCGACCGTGCCCGCGGGGATCTCGAAGCTCAGTCCGCCGGCGAGCTGCTCGGTGCCGTATCCGAAGGCGGTGAACGGCAGGGCGAGGGCCAGGCCGAAGGTGATGATCGTCTTGAGGGAGATGCCGATGACCTCGACCCGCTCGACGACGTGGTACTTGCCCGTCTGCAGGATGAGGATGGCGGCGCCGGTCACGATGAGGGCCCAGATCGTCAGCGACGGCGTGCTCAGCGACGCGCCGTGGATCGGCAGCAGGATCGAGCAGGCCGCGGCGGTGCCGCCGATGATGCCGCCGCGCTGGAACATCTTGGCGAAGTCCATGCCGATCCAGAGCCAGTTGATCCAGCTCAGCGGGCCGATCCGGGGGCCGACGTCGCGGAAGCCGTCGAGTGCGGGCCGGCCGTTGAGGATGGTCCAGCGGGCCAGCTCCATCTGCACCCACACCTTGACCGCGGTCGAGACGATCACCAGCCACAGCAGGGCGAACCCGGCCTTCGCGCCGAGCGAGGTGGTGGTGATCAGCTCGCCGGAGCCGACGACGGCGGCGGACAGCACGAGCCCGGGGCCGAGGTGGCGCAGTCGGCCGCGGAAGGTCTCGGGGGCCGGGCGGGCGTCTTCGGCCCGCAGCGCGTACGGGTCGGCCTGCGCGGGTGGCGGCGCCGCCGTGGCGCCGTCGGTCGTGGTGGACATATCGGTCCTTAGAGGATCTTCCGGCGCCCTCGCCGGTATCCGGAATGGGGACAGGGGTGGTGTGGGGGGCGGGTCGTGGTGCTCAGCGCGCCGGGTGGCGCGGCTCCTCACCCGCCAGTACGCGGACGACGTCCTCGGCCACCATCGCGCCCATGGCCTGGTTGGCCTCGGGCGTACAGGCGGCCATGTGGGAGGTGAGGACGGTGCGCGGGGCCGCGCGCAGCGGGTGGTCGGCGGGCAGCGGCTCGGTGCTGAACGCGTCGAGTGCCGCGGCTCCGAGGTGCCCGGAGCCGAGCAGGTCGGCGAGCGCGCGTTCGTCGACGAGTCCGCCGCGCGCGGCGTTGACCAGGATCGCGCCGGGCTTCATCGCCGCCAGCCGGGAGCGGTCGAGCAGCGGGGCGCCGGACGGGTCGGGCGGAGTGTGCAGGCTGACGGCGTCGGCGCGCTCCAGCAGGACGTCGAGCGCGGCCGGTTCGGCGCCGTGCGCGCGGACGTCGGCCTCGGGGACGTACGGGTCGTGGGCGAGCAGGTCCATCCCGAAGGCGCGGGCGTAGCCGGCCAGCAGGCGGCCGATGCGGCCGAAGCCGATGACGCCCAGCGTCTTGCCGTGCAGTTCGGGACCGAACAGCTTCGGCCAGCCGCCCGCCGCCACCGCGGTGTGCGAGGCGGTCAGCGAGCGGCTCGCGGACAGCAGCAGGCCGAAGGTGTACTCCGCCACCGCACGCGAGTTGCTGCCCGGCGCGCACACCACGGGTATCGCACGCGCGTGGGCGGCGGCCACGTCGATGGTGTCGACGCCGACGCCGTGTTTGGCGATCACCTTGAGGCGGGGCGCCGCGTCCATCACCTCGGCGGTGATCGGGTCCATGCCGACGATCAGCGCGTCCGCTTCCGTCGCGTGCTGAAGGAGTTCCGCGGTGGGCAGCGCCGCGTCCTCGCGGGGGCGCAGGGGGCCCGCCCCGGCCTCCTCCAGGATCTGCCAGGGCCGGGCCGAATGCCGGGCGAAGGTGGGAGTGGTGATGAGCGTGGTCGGCATCAGCGGGCCTCGCCGCGTGCCGCCCGGAGGTGGGACGCCGCGATCTGCTGGAGGTGCACGACATCGGCCGCGACCGTCGCGAACGTGAAGCCCTCGGCGAGGCGGCGGGCGGCGCTCTCGCCGTCGGCGTTGTGGATGCCGACCGCGATGCCCGCCGCCTCGGCCGCCTTGCGGACGCGGGTGAGGGCCTGCTCGAACTCGTCCTGTACGGAGGGGTCGGTGGACGTCGCGCCGCCGATGGCCAGGCGCAGGTCGGACGGGCCGACGTAGACGCCGTCCAGGCCCGGGGTCGCGCAGATCTCCTCGACAGCGGCCAGGCCGTCGGCGGTCTCGATCATCGCGAGGACGGCCGTCTGGTCGTGGGTGTCGGCCGGGTTCGGGCCGATGCGGAGCTGGGCGCGCATCGGGCCGTACGAGCGGCGGCCCAGCGGCGGGTAGCGGACGGCGGAGACGGCCTCGGCGGCGTCCCGGGCGTTGTCGATCATCGGGACGATCACGGCGCTCGCGCCCGCGTCGAGCGCCTTGCCGATGTAGGTGAGGTCATTGGCCTCGACGCGCACCATGCCGACGGCGGTGCTGCCCTTGGTGTCGGTGGCGAGGAGGTTGTTCAGCATGCCCTGGTAGTCGAAGAGTCCGTGCTGGGCGTCGAAGGCCAGGTAGTCGTAGCCGACGCGGGCGAGGCGCTCGGCGGCGATCGGCGAGTCGAGCAGGGACCAGTAGCCGATGAGCTGCTCGCGATTGCGCAGTGCGGCGATGAACTGGGCGGAGGTGCGGCCGGTGGCCATGTGTGTCTCCCTTGCGACGGTGCGGGGTGGGCGGGCGAGGTCAGCGGTTGTAGGCGGGCATCGGGCCGCGCAGACCGGCGCCGACCTCGTCGCAGGCGGCCAGCACGTCCGCGGGCAGCGGGCCCGCGGCCGCGGCCGCGATGTTGGCCTTCAGGTGCTCGGCCTTGGAGCCGCCGAGCAGCAGCGCGTCGGTGGAGGGCCGGGACACCAGCCAGCGCAGGGCCAGGTCGGTCAGCGGCAGGCCCGCCTCGGAGGCGATGCGGGTGAGGTCGGCGACGGCGCGGAACACCTCCTCGTTCCAGTACCGCTCGCGGTACATCGCGGCCACCTTGGAGTCGCCGAAGCGCCCGTTGTCCGGGACCTGGTCGAAGCGGTGGCGGCCGGTGAGCAGGCCGCCGCCGAGCGGGTTGTAGACCACCGTGCGCAGTCCGGTACTGGAGGCGAATTCGACGTACTCCTCCTCGATGCGGCGCGCGAGGAGGTTGTGGAGCTGCTGGGCGACGACGGGGCGGGGCGCGCCGACCTCGTCGGCCACGTGGTTCAGCTCGGCGATCTGCCACGCGGCGAAGTTGGAGACGCCGAGGGCGAGGATCTTGCCCGCCCGGACGAACTCGGCGATGGTCGCCAGGGTCGCGCCGAGCGGTGTCCGGCGGTCCGGCTGGTGCAGGTAGAACAGGTCGACGTGGTCGGTGCCCAAGCGCTTGAGGCTCCCGTCGAGCGCGGCGCGCAGGCCCTCCGGGGAGAGCGGCGCGTGCTCGCCCTGGTCGGGGTGCGGAATACCGGCCTTGGTCGCGAGGACCACGCGGTCGCGGCGGCCGGGCAGCAGCTCGGCGAGGATGCGCTCACTCTCGCCACCCGCGTAGCCGTTGGCGGTGTCCACACCGGTGATGCCCGCGTCGAGCGCGGCGTCCACCATCGCGGCGGCCGTCGCCCGGTCGGCGGTGTCCCCGAAGGTCATCGTCCCGAGGACGAGAGGGGACAACGGGACGGGCACGTGCGGGAGTGCGAGGCCGACGGTCACGGCGGGTTCCTTCCGAGGCGGGCGGTGCGGGCGGTTGCGGCGATGCGGTGGCGCTGGTGGTACGTGGTGCGGGCGGTGCGGCGGTGCGGGTCGATCGGGTGGTGCGGTCGTACTCGTAGGCGATCACATGCGTGATGTGCGCATCACGCGTGGCCACGCGAGGCCACGCATGGCATCCGTGCGGCGATGTGGTCTCGACCGCTCGCCGCGGTGGTTCCGGCGGCGTGCCGCGCCGCGGCCGAATGCGGTGCGGTGCGGCGCGACGTGCTGGGTGAGCCGGTCCGCGGCGCGTCCGCGACGGCGACACGGCCCACGGGTGACGGCCGTCGGCGCCATGGGAACGCTCGCACGGTTGCGTAAATCACGCAAGATGTATCGCGCAGTTCACGCAGCCTATGTCATGATCCTCACTGGGCCTGACCGTGTTGTCCCTCGACGGTGCCAAGGACTCGCCGCCGCGCGTCGCTGCCGCGCGGCGGCCCCGCCGGGCTGCCTCCACTGCAGCCACCCGAGCCCGTCACCG
>NZ_JAEEAP010000599.1 GCF_016103465.1 Streptomyces sabulosicollis
GACGGGGACCGGGGCGGGGACGCGACCGGAAATGACCGTATCGACGCCGGGACCGTCACCGAGAGCGAGCGCACATGAGCGCCCTGGAGGCCCCCGCCCTCGTCCCGCCGCGGGCCGGATAGGCTCACACGCATGAGCAACACCCCGGACACGGACAACGCCGTCCGCGCCTTCGTGGACGACCACCGCGCCGCCTTCCTCGCCGAACTCTCCGAGTGGCTGCGCATCCCGTCCGTATCCGCCGACCCCGCCCGCGCCGAGGACGTCCGGCGCGGCGCCCGGTGGCTGAGGGACCACCTGGCCGCCACGGGCTTCCCGGTGGCTGAGATATGGGACACACCGGGCGCCCCGGCCGTGTTCGCCGAATGGCCGTCCGGTGATCCCGACGCCCTTACGGTGCTCGTCTACGGCCACCACGACGTCCAGCCCGCCGACCGCGCGGACGGCTGGCGCACCGACCCCTTCGAGCCCGTCATCGAGGACGGCAGGCTCTACGCCCGCGGCGCCGCCGACGACAAGGGGCAGGTCCTCCTCCACACCCTGGGGATACGGGCGCACCTGGCCGTGACCGGCCGTGTCGCGCCCGCGGTGAACCTCAAGCTGCTGATCGAGGGCGAGGAGGAGTCCGGCTCCCCGCACTTCCCCGAGCTGGTCCGCGCGCACGCCGACCGACTGGCCTGCGACACCGTGATCGTCTCCGACACCGGGATGTGGTCCGAGGACACCCCGACCGTCTGCACCGGCATGCGGGGCCTCGTCGACTGCCAGATCGATCTCCGCGGCCCAGGACAGGACATCCACTCCGGCTCCTTCGGCGGCGCGGTCCCCAACCCGGCCACCGAGGCCGCCCGGCTGGCCGCCGCGCTGCACGACGCCGACCGTAAGGTGGCGATCCCCGGCTTCTACGACGGCGTCGTGGAGCTGACCGACCGCGAGCGCGAGCTCTTCGCCGAGCTGCCCTTCGACGAGGCGGGCTGGCTGCGGACCGCGCATTCACGGGCCACCCTCGGCGAGGCGGGGTACTCCACCCTGGAGCGGATCTGGGCCCGTCCGACCGCCGAGGTCAACGGCATCGGCGGGGGCTACCAGGGGCCGGGCGGAAAGACCATCGTGCCCTCGGCCGCCCAGCTGAAGCTGTCCTTCCGGCTGGTGGCGGGCCAGGACGTGGAGAAGGTCCAGTCGGCGGTGCGGGACTGGGTCGCCGCCCTGCTCCCGGCCGGGATCCGCCATGAGATCACTTATTGGGGCGCCACCCGCCCCTGTCTGACCCCGCTGGACCACCCCGCGCTCCAGTCGGTCGTCCGCGCCATGGAGCGCGCCTTCGGCCAGAAGATCCGCTTCACCCGCGAGGGCGGATCGGGCCCCGCCGCCGACCTCCAGGACGCCCTCGGCGCTCCGGTGCTCTTCCTGGGCATCTCGGTGCCGTCCGACGGCTGGCACGCGCCCAACGAGAAGGTCGAGCTCGGCCTGCTCATGAAGGGCGCCGAGACGGCTGCCCACCTATGGGCCGATCTCGCCGAGAATGGACGGGAATAGCTTGCTCATGTACGTGAACCACCCATTTCGCTGGGGGAGTTGGAAGCAGCCGTGACCACCTCGACCGACCACGCCACCGACCGGCCGATCACGCTCAGCGCGCCGAGCGGCATCGACCGCTCCGCGCACCACCGCTTGGACGAGGCGTGGCTGGCCGCGGCGTGGAGCCACCCGACGACGCGCGTCTTCGTGGTCTCCGGCGGCCAGGCCCTGGTCGACGACACTCCGGACGGCCGCACCGAACTCGTCATGACCCCGTCCTTCGAGGCCCCGCCGACCGAGACCCACCGCTATTTCCTGGGCACCGACGAGGAGGGTGTGCGCTACTTCGCGCTCCAGAAGGACTCCCTGCCGGGGCGGATGGACCAGTCGGCGCGCCCCGCCGGGCTGCGCGAGGCGGGCGCGCTGCTGTCCGAGCGCGACGCGGGGCTGCTGGTGCACGCGGTGGCGCTGGAGAACTGGCAGCGGCTGCACCGCTTCTGCTCGCGCTGCGGTCAGCGCACGGTGATCGCGGCGGCGGGCCACATCCGCCGCTGCCCGGCGTGCGGGGCCGAGCACTACCCGCGGACCGACCCCGCCGTGATCATGCTGGTGAGGGACGACCAGGACCGTGCGCTGCTGGGGCGCCAGGTGCACTGGCCGGAGGGGCGCTTCTCGACGCTGGCGGGCTTCGTGGAGCCGGGCGAGTCGATCGAGCAGGCCGTCGTCCGCGAGGTGGCGGAGGAGGCGGGCGTCACGGTCGGCGAGGTCGAGTACGTGGCCAGCCAGCCGTGGCCGTTCCCGTCCAGCCTGATGCTCGGCTTCATGGCGCAGGCCACGTCCTCCCGGATCCAGGTGGACGGGGAGGAGATCCACGAGGCGCGCTGGTTCTCCCGGGACGAGCTGCGGGCCGCGATCGAGTCCGGGGAGGTCCTGCCTCCGTCCGGTATCTCGATCGCGGCCCGGCTGATCGAGCTCTGGTACGGCGAGCCGCTGCCGCGGGGCTGACTCGGAGACCGCGGAGCCGGCGCGGAAACCGCCGGCTCAGAGACCGACCTTGGCCTTGACCTGTGCCAGGGACGGGTTGGTCAGGGTCGACCCGTCGGGGAAGAGGACGGTCGGCACGGTCTGGTTGCCGCCGTTCGCCTTCTCGACGAAGGCCGCGGACTCCGGGTCCTGCTCGATGTTGATCTCGGTGTAGGCGATGCCCTCGCGGTCCATCTGCCCCTTCAGGCGTCGGCAGTAGCCGCACCAGGTGGTGCTGTACATCGTCACAGTGCCGGACATCGGTCTTCGCTCTCCTCGGGGTCGTGGCGGGTGGCCAGAAGGTGAACGCTCACCCTCCGCCGGTCATTCCCGGATTCGTATGACCGGAAGGCCATGGCTGTGGACAACCGGCATCGGGCGTCTCAGGGGACCTGGCAGCATGGCGGGGTGACTGCAGCAACGTCCTCCACTCTGTTCCCGCAGGGCTCCACGCCGGGTGCCTACGCGGCCACGCCGCGCGACGCCGACGAGGTGCTCGACGGGCTCGATCCCGAGCAGCGCGAGGTGGCGACGTCCCTGCACGGCGCGGTGTGCGTGCTGGCCGGGGCGGGTACCGGCAAGACCCGCGCCATCACCCACCGGATCGCCTACGGGGTGCGCGCGGGGATACTCCAGCCCGCCAGTGTGCTGGCCGTCACCTTCACCAACCGCGCGGCGGGGGAGATGCGCGGGCGGCTGCGGCAGCTCGGCGCGGGCGGGGTGCAGGCGCGTACCTTCCACTCGGCGGCCCTGCGCCAGCTGCAGTACTTCTGGCCCAAGGTGGTCGGCGGCGAGGTGCCGCGGCTGGTCGAGCGCAAGGTGCAGCTCGTGGCCGAGGCCGCCGCCCGGTGCCGGGTCCGGCTGGACCGCAATGAGCTGCGGGATGTGACCGGCGAGATCGAATGGTCGAAGGTCACCCAGACCGTGCCCGAGGACTATCCGGCCGCGGCCGCCAAGTCCGGCCGCGAGGCCCCACGGGACACCGCCGAGATCGGCCGGATCTACGCCACCTATGAGCAGCTGAAGCGCGACCGCGGCGTCATCGACTTCGAGGACGTGCTGCTGCTCACGGTCGGTGTGCTCCAGGAGCGGCCGGACATCGCCGATCAGGTGCGCCGTCAGTACCAGCACTTCGTGGTCGACGAGTACCAGGACGTCAGCCCACTGCAGCAGCGGCTGCTGGATCTGTGGCTGGGCGACCGGGACAGCCTGTGCGTGGTCGGCGACGCCAGCCAGACCATCTACTCCTTCACCGGCGCCACCCCCGACCATCTGCTGAACTTCCGCACCCGCCACCCCGGGGCCACGGTGGTCAAGCTGATCCGGGACTACCGCTCGACCCCCCAGGTGGTCCACCTGGCCAACGGGCTGCTGTCCCAGGCCCGCGGCCGGGCCGCCGAGCACCGGCTGGAGCTGGTCTCCCAGCGGGAGGCGGGCCCCGACCCGGTCTACGCCGCCTATGCGGACGAGCCGGCCGAGGCCGAGGGCACGGCCCGCCGGATCCGTGAGCTGATCACCCCGGTCGAGCAGGGGGGCGGCGGCGTCCCGGCGAGCCAGATCGCGGTCCTGTACCGGGTCAATGCCCAGTCGGAGCTCTATGAGCAGGCGCTGGCCGATGCCCAGGTGCCGTATCAGCTGCGTGGCGCCGAGCGGTTCTTCGAGCGGCCCGAGGTGCGCGAGGCGGGGCTGCTGCTGCGCGGCGCGGCCCGCGGGGGAAGCGCCGACCCGGCGCTGGCGGACGCCGACATCCCGTCCCAGGTGCGGGCCGTGCTGAGCACCCGTGGCTGGACGTCCGAGCCCCCGGCGGGCTCGGGCGCGGTGCGTGACCGCTGGGAGTCCCTGGCCGCCCTGGTGCGGCTCGCCGAGGACTTCGCGGCGGCCCGCCCCGGGGCCACGCTCTCCGATCTGGTGGCGGAGCTCGACGAGCGGGCGGCGGCGCAGCACGCACCGACCGTCGAGGGTGTGACCCTCGCCTCACTCCACGCGGCCAAGGGCCTCGAATGGGACGCCGTCTTCCTGGTCGGTCTCACCGAGGGCATGATGCCGATCACCTACGCCAAGACGGAGCAGCAGATCGAGGAGGAGCGTCGGCTGCTCTATGTGGGGGTCACCCGTGCCCGGCGCCATCTGACGCTGTCCTGGGCGCTCTCGCGGGCTCCCGGCGGCCGGGCCTCCCGCCGCCCCACCCGCTTTCTCAACGGGCTGCGGCCCGGCTCCCAGGCCGTCGGCGCCCGCACCCCGGGCGGGGGCGGCGGGAT
>NZ_JAEEAP010000059.1 GCF_016103465.1 Streptomyces sabulosicollis
CCGGCGGGCTGGTGCGGGTGGCCGTCGGCGGGCTGGTGCGGGCAGCCGTCGGGGGCTGGTGAGGGCGGCCGTCGGACGGCTGGTGAGGGCGGCGGCCCGGCCACTGGCCGGTGGCCGTGCGGTGACCGTGCGGTGACCGCACGGCGGCCACGTGGTGCCGGAGTGCGCGGCGATACCAGGGCAACGCCCTTCCGGTTGTCACGAACACCGTTGCCGTCCATCACCTTGACGCTCCCTGACCGCCGGTGAACACTGCTGCGGTGTCAGTCGGCGTCGCCGCGCGCAGGCTCTCTCCACGTTCACCCCCCAAGGGCGATTCCGATGCACCCGCACGCTCGCAACGACCCAGCACGGAGGACCGGGGCCACCCGCCCCGGGCGAGGTCCTAGGAGCCGCCATGAGCAATGGGGACATCTTCACCGGTGAGGTCATCGGCACCGCGATACTGATTCTCTTCGGGGCGGGCGTGTGCGCCGCCGTCACCCTGAACCATTCCAAGGCCAAGTCGGCCGGGTGGATCGTCATCGCCTTCGGCTGGGGCTTCGGCGTGATGGCCGGTGCCTACACCGCGGCCCCGCTGTCCGGCGCCCATCTCAACCCGGCGGTGACCGTGGGCGTCGCCGTGGACACCGGCGACTGGGACAAGGTGCCGCTCTACATCCTCGGGCAGCTGGTGGGCGCCGTGATCGGCGCGGTGCTGACCTGGGCGCTGTACTACGCGCAGTTCGCCGCCAACGCCGACGAGAAGACCGCCCTCCCCACGCTCGGGGTCTTCTCCACCGTCCCGGAGATCCGGAACCCGGTGGCCAACCTCGTGACCGAGATCATCGCGACGGCCGCGCTGGTGCTGCCGCTGCTCGCGTTCGGCCAGGTCGACGGCATCGGCATCGGCCCGGTCACCGAGGGCGGCGGCACCGTGGTCCTCGGCTCGGGCATCTCCGTCCTGCTCGTCGCCTTCCTGGTGGTCGGCATCGGCCTCTCCCTGGGCGGGCCCACCGGCTACGCCATCAACCCGGCGCGTGACCTCGGGCCGCGCCTCGCCCACGCCCTGCTGCCCATCCCCAACAAGGGCACCTCGGACTGGGGCTACGCCTGGATACCGGTGGTAGGCCCGCTGATCGGGGCCGTACTGGCGGGTCTCGTCTTCAACGCAGCCTTCTGACCGAAGGAGACGCCATGCCGCATCCGACGGACACCTACGTCGCCGCGATCGACCAGGGCACCACCTCCAGCCGCTGCATCATCTTCGACCGGAACGGCGCGATCGTCGCCGTCGACCAGCGCGAGCACCGCCAGATCTTCCCCAAGCCCGGCTGGGTGGAGCACGACGCCACCGAGATCTGGTCCAAGGTGCAGGCCGTGGTGGCCGGTGCGCTGGCCAAGGCGGGGCTGCGGGCCGACGAGCTGACCGCCCTGGGCATCACCAACCAGCGCGAGACGACGGTCCTGTGGGACCGCCGCACCGGCAAACCGGTGCACAACGCGATCGTCTGGCAGGACACCCGCACCTCCGGCCTGTGCGAGGAACTCGGCGGCGAGGTGGGCCAGGACCGCTTCCGGGACACCACCGGACTGCCGCTCGCCAGCTACTTCTCCGGGCCCAAGGCGGCCTGGCTGCTGGACCACGTCCCCGGGCTGCGCCGGCGGGCCGAGCAGGGCGAGATCGCCTTCGGCACCATCGACTCCTGGCTGATCTGGAACCTCACCGGAGGCACCGACGGCGGAGTGCACGTCACCGACGTGACCAACGCCGGGCGCACCCTGCTGATGGATCTGCGGACCCTCCAGTGGGACGCCTCGATCCTCTCCGCCATGGGCCTCCCCGAGGCGATGCTGCCGGAGATCCGCTCCTCCGCCGAGGTGTACGGCACGGCGGTCGGGCAGCTGGCCGGAGTGCCGGTGGCCTCCGCGCTCGGCGATCAGCAGGCCGCGGTCTTCGGTCAGACCTGTTACGGCGTCGGCGAGGCCAAGAACACCTACGGCACCGGCAGCTTCCTGCTGCTGAACACCGGCGACCGCCCGGTGCCGTCCAAGAGCGGGCTGCTGACCACGATGGGCTACCGGCTCGGCGGTGAGCGGCCCGTCTACTGCCTGGAGGGGTCGATCGCGATCACCGGTGCGCTGGTGCAGTGGTTCCGCGACCAGCTGGGCATCATCCGCTCCGCCGACGAGATCGAACCGCTCGCCGCGAGCGTGGACGACAACGGCGGGGCGTACATCGTCCCGGCCTTCTCGGGGCTGTTCGCCCCGTACTGGCGCTCCGACGCGCGCGGTGTGATCACCGGCCTCACCCGCTATGTCACCAAGGCGCATCTGGCCCGTGCCGTCCTGGAGGCGACCAGCTGGCAGACGCGCGAGGTGGTCGACGCGATGTACCAGGATTCCGGGGTGCGGATCAGCACGCTGAAGGTCGACGGCGGAATGACCGCCAACGGTCTGCTGATGCAGCATCAGGCCGATGTGCTGGGCGTGCCGGTGATCCGTCCGGTGGTCGCCGAGACCACCTGTCTGGGCGCGGCGTACGCGGCCGGGCTGGCCACCGGCGCCTGGCAGGACCTCGATGAGCTGCGGGCCCACTGGAAGCGGGACGCCGAGTGGACCCCGCGGATGACCGAGGAGGAACGGACGCGCGAGTACGGCAACTGGCGCATGGCGGTGGAGCGCAGCTTCGGCTGGCACCGGGAAGGGCAGCGGGCCGAGGACTCCTGAGCCGCACCCCGCGCCGGCGCGAACGGCGGCCCGTACCCTGGACGGCGGGGTGCGGGCCGTGCCGTTCAGCCCTGGGGCGCGGCGGCCAGCATCGCGTGCTCCACCACCGAGATCAGCACGTGCTTGACCGACTCGCGCTCCCGGGCGTCGCACAGGACGACCGGGGTTCCCGGGTCCAGGTCCAGGGCGTCGCGCACCGCGTCCTCCGGATAGCGGTCGGCCCCGTCGAAGCAGTTGACGGCCACGGTGAAGGCGATGTCCCGCCGCTCGAAGTAGTCGATGGCGGCGAAGCAGTCCTCGAGACGGCGGGTGTCGGCCAGCACCACCGCGCCCAGCGCTCCGGTGGCCAGTTCGTCCCACAGGAACCAGAAGCGGTCCTGGCCCGGTGTGCCGAAGAGATAGAGCACCAGGTCCTCGCGGAGCGTGATGCGCCCGAAGTCCATGGCGACGGTGGTGGTCGTCTTGGACTCCACCCCCGCGATGTCGTCGACCGGCCGGCCCGCCTCGGTGAGGATCTCCTCGGTCCGCAGCGGTCTGATCTCGCTGACCGCGCCCACCAGGGTCGTCTTGCCCGCCCCGAAGCCGCCGGCCACCAGTATCTTCAGTGTGACCGGTTCGACGATATGGGGGCGGACCAGGTCAGAGTGCCCGTAGCCCATTGATCACCTCGCGCAGAATCCTCTCGTCCGGCAGTTCCGCCGGAGGTACGGGCCGGGACACTCGGACGAGTGCGGCGTGGAGCAGATCGCCGATGAGCACACGGATCACGCCGATCGGAAGGTCGAGCTCGGCCGCCAGCTCGGCGACGGACTGCGGGCTGTCCCGGCTCAGCTCGACGATGTCGATGTGCTCCGGGGACAGCGTCTGGTCGGCGACGGTCCGGTGGTTCGCGCTGTCGGCGACGACGACCGCGATCAGATCCAGCTTCTCCTCGGCGGCGCTGCGGGTGCGTCCCCGCGTCATCGCATAGGGCCTGACCACCGGTCCCGCCGCGTCGTCGAACCACCGGGCGGCGCGCTCCGGGTCTCCGCTCATTTCCCCCGGCCTCCGTCACCCGGTGGAGCGCGGGGCCGAGCCCAGATGCACGCCCACCCGCTTGACCAGCAGCGTCATCTCGTACGCTATCTGGCCCACATCGGAGTCGGCGTCGGCCAGGACGGCGAGACAGCTGCCGTCGCCCGCCGCGGTGACGAACAGGAAGGCGTCGTCGAGTTCGACGATGGTCTGCCGGACCCGGCCGACGTCGAAGTGGCGTCCGACACCCTTGGCGAGGCTGTGGAAGCCGGAGGCCACGGCGGCCAGGTGCTCACCGTCCTCCCGGGACAGGTCGCGTGAGCCGCCGGTGGGGAGCCCGTCCCCGGACAGCACCAGCGCCTTGCGGATGCTGCCCACTCTTCCGACCAGTTCGTCCAGCAGCCAGTTCAGCTCGCCCGACGCGTTGGGCGATCCGTTGGACGCTGCGGCGTTCGATGCGGTCATCGACCGTCCCCCTCTTGTGTCGTTCCCGGACTTGCGTCCGCGCCTCCGGATCCGGTGGCCGACTGCCGCCGACCGCGCTGCCAACCCCGTTGGAGCGAGGCCATGGTGGCCCTCGCCTGCTCGGCTTCGCGTTCGGGATCGGTTTCGGCAGGGGTTCGGTCCTCGGCCGGGGGTGCGGGGTCGTTCTTCAGCTGCGGGGCCAGGCTGGCCTGCCGTACCCGCTTGGGGAGGCCGGAGGCCGCCCGCTGGGTGGGCACCGGGCTCTGCTCCGGGCCCCGGCGCTCCGGCCCCGTGTGCCGCGGGCCCTGGTCACGGCCCTGGGCCTGGTCCTGGCCCTGGCGTTCGGAGCGCCCGGCCCAGGACGGCTGCCCCGGGCCCTGCGGACGGGCGTGCCGTCCGCCGGACGTGCCCTCGACCGGCCTGCCGTGGTCGGCGACCAGGACCGGCGGGACACGGCGGGGCAGCGGCGCGGGGCCGCCACCCGGTGCGGGGCCCGGGCCGTCCGGAGCCTGCTGGTGCTGCTCCACGGTGGACGGGACGGGTCCGGTGCGCACGGACTGGCGCGCCTTCAGGCCGCGGGCGCGGAAGATGCCGCCCACTTCGTCGTCCTCGTCGTCGTGGTCATGGTGGGCCTCGTGTGTCAGGGACGAGGTCAGGGAGGCGAGCTGGGAGGCCGGCTCGGTCTCGTCGACGGGGCCGAGCCGCACGTCGCCCACGCCGCGCCGCGCGGTGGCGGCGTAACGGCCGCCGGTGTCGCGGTCGTCCTCGGTGTCGCCCCGGGTGCCGTCGTCGGTGAGCAGGTTGGAGGGGATGAGCACGATGGCGGTGGTGCCGCCGTACGGGGAGGGCTGCAGCGAGACCCGCACCCCCTGCCGCTGGGCGAGCCGGCTGACCACGAACAGCCCGAGCCGGTCGGTGTCGGACAGCTCGAACTCGGGGGTCTCGGCCAGCCGGAGGTTGGCCTCCAGCAGCGCGTCGGGCGTCATGCCGAGACCGCGGTCGTGGATCTCCAGGGTGAAGCCCTTGGCCACCCGCTCGCCGTGCACCTGGACGGCGGTGTGCGGCGGCGAGAAGACGGTGGCGTTCTCCAGGAGTTCGGCGACGAGGTGGGTGAGGTCGCCGACGGCCGGGCCGACCACCGCGATCCGCGGCAGCCGGCGGACCTCGATCCGCTCGTAGTCCTCCACCTCGGCGACGGCGGCGCGCACGACGTCCATCAGCTGGATCGGCTTGCGCCACTGCCGGGAGGGGGCGGCGCCGGAGAGGATGACCAGACCCTCGGCGTGCCGCCGCATACGGGTGGTCATGTGGTCCAGCCGGAACAGGTCGGCGAGCTCGTCGGTGTCCTCGGTGCGCCGCTCCATGGTGTCGAGGAGGGTGAGCTGACGGTGCAGCAGCACCTGGCTGCGGCGGGCGAGGTTGACGAAGACCTCGGAGACGCCCTGGCGGAGTTCGGCCTGTTTGACCGCGGCCTCGACGGCGGCCCGCTGGAGGGTGTTGAGGGCCTGGCCGACCTGGCCCATCTCATCGGGTCCGTAGTCCAGCCGGGGCGCCTCGGTCTCCACGTCGATCTGCTCTCCCGCGCCGAGGCGGCGCATCACGCTCGGCAGCCGGACACTGGCCACCTCCTGGGCGTCCCTGCGCAGCCGGGACAGATCGCGGACCAGGCTGCGGCCGATCCGGAACGAGACGAAGACGGAGACGATCAGGGCGACCAGGCCGAGGATGCCGGCGATCCCCGCCTTGAGCATCACGCTGCTGGCCACCGGGTCGATGCGCTTCTGGAGCCGGTCGGTGGCCTCCTCGCCCAGCCGGTCGTAGTCGTTGAGGACGGGCTGGGCCGCGGCCTCCCAGTGCTCCTGGTCCAGCGACGAGATGGCCGTGGCGGGGTCCATCGAGGACAGGATCTTGCCCTCGGCCACGCGCAGGGCGGCGGGGGCGGCGTTGGTGCGCCGGTAGTCGGCGAAGACCTTCTGCTCGGAGTCGGGGAGGATCGGCAGGTTGATCTCGTAGAGCAGGGTGCGCTCGGCGATGAGGTCGGACATCGCCTGGAGGTCCGCCAGCGTCATCTTGCGCGCCGTCAGCGCCGATACGTACAGGGCGTCCTCGCGGGAGAGCGCCTCCCGGGCGCGGATCATGGCGACCAGCGCGCGGCCCTGCTTGTCGAGGTCGGTGTCGGGCACCGCGTGGAGGGAGCTGCGGAAGGTGTAGCAGAGGTCGACGAGCTTGTTGTAGTACTCGTACGCCTGGGTCGAGGAGATGCCGTCGTCCTCGACCTTGCGGCGGAGGCTGTCCAGTCCGTCCGCGGCCTTGAGGATGTTGTCGAGCTGTTCCTCGGAGTCGTCGTTCATCTTGCCGTGCACATCGCCGTCCGACTCGGCGGCCCGCAGCTTGTCGATCGCCTGGTCGGTCTTGCGCTGCAGGGAGTGGAGCACGGGCAGGGCGTCCGACTGCCGCGGATCGGCCAGCAGGATGAGCGTCTGCCGGCGCTCCTTCTGGACGGCGTGCACCGCGTCCTCGGCCGGCTGGCCCGCCTTGTCGATGATGTCGGAGGCGTCCAGCAGTTGTTTCGCCTCGCGACCGGTGATCACCGTGGCGAACGCCCAGATCGCCGTCAGCGACACGAGCGGCACCAGCAACAGCGCCACGATCTTCCTGCGGATGGACTTACCGCGAAAGCGCATGGCCTCCCTAACGTCTACCCCGAATTCCAGGGGCGGGGTTCCGAGTTTTCGACAACGAGCGGGCGCGAGCCTACTACTGCCGG
Organism: Streptomyces sabulosicollis; assembly: GCF_016103465.1. Classification (GTDB taxonomy): domain Bacteria; phylum Actinomycetota; class Actinomycetes; order Streptomycetales; family Streptomycetaceae; genus Streptomyces; species Streptomyces sabulosicollis. The sequence continues at coordinate 6,956 of NZ_JAEEAP010000059.1, forward strand.
TTGGACAGTTCGAAGGCATGTCCACTTGATGCAGGGAGTCCCTTACAGTCCGTGATCAGGAGTTGTCGGGCGATTCCCTGACTTACCCCCCGCCGCTCGGCACTCCTCCCCCGGGCCTCGCATGCGGCCATTCGGCCGTGCTTGGCTTGTTTTCCCCTCCCCAGGGGAACCCGTGGTCGGTGCCATTCGTGATCCAACGGGGCACACTAGGGGGGCATACGACCCAAGTCCCGCTATCTGACTCGGCCGCACCGGGGCAGAGCTTGGAAAGGGGTGGGAGCGTCATGGACGCGATGGACAAGGATCGCGACATCCCGGCGCACGGGGTCCGGCCGTTGTGGACCGAGGAGCCGGCGCGCAGGCGGCGGCTGCCCGATCCCGTCCGCACGGCGGCGGTGCGGGCGGTCATCATCATCGCCGTGACCCTGGTGGAGGTGATGGTCGCCCTGCTGTGCACCCTGGCAGGCTCCTGGTCCGCCTTCCCCGTCGTGCTCGCCACGGTGGCGAGCACGGTGGTGGCGACCTGGGGCGTGCTGGACGTGTGGGTGACCCGCCAGGTCTGGCGCCAGCGCTACGGGGTGGTGTCCCGGCCCAGCAGCACCGCCCGCGAGCTGCGCCGCCGGCGCCGCCGGGAGCGGGCCCGTGAGGCGGACCCCACGGTCACCTCCCGGCCGGCTGCGGAGCGCGGGCCAGCTCGCGGCGCAGCCGCGTGAAGGGCCGGGGCCGGTCCACGCCGAGGGCGGCGGTGGGCGTCCCGTCCCGTTCGTAGACGGCGAGGAAGCCGCCGCCGTCGGCCGGGTCCCCTTCGAGGATCCGGACCGCGTCCCCGGGTTCGCGCCGCCCGGCGTACTGGATCCGCGCGCCGTACTGGTCGGACCAGAAGTAGGGGAGCGCGTCGAAGCGTTCGACGGTGGACCCGGCGAGCAGATTGCGCGCGGCCACGTCGCCCTGGAGCATGCCGCTGGTCCAGTGCTCGGCCCGGACGGTGCGCCCGGTGCCCGGCCGGGCCAGCCGGGCCACGTCCCCCACGGCCACGACGTTGGGCAGCGCGGTGACACAGCCCTCGTCGCACCGCACCCCGTCGTCCAGGGCCAGACCGGAGCCTTCCAGCCACCCGGTGACGGGACGCACCCCGACGCCGACGACCACCACATCGGCGGCCAGCACCCGCCCGTCGGCGAGCTCCACGCCGGTGACCCGGCCGCCGCCGCGCAGCCCGGCCACGCCGGTGCCGCAGAACAGGGTGGCCCCGCCCCGCGCGTGCAGCCCGGCGCACACCCGGGCCATCTCCTCGCCCAGTTGGGGCACCAGCGGCAGCGGCGCGGCCTCCACGACGGTGACGTCGAGCCCGAGGGCGGCGCAGGAGGAGGCCACTTCGGCGCCGATGAAGCCCGCGCCGATCACCACCACCCGCCCGGCGCCCGCGCGCAGCTCGGCGCGGAGCCGGAGCGCGTCGTCGAGGGTGCGCAGGGTGTGCACCCCGTCCAGCCGCGGGAGGGGCAGCGTTCTGGGGGCGGCCCCGGTGGCGATGACGACGCCGTCGGTGCGCAGGGCGCGGCCGTCGGCGAGGCGGATCTCCCCGGCCGCGGTGTCCAGCGCCTCGGCCCGGACGCCGAGCAGCCACTCGGCGTCCAGCTCGGCCTCCTCCTCGGGGTCGGTGAGGGCCAGGGGCCCCGGGCCCTCGCCGGGGTCGCCGTCCCCGGTCAGGAACTCCTTGGACAGCGGCGGGCGGTCGTAGGGGCGGTGGCGCTCCTCCCCGACGACGACCAGCCGCCCGTCGTAGCCCTGGGAGCGCAGGCCCCGCGCCGCGTGCAGACCCGCGAGCGAGGCCCCGACCACGGTGACCGTCCCGACCGCCGTCATGCCACGGCTTCTTCCGGCGCCGCGTGCGCGGGCCGGCCGGGAACGGTCTGCGCCGCGGGGTGGACATACAGCATTCCGTCCACGACCGTGACAGCGTGGGTCCGTACGGGCTTACGGGCGGGCAGGCAGGTCGGCTCGCCGGATCGCAGATCGAACAGCGCGGCGTGCAGCGGGCATTCCACGTAGCAGCCTTCCAGCCACCCCTCGGAGAGGGAGGCGTCCTGGTGGCTGCAGGTGTCGTCGATGGCGTAGAACGCACCGTCGGCGTGGAACACCGCGATCGCCGCGGTGGCGTCGCCGGCCTCGACACGCACCGACTCACCCTCCGGCAGGTCCTCGATACGGCAGACGGGAATCATTGGCCCCCCTCACGTTGATCGGTATCATGCGTTGTGGATAGTGCACTGAAAAGCGCGATGCGCAACAGAATCCAGATCGGGAAGGCAGCCGTCAAGAGTTCCCCGGCCCCAGGGGCCCCACGCAGAGCCGCCGGATGGTGAGATCAGAACCATGACGAACACGACCGAGGAACGGGCCGAGGAGAAGCGGGGGGCCGCCGGGGCAGTGCAGTCGGTGGACAGGGCGGTCAGCGTCCTGGAGATCCTCGCCAGACTCGGCGAGGCCGGGGTGACCGAGATCGCCGACGAGCTGGGGGTCCACAAGTCGACCGCCTTCCGGCTGCTCGGCGTACTGGAGAACCGCGGACTCGTCGGACAGGAGCGGGACCGGGGGAAGTACTACCTGGGCGCCGGGGTGCTGAGACTCGCGGGCGCCGCCGCCATCCGCCTGGACATCTCGCAGGAGGGCGCCCCGGTCTGCCGGGCGCTGGCCGACGAGACCGGCGAGACGGCCAATATCGCCGTCCTGGACGCGGACGCGGCGGTCAACATCATGCAGGCGCGCGGCGCCGCGGCGGTGACCGCCTTCAACTGGCTGGGGCGGCGCACCGCGCTGCACGCGACCGCGAGCGGCAAGGTGCTGCTCGCGCACCTGTCGGGCGAGCGCCGGGAGCGGCTGGTGACGCGGAAGCTGCCGCGGTTCACCGAGCACACCATCACCACCTCCGCCGAGCTGCGGCAGCAGCTGGAGACGGCGGCCGAGCGCGGATTCGCCTACTCCTGCGAGGAGTTGGAGATCGGGCTGAACGCGGTGGCGGCGCCGGTGCGCGGCCACGACGGCGCGGTCATCGGGGCGATCGGCGTCTCGGGACCGGCGTACCGGATGGCACAGAGCCGGCTGCCGGATCTGGCCGAGTACGCCGTGAAGACCGCCGAGGAGCTGTCCCGGCGAATGGGCTTCCCCGGCTGAGCCATCCCACCACCCCACCCACCGACGAGGGGGCCGGAGGACTCCGGCCCCCTCGTCGCGTCCGCGACCAGGGGCGCCGAGGGGTGTGCGGGCAATGCGAATTCCCCCGTCAGCGCCGGTTCACAGACGGTTTACGCGCACCCCTTGACCGCGCGGGGCGGCGACTTTCAGGATGTCTCTCATCGCGCAACACGCCGCGCTATACGCAACTGGGGGGTAACCGGCGGCCGTTGAACGGCGGCGGCCTCGCCCTCCCTCGAGGCAGTCATGCCAGCTCCCGTGCACCGGTCCCTGCGATCGCAGGAGAACAGAGGAGTGAGCCATGCCGCAAGAAGCCCGCGCCGCCGTCGCGGTCAAAAAGGGCGCCCCCGTGGAGATGGTGCCCGTACTCGTGCCCGAGCCCGGCCCCGGTGAGGTGCTGGTCGGAGTCCAGGCGTGCGGGGTGTGCCACACCGACCTGCACTACCGGGACGGCGCGATCGGTGACGCATTCCCGTATCTGCTCGGGCACGAGGCGGCCGGAATGGTCGAGGCCGTGGGCCCCGGCGTCACCGCGCTCGCACCCGGTGACTACGTGGTCCTGGCCTGGCGGGCGCCGTGCGGCGGCTGCCGCTCCTGCCGCCGGGGCCGCCCGTGGTACTGCTTCGACAGCCGCAACGCCGCCCAGCCGATGACGCTGACCGACGGCACCCCGCTCAGCCCGGCGCTGGGCATCGGCGCGTTCGCCGAGAAGACGCTGGTCGCGGCCGGGCAGGCGGTGAAGATCGACCCCTCGGCGCGCCCCGAGGCGGCGGGTCTGATCGGCTGTGGGGTGATGGCCGGGTACGGCGCGGCCGTGCACACCGGCGGGGTGTCCAACGGCGACACGGTCGCGGTCATCGGCTGCGGCGGCGTCGGCAACGCCGCGATCGCCGGGGCCTCGCTGTCCGGGGCGCGCCGGGTGATCGCCGTGGACATCGACGACGCCAAGCTGGACGCGGCGACCCGCTTCGGCGCCACCGACACCGTCAACTCCCGCGGTACGGACCCGGTCGAGGCGGTGCGCGAGCTGACCGGCGGCTTCGGCGCGAATGTGGTCATCGACGCGGTGGGCCGCCCCGAGACCTACACCCAGGGCTTCTACATGCGCGACCTGGCCGGGGTGCTGGTGCAGGTCGGGGTGCCGGACCCGGAGATGCGCATCGATCTGCCGCTGATCGACCTGTTCTCGCGGGGCGGTGCGCTCAAGTCGTCCTGGTACGGCGACTGCCTGCCCAGCCGGGACTTCCCGGTCCTGGTCGACCTCCACCTCAGCCGCAAGCTGGATCTGGAGGCGTTCGTCAGCGAGACGATCACGCTGGACGAGGTCGAGGCCGCGTTCGCGAAGATGCAGCGCGGCGAGGTGCTGCGGTCGGTGGTGGTCCTGTGAGCGCCACCCGAAAAGGTCCTGCGCACACGCGAAACAGCCGAGTCGTGATCGTCGGGGCCGGGATCGTCGGCTGCTCCCTCGCCGATGAGCTGACCGCCCGTGGCTGGCGGGACGTCACCGTCCTGGAGCAGGGCCCGCTGCTCGCCCCCGGCGGCTCCACCTCACACGCCCCCGGCCTGGTCTTCCAGACCAGCCCCTCCAAGACCCTGACCGACTTCGCCCGGTACACGGTGGAGAAGTTCTCCTCCCTCGAGGTCGACGGCCTGCCCTGCTTCAACCCGGTGGGCGGTCTGGAGATCGCCACCAGCGAGGAGCGCTGGGCCGATCTGCACCGCAAGGCCGGTCTCGCGGCCTCCTGGGGGGTACGGGGCGAACTGCTCTCCCCGGCCCGGTGCGCCGGGCTGTGGCCGATGCTGGACCCGGGGCGGATCCTCGGCGGCCTCCACACCCCGGACGACGGGCTGGCCCGGGCGCTGCTCGCCTCCCGCGCCCAGCTGGAGCGGGCCACCGCGCACGGCGCCCGGTTCCTGGACCGGCACACCGTGACCGCCATCGAGCGGGAGGGCGGCCGGGTCACCGCCGTCGTCACCGACCGGGGCACCTTCCCCGCCGACATCGTGGTCTCCGCCGCCGGCTTCTGGGGCCCGCTGATCGGCGCGATGGCGGGGGTCCCCGTCCCGCTGCAGCCGCTGGCCCACCAGTACGCCAGGACCGGGCCGCTGCCCGAGCTCGCGGGGGTGAACGACCCCCGTACGGAGGCGAGCAAGCCGATCCTGCGCTTCCAGGACCGCGACCTGTACTACCGCGAGCACACCGACCGCATCGGCATCGGCAGCTACGCCCACCGCCCGCTTCCCGTGGACCCGGCGCGGCTGCCCGCGTACGACGACGCCCCGGTGATGCCGTCCTCGCTGCCGTTCACCCCCGAGGACTTCGCCCCCAGCTGGGACGACAGCGTCCGGCTGCTCCCGGCGCTCGGCGCGAGCCGGGTCGAGGAGGGCTTCAACGGCGTCTTCTCCTTCACCCCCGACGGTATGCCGGTCATCGGCGAGTCCCGCGAGGTGCGCGGCTTCTGGCTGGCCGAGGCGGTGTGGGTGACCCACTCCGCGGGCGTCGCCCGGGCCGTGGCCGAATGGATGACCGACGGGCGGCCGGGCATGGACGTCCACGAGTGCGATCTGTACCGCTTCGAGGACGCCCAGCGCTCCCCCGCCTATGTCTCCGAGCGCGGACAGCGGAACTTCGTCGAGGTCTACGACGTCATCCATCCGCTGCAGCCGATGGAGCAGCCCCGTCCGCTGCGGCTCAGCCCCTTCCACGTCCGGCAGCGCGAGTTGGGCGGGTACTTCCTGGAGGCCGCGGGCTGGGAGCGGCCGCACTGGTACGAGGCGAACGCCCCGCTCGCCGAGTCCGTCGAGCTGCCCCCGCGCGACGCCTGGTCGGCCCGCTACTGGTCGCCCATCGCCGCCGCCGAGGCCAGGGCCACCCGGGAGCGGGTCGCGCTCTACGACATGACGCCGCTCAGGCGGCTGGCGGTCACCGGGCCCGGGGCGCTGGACTTCCTGCAGCGGATGACCACCAACCAGCTGGCGAAGAAGCCCGGCGCGGTCACCTACACCCTGTTGCTGGACGGGGCCGGGGGCATCCGCAGCGACCTCACCGTCGCGCGGCTCTCGGAGCACCACTTCCAGGTGGGCGCCAACGGCGGGCTGGACCTGGACTGGCTGCTGCGCCACGCGCCCGATGACATCCATATCGAGGACATCACACCGGGCACCTGCTGTGTCGGCGTCTGGGGGCCGCTGGCCCGGGAGCTGGTCCAGCCGCTGACCCACGACGACTTCTCGCACGAGGCGTTCGGCTACTTCAAGGCCAGGCGGACCTATATCGGCCATGTCCCGGTGACCGCGATGCGGCTGAGTTACGTCGGCGAGCTCGGCTGGGAGCTGTACACCACCGCCGACCTGGGCCTGCGGCTGTGGGACACCCTGTGGGAGGCCGGACAGCGCCACGGGGTGATCGCCGCCGGGCGCTCGGCCTTCAACAGCCTGCGGCTGGAGAAGGGCTATCGCGCCTGGGGCCATGACATGACCACCGAGCACGATCCCTACGAGGCCGGGGTCGGCTTCGCCGTCCGGATGGACAAGGGCGAGTTCATCGGGCGCGCGGCGCTCGAGGGGCGCTCCGAGGAGACGGCGGCGCGCAGGCTGGCCTGTCTCACCCTGGACGACCCGGCCGCGGTCGTCATGGGCAAGGAGCCGGTGTACGCCGACGGCGTCCCGGCGGGCTATGTGACCAGCGCGTCCTACGGCTACACCATCGGCCGGACCGTCGCCTACGCCTGGCTGCCCGCCGCGGCCGCGGTGCCCGGCACCGCCGTCCACATCGAGTACTTCGGCGAGAAGGTGCCCGCGACCGTCGCGGCCGAGCCCCTCTTCGACCCGCGCATGGAGCGCATCCGCCGCTGACACCGAGCGCCGCGAGAGCGGGAAACGACCGTTTGGAGGACCCCTTGGCACTCACCGGTGACACCGCCCGCCCCATCGAGCTCTTCGACCCCCGCCGGCTGATCGCCGCGCCCGCCTGAGGAGAACCCATGACCGTGGCTCCCGAGTCCCCCGCCGTCACGACCCCCAGTCTGCTCGCCACTCTCCCCGGCCACTGGTACACGGCTCCCGGGATCTTCCGCCGGGAGCAGGAGCACCTGTTCGAGGCCATGTGGTTCTGCGCGGTGCGCGGGGCCGACCTGGACCGGCCGGGCGCGTTCCGCACCGTGCGGATCGGCCGGGAGAGCGTGCTGATCACCCGCAACCGGCGGGGTGAGGCGCGGGCGTTCCTCAACATCTGCCGTCACCGCGGCGCCCGGCTGTGCACCGAGGAGTCCGGTACGGTGCGGCGCTCGCTGCAGTGCCCGTACCACGCCTGGACCTACGACCTGGACGGCCGGCTCACCGCCGCCCCCAACCTCCAGAAGATGCCCGATGTCGACCGGGTCGAGCGCGGACTGGTGCCGGTACGGCTCCGCGAATGGCTCGGCTATCTCTGGGTCTGCCTGGCCGAGGAGCCACCGTCGTTCGAGGAGACGGTCATCGGGGCGGTGGCCGAGCGGCTCGGCGACGCGGAGTCCGTGGAGCGCTACGGCGTGGCGGGGCTGGCGCTGGGCCGCCGGATCTCCTATGACGTCAAGGCCAACTGGAAGCTGATCGTCGAGAACTTCATGGAGTGCTACCACTGCGCGACGATCCATCCCGAACTCACCGAGGTGCTGCCGGAGTTCGCCGACGGGCTGGCGGCGCAGTACTTCGTCGGGCACGGCGCCGAGTTCGCCGAGGAGGCCCAGGGGTTCACGGTGGACGGCAGCGAGGGGTTCGACCGGTTCGCGGGACTCGCCGACGAACAGGACCGCCGCTACTACGCGATCACGGTACGGCCCCAGGTCTTCCTCAACCTGGTCCCCGATCACGTGATCATGCACCGGATGTTCCCGCTCGCCCCCGATCGCACGCTGGTCGAGTGCGACTGGCTCTACGTACCCGAAGTGGTCGCCTCCGAGCGGGACCTGTCGAAATCGGTGGAGCTGTTCCACCGGGTCAACAGCCAGGACTTCGACGCCTGTGAGCGCACCCAGCCCGCCATGGACTCCCGCGCCTACCGCGACGGCGGGGTGCTCGTCCCCAGCGAACACCACATCGGCGCCTTCCACCGATGGGTGGCCGACCATGTCCCGGCCCCGGAAGCGGAGGAGTGCCCGTGACGGACCTCTTCATCGGTGGCCAGTGGACCGGCGCGATCGACGAGCGCACCCGGGAGATCCGCTGCCCGGCGGACGGGTCGCTGGTGGCGGTCGTCGACGAGGGCGGCGGCAAGGACGCGGCCGAGGCGGTGGCGGCCGCCCGGCAGGCGTTCGACCAGGGGCCCTGGCCCCGTACCCCGGTCGGGGCGCGCGGCGATCTGCTGCTGCGCGTCGCCGGTCTGGTGGAGCGCGACAAGGCCGCCCTCGCCCGCGCCGAATCCCTGGACACCGGGAAGCGCCTGGCCGAGAGCGAACTCGACGTCGAGGGGGTGGTGGCGTGCTTCCGCTACTACGGGCAGCTGGTGCGCACCGAGGCCGACCGCGTCGTGGACACCGGCACCGAGCACGCCGTCAGCCGGGTGGTCTATGAACCGGTCGGGGTCTGCGCGCTGATCACACCGTGGAACTATCCGCTGCTGCAGACCGCGTGGAAGGTCGCGCCCGCGCTCGCCGCGGGCAACACCTTCGTGCTGAAGCCCAGTGAGCTGACCCCCAGCACGGCGATCGCCCTGATGCGGCTGCTGGCGGAGGCCGGGCTGCCGGACGGGGTGGCCAATCTGGTGCTCGGCCCGGGCGCCGAGGCCGGTGCCCCGCTCACCGACAACCCCGACGTGGACATGGTGTCCTTCACCGGGGGCCTGCGGACCGGGCGCCGGATCATGGCCGCGGCCGCGGGCACGGTCAAGCGGACCTCGCTGGAGCTGGGCGGCAAGAACCCCAATGTGGTCTTCGCCGACGCGGACTTCGACACGGCCGTGGACTACGCGCTCACCGCGGTCTTCCTCCACTCCGGGCAGGTCTGCTCGGCCGGGGCCCGGCTGCTGGTGGAGGACCCGGTGCATGACGCCTTCGTCGAGGAGGTCGTGCGCCGCGCCCGCGGGATCCGGCTCGGGGGGCCGTTCGACGACCGGGCCCAGACCGGCCCGCTGATCTCGGCCGCGCACCGGGCCAAGGTCGAGGCGTATGTGGCGGCCGGGCTCGCGGAGGGCGCCCGGCTGCGCTGCGGCGGCACCCGACCCGACGATCCGGCCCTGGCCGACGGCTACTACTTCCTGCCGACCGTCCTCGACCGCTGCCACAGCGGGATGTCGGTGCTGGCCGACGAGTCCTTCGGGCCGGTGCTCACGGTGGAACGTTTCGCCAGTGAGGACGAGGCGGTGCGGCTGGCCAACGACACCGTGTACGGGCTCGCCGGGGCCGTATGGTCCGGCGACGAGGGTCGGGCGCAGCGGGTGGCCTCCCGGCTGCGGCTGGGCACCGTGTGGATCAACGACTACCACCCCTGTCTCCCGCAGGCGGAGTGGGGCGGGTTCAAACAGTCCGGGACCGGGCGGGAGCTGGGGCCGAGCGGGCTCGCGGAGTACCGGGAGGCCAAGCACATCTGGCGCAATACGCGTCCGCGGCCGCAGGGCTGGTTCGCCTGAGGGGGAGTCCGCCCGGCCACGGGCCAAGAGGACGACAGGGCGGGGCGGTACGGGGGCGCGCTCCGCCATTCGGGTGAGCCGCCGGTCGGGATATTGCCCGGGTTTCACCGCGATGGGTTACTGAATCCGTCCGATTCCGGTGGGCTGCCCATCCTTTCCGGCGGAGTGGAAGACGCCGTGCCAGATCGGAGCCGTCATGCCCAGTCGCCCGTTGGGACTCATCATCGTCACCGACCCCGATGAGAACTGCATCGCAGTCGTCGATCCGGAATCCCACCGGCTCGTGCCGACGCTCAGCGCGCCGATCCCGCTCCCGGCGCGGAGCATGCCCGACCGGCTGGTGGTGCGCACCGCGCCCGACCGCCTCGACGCGCTGGCCGCCCTCCGCCGCGGCACCCTGCCGATCCCCCTCCCCGGCGAACCGGACCGGCCGGGGCTCACCGCGGCGCCGACGGGCATCGAGGCCGTTCGCCCGCTGGGCACGTACGAGCTCTTCAACCAGTTCTCCGGGATCTTCCCCGACCAGGGCCCCTACAGCGGCGGGACGCTGGTGACCGTCATCGGCAGCCACTTCTCGGGCGCCACGGACGTGTTCTTCGGCACCCGCCGGGCGGCGAGCTTCTCCGTCCTCGACGACCAGACCATCGTGGCGGTGAGCCCCTCCGGGGCGGGCGCGGTCCCGGTGACCGTCACCACCCCGGGCGGAACCGCCCCCATCGGCTCCTTCTTCTACATCCCGTGGCCCACCCTCACCGACATCGCCCCCGCCGCCGGACCGATCGGCGGGGGCGACATCGTCGAGCTCACCGGCGTCCATCTGAGCACCGCGCGGCTGGTGCACTTCGGCGACTCCGTCGCCTTCCCCACCGCCGTTTCCGACGAGCACCTCCTCGTGACCGCTCCCCCGGCCTCGGGACCCGGGACGGTTCCGGTGTACGTCATCACGGTGGGCGGGGTGAGCAACCGGCTGCTCTACACCTACGCCGCCGTGCCGGCCGTCACCGGGGTCAGCCCGACCACGGGGTCGACCGCGGGCGGTGAGCCCCTCGTCCTGACCGGCACCGGGCTCAGCCATGTCACCGCCGTCACCATCGGCGGCGTCCCCGCCACGTCCTTCGGGTCGGTCTCCGACACCCTGCTCGTCGTGGTGACGCCCCCGAATGTCCCCGGCCCCGCCGACATCACCGTCACCACCGCCGGGGGCAGCGTGACGGTCCCGGGCGGCTTCGACTACAGGGCGCCGTCCACCACGGCCGTCACCTCCGCGCCCGACCCCTCCGTCGTCGGCCGGCCGGTGACCTTCACCGCCGTGGTGGCGGGCGTTCCACCCACGGCGACCAGCCCCACCGGCACCGTCACCTTCGACTTCGGCGACGGCGGCCCGACCGTGGCCGCCTCCCTCACCGGTGGCACGGCCACCGTCAGCCACGCCTACGCCGAGCCGTCCACCGCCCCGTACACCATCACCGCCGAGTACAGCGGCGATCGGTTCTTCACGCCCTCGACGGGCACGGACACCCAGACCGTCGACCAGGCGGCGACCACCACCACGGTGGCCTCCGGCCCCGACCCGTCCGCGCCCGGACAGCCCGTCACCTTCGTCGCCCAGGTGGCCCCCGCGCCGCCGGGGGCCGGTGCGCCGACCGGGACGGTGACGTTCGACTTCGGCGACGGCACCCCGGCCGTCACCCTGCCGCTGGCGAACGGGGCGGCGACGGCGACCCACGCCTACGCGGAGGTCACCGGGAGCCCGTACCCGGTCACCGCCACCTACAACGGCGACGCCGACTTCACGCCCTCCACGGGCACGGACACCCAGACCGTCGACCAGGCGGCGACGGCCACCGCGGTGACCGCGGCGCCGGATCCGTCCCTCGCCGGCCAGCCGGTGACGGTCACCGCCACGGTCACGGCCGTACCGCCCGGCGCGGGCACCCCCACCGGAACGGTCACCTTCGACTTCGGCGACGGCACCCCCACCGTCACCGAACCCCTCTCCGGGAACACCGCGACCACCCCCCACACCTACACCGGCGCCTCCGGCAGCCCCTACACCATCACCGCCACCTACAACGGCGACACCGACTTCACGCCCTCCACGGGCACGGACACCCAGTCGGTGGGGCAGTCCCCGACCACGACCGCCGTGGCCTCCGCGCCCGACCCCACGGCGGTGGGCGAGCCGGTGACCGCCACCGCCACCGTCACGGCGGTCTCCCCGGGGGCGGGGACCCCAACGGGCACGGTCACCTTCGACTTCGGCGACGGCACCCCGACCGTCACCCAGCCCGTGTCCGCGGGCCAGGCGGCGGCCACGCACACCTATACCGGCGCCTCCGGCAGCCCGTACGCCATCACCGCCACCTACAACGGCGACGCGGACTTCCTGACGTCCAGCGGCACCGACGCGCACACCGTCCAACCCGCCGCCACCGAGACCGCCGTGACCACCGCGCCCGACCCCTCGGCGGTGGGCGACCCGGTGACCTTCACCGCCACCGTCACGGCCGTGCCGCCCGGCGCGGGCACCCCCACCGGAACGGTCACCTTCGACCCCGGGGACGGCACCCCGCCCCTGACCGCGCCCCTCTCCGGCGACACCGCGACCGCCACGTACCCCTACACCGACACCGCGGGCAGCCCCTACACGGTCACCGCCACCTACAACGGCGACACCGACTTCACCGCGTCCAGCGGCACCGACACCCAGACCGTCGAACCGGCCGCCACCACGCTCACCATCGCCTCGCTGCCGAACCCCTCCACCGTGGGTCAGGAGACCACGTTCCTCGCGAAGATCGCCCCCGGGACCCCGGCGGCGGGCTCCCCCACGGGGACGGTGACGTTCGAGTTCAGCGACGCCGCCCCGCCCGTCACGGCGCCCGTGACCGGCGGCACGGCCGCGGTCACCCGCACCAACCCGGAGGTGGCGCAGAGCCCGTACACGGTCACCGCCACCTACAGCGGCGACCCCAACTTCACGCCCTCCACCGGCGCGGACACCCATCAGGTCGTCCAGGCCGTGTCGACCACGGTGGTCACCGCCTCGCCGTCGCCCTCGGTGACCGGCCAGCCGGTGACCTTCACCGCGACCGTCGCCGCCGAACCCCCCTCCTCCGGCACGCCGACCGGGACGGTCACCTTCGACTTCGGCGACGGCACCGCACCCGTCGCCCTCCCCCTCACCGACACCACGGCGACCACGGATCACGCCTACGCCACCGCGGTCGGCAGCCCGTACACCGTCACCGTCACCTACGACGGGGACGCCAACTTCGTGGCGTCCGTCGGCGCCCGCCTCCACACCGTCGACCCGGCCGCGACCATCACCACGATCACCGCCTCGCCCGACCCGTCCGTCACGGGGGAGCTGGTCACGGTCACCGTGGCCCCCACCGGGCCCGGCGCGGGCACCCCGACCGGGCCGGTCACCATCGACTTCGGCGACGGTACCCCGACGGTCACCGCCGAGCTGGTGAACGGCACGGCCGCGGTCACGCATGCCTACACCGGCACGGCCGGGAGCCCGTACACCATCGCGGCCGAGTACGGCGGCGACGGCGACTTCGCCCCCTCGGAGAACACCCTCGTCCACGCCGTCGCACCGGCCGCGACCACCACCGTCGTGACCTCGTCGCCGACCTCGTCGGCCGTGGGCCAGACCGTGACGCTGATCGCGCGGGTGGCGCCGGTGCCACCGGGCGCGGGCGCGCCGACCGGGACCGTCACCTTCGACTTCGGCGACGGCACCCCGACCGCCACCGCGCCGGTCGCCAACGGCGTGGCCCTCACGACGCACGCCTACACCTCCACCGCGGGCAGCCCGTACACCATCACCGCCAGCTACAGCGGTGACGACGACTTCGCGGCCTCCACCGGCACCGACGCCCAGCAGGTGGAGATGAGCGTCTCCGCCACCTCGACCACGGTGACCTCCGCCCCGGACCCGTCCGTCGTCGGCGAGGCGGTGACCTTCACCGCGACCGTGGCGGTCCTCCCGCCCGCCGCGGGCACCGCCACCGGCACCGTCACCTTCGACTTCGGCGACGGCACCCCGACGGTCACCGTTCCGCTCACCGGAGACACGGCGGCGACCAGCCACGCCTACGCCTCCACCGCGGGCAGCCCGTACACCATCACCGCCGCCTACAGCGGTGACGACGACTTCACCGGGTCGACCGGGCTGGACACCCAGACGGTCACCCCGGCCCCGTCGTCCACGACGCTGAGCTCCGCGCCGAATCCGTCCGTGACCGGCGAGCCGGTCACCTTCACCGCGACCGTGGCGTCGGGTCAGGCGGGTGCGGGGACCCCGACCGGCACGGTGACGCTGGACTTCGGCGACGGCAGCCCACCGGTCAGGGCGCCCCTGGCCGACGGGACCGCGATCGCCGTCCACGCCTACCCCGGCACCGCGGGCAGCCCGTACACCGTCACCGCCACCTACGACGGCGACGCGAGCTTCACCGGCTCCACGGACGCCCTCACCCAGACCGTGAGCCCGGCGGCCACCTCCACCACCGTCTTCTCCTCACCGGATCCGTCCCAGGCCGGCCAGCCGGTGACCGTCACCGCCAGCGTGGCGGTCGTCGCGCCGGGTTCGGGCACCACCGAGGGCACCGTCACCTTCGACTTCGGCGACGGCACCCCGACGGTCACCGCCCCCAGCGTGGCCGGAGTGGCGACGGTGACCCATGCCTACACCGACGCCCCCGGCAGCCCGTACACCATCACCGCCACCTACGACGACGACGGCGCTTTCGCCCCCTCCACCGGCACCGACGTCCACACCGTGCAGCCGGCCTCGACCACCACCACGGTGACCGCCGGTCCCGATCCGTCGATGGTGGGCGAGGAGGTGACCGTCACCGCGACGGTCGCGGCGGTGCCGCCCGGGGCCGGGGTGCCGTCCGGCACGGTCACCCTCGACTTCGGCGACGGCACGGCGCCGGTCGACGTGGTCCTGGCCGGAGGCGCGGCCATCGTTGCGCACACGTACGCCAGCAGCCTCGGCAGCCCGTACACGATCACCGCGACCTACGGCGGCAGCGACGACTTCCGGTCCTCGGTGGGCACCGAGGCGCAAACCGTTCCGCAGTCCGCGACGACCACCATGGTGAGCTCCGCGCCGGAGCCGTCCGTCGTGGGCCAGCCCGTCACCTTCACGGCGACCGTGGCGCCGGTGGCACCCGGCGGGGGCTCGCCGACCGGAACGGTGACATTCGACTTCGGCGACGGCAGCGCCCCGGCCGCCGCCCCGGTCGTCGGCGGCCTGGCGACGGCCGAGCACGCCTATACGACCTCAGCGGGCAGTCCGTACCCCGTCACCGCCACGTACGGTGGCGACCCCGACTTCACGGGCTCCGGTGACCTCGTCACCCACTCGGTCGGCCGGGCCCCGACCACGACCGCGGTGATCTCGGCGCCGGATCCGTCGGTGGCGGGCGAGCCGGTGACCCTCACCGCGACCGTCGCGGCCGTCTCCCCGGGAGCCGGAACCCCCACCGGCACCGTCACCTTCGACCCGGGCGACGGCACGGCCCCCGCCACCGCGCCGCTCACCGCCGGGGTGGCCACGATCACCCACGTCTGGGCCGACACCTCGGGCAGCCCGTACACCGTCACGGCGGACTACGGCGGCGACGCCGACTTCACCGCCTCCACCGGCACCGACACCCACACCGTCACCCCGGCCGCCACCCACACCGATGTGGTGTCCTCGCCCGATCCCTCGGTGGCGGGCGAGCCGGTGACCCTCACCGCGACCGTCGCGGCCGTCTCCCCGGGAGCCGGAACCCCCACCGGCACCGTCACCTTCGATCCCGGCGACGGCACCACGCCCATCACCACCTCCGTGACCGGCGGCGTGGCCACCGTCACCCACGCCTACACCGACGCCACCGGCAGCCCGTACACCATCACCGCCACCTACGACGGCGACGCGGACTTCCTGACGTCCCTCGGCACCGACGCCCAGACCGTGGGCCGCGCCTCGGCCACCATCGCCGTCAGCGATCCGCCGGAGCCGTCGGTCACCGGCCAGCCGGTGACGTTTCTCGCGAGGGTGACACCGGTCGCCCCGGGCACGGGCGCGCCCACGGGCACGGTCACCTACGACTTCGGCGACGGCACCGCGCCGGTCGTCGCCCCGGTGGCGGACGGTGTGGCGACGGCCGTGCACGCGTACGCGACGGCGGCGGGCAGCCCGTACACGGTCACCGCCGACTACAGCGGCGACGACCACTTCATCGGCTCGGTGATCACGGAAACACACCTCGTCGAGCGGGCGTCGGCCACGACGACGGTCGACTCCTCGCCGAATCCGTCGGTCACCGGCCAACCGGTGACCGTCACCGCCACCGTCGCGGCCGTCGCGCCGGGGGCCGGAACCCCCACCGGCACCGTCACCTTCGACTTCGGCGACGGGACGGGGGCCGTCACGGCGCCGGTCACCGGCGGGGTGGCCACCACCACCCACGCCTATCCGATCGCCTTCGACAGTCCGTACACCATCACGGCGGACTACAGCGGTGACGCCGACTTCACCCCGTCCACCGGAACCGCCACCCAGGTCGTCGGCCCGGCCGCGACCGACACCACGGTGACCTCGAGCCCCGACCCCTCGGTGGCCGGCCAGTCGGTGACCGTCCAAGCGACCGTCTCACCGACCGTACCGGGAGACGGCATCCCCACCGGCAGCGTCATCTTCGACCCCGGTGACGGCACCCCACTGATCACCGCGCCGCTCATCGAGGGGTCGGCGAGCATCACCCACACCTACCCCAGCACCTCCGGAAGCCCGTACACCCTCACCGCCACCTACAGCGGCGACACCGACTTCACCGCCTCCAGCGGCACGGACACCCAGACGGTCGGTCAGGCGGCCTCCGCCACCGCCCTGGTCACCTCTCCGGACCCGTCCGTGGCGGGTGAGCAGGTCACCTTCACCGCCAGGGTCTCCGCGGTGGCCCCGGGGGACGGCGCCCCCAGCGGGACGGTCACCTTCGACTTCGGCGACGGGACGCCGACCGCCACCGCACCGGTCACCGGCGGGGTGGCCACCGTGACCCACCCCTACGCCACCTCGGCCGGCAGCCCCTTCACGGTCACCGCCGCCTACGGCGGCGACGCCGACTTCGCGCCCTCCTCCACCACCAGCACGCATACGGTGCTGGTGAGCGCCGCCACCACATCGACCACCGTGACCTCCTCCCCGGACCCCTCGGTGACCGGCCGGGCGGTGACCTTCACCGCCACCGTGGCGCCGACCCCGCCCGGCGCCGGGGTGCCGACCGGAACCGTGACCTTCGACTTCGGCGACGGGACGGCGACCGCCACGGCGTCGCTGTCCGGCGGGGTGGCGACCGTGGTCCACTCCTACACGACCGCGGTGGGCAGCCCGTACACGGTCACCGCCGCCTACAGCGGGGACGTCAACTTCAGTTCCTCCGCGGGCACGGACACCCAGACGGTCGACCCGGCGTCCACGACCACGACGGTGGCCTCCGCACCGGATCCCTCCGTGGTCGGGCAGCCGGTGGCCCTCACGGCGACCGTGGCCGCCGTCGCCCCGGGGGCGGGGGTGCCGACCGGCACCGTCACCTTCGACTTCGGCGACGGCGCCCCGGTCGCCTCGGCGCCGCTGGCCGGCGGGGTGGCCACCATCAGCCACCCGTACCCGAGCGCCGGTGGCTTCACGGTGACCGCCACGTACAACGGCGGCCCCAGCTTCCTCTCGTCCAGCGGCACCGGCGCCCAGACCGTGGGCAAGGCGGCCACCACGACGGCGGTGGTCTCCGCGCCGGACCCCACGGTCAGCGGTCAGCCCGTCACCCTCACCGCCACGGTGGTGCCGATCGCCCCGGGGACCGGGGTGCCCACCGGGACGGTCACCTTCGACTTCGGCGACGGGACGGCGACCGTCACCGCACCGCTCGCCGACGGCCTCGCGTCCCTCACCCGCTCCTACGCGGGGGCCTCCGGCAGCCCGTACACCGTCACGGCCACCTACAACGGGGACACCAACTACACGGCCTCCACCGGCACCGACGTCCACACGGTCAACAGGGCGGCCACCACGACGGCGGTCTCCTCCACGCCCGACCCCAGCGTCACCGGGCAGACCGTCACCCTCACCGCGACGGTCTCCGCGCTCGCCCCGGGCGCCGGGGCGCCCACCGGCACCGTCACCTTCTCCTTCGGGGACGGCACCCCGGCCATCACCGCGCCCCTGTCCGGTGGCACGGCCACCGCCACCCACGCGTACGGCACCGCCACGGGCAGTCCCCTCGCCGTCACCGCCACCTACAACGGGGGCACCTCCTTCGCGCCCTCCACCGGCACCGCCACCCAGACCGTGGGCAAGGCGGCCACCACCACGACCGTCACCTCCGCGCCCGACCCCAGCGTCACCGGCCAGACCGTCACCCTCACCGCAACCGTGGCACCCGTGTCCCCCGGCGCCGGGGCGCCCACCGGCACCGTCACCTTCTCCTTCGGGGACGGCACCCCGGCCGCCACGGCGCCGGTCACCGGGGGCGTGGCCACCGTGACCCACGCCTACGCGGGGACCTCGGGCAGCCCGTACCCGGTCACCGCCACCTACGACGGCGACAGTGGCTACACCTCGTCCAGCGGCACCGCCACCCAGACCGTGGGCAAGGCGGCCACGACGACGACCGTCGCCTCCGCGCCCGACCCCAGCGTCACGGGCCAGACCGTCACGCTCACCGCCACCGTGGCGTCGGTCCTCCCCGGCGCCGGCATCCCGACCGGGACGGTCACCTTCTCCTTCGGGGACGGCACCCCGACCGTCACCGCGCCCCTGTCCGGTGGCACGGCCACCACCACCCACGCCTACACCACCAGGACCGGCAGTCCCTTCCCCATCACGGCCACCTACAACGGGGACACCAACTACACGGCCTCCACCGGCACCGACACCCAGACCGTGGGCCGAGCGACCACCACCACGACCGTGGTCTCCGCCCCCGACCCCTCGGCGACCGGGCAGTCCGTGACGCTCACGGCCACCGTGGCGTCCGTCTCCCCCGGCGCCGGAACCCCGACCGGCACCGTGACCTTCAGCTTCGGCGACGGTACGAGCAACAGCACCGTGTCCCTCTCCGGCGGTGTCGCGACGGTCAACCACACCTACACCACCAGGACCGGCAGCCCCTTCCCCATCACGGCCACCTACAACGGGGACACCAACTTCAACGCATCCAGCGGCACCGACACCCAGACCATCAACGCCAAGGCCGCGACCACCACCACCGTGACCTCGACCCCCGACCCGTCGGTGGTCGGCCAGCCGGTGACCATCAGGGCGACGGTCTCGTCCGCGTCCGGCACCCCGGTCGGAGCGGTCACCTTCTCCTTCGGCGACGGCACCAACACCGCCGTGAACATCCTGTCCGGCGGCATCGCGACCGTCACCCACACCTACACGACCACCACCGGGAGCCCATTCACCATCACGGCCACCTACCACGGAACCGAGAACTTCGCCACCTCCAGCGGCACCGACACCCAGACCGTGGGCAAGGCGGTCACCACGACGGCCGTGTCCTCCTCGCCGAACCCGTCGACGACCGGTGACCCGGTGACGGTCACCGCGACCGTGGCGGCCGTCGCCCCCGGGACGGGGACGCCCACCGGTACGGTCACGATCGCCATCACCGGGCGGAGCCCGCAGACCGTGCCGCTCGTGGGGAACACCGCCTCCGCGACGTTCAATCCGCTGCAGAAGGGGACGCACACGGTCACCGCCAAGTACAACGGCGACGTCAACTACGCGGCGTCCTCCGCGACCACGACCCAGACGGTGAACACCGGCCAGGAGTAGGCCGCCCCGTTCACGTCCGGTCCGCCGCCCCGGCGGGCGCCTCCGCGTCCGCCTCGGGGCGGCGGTACATCCGGGTGGCGGTGATCTGACCGTGCACCTGCTGCTCCTCCTCCGGCTCCCGGACCGGCAGGCCCGGCCGCAGATGCTCCTCGACGCTGATGTACTTCAGCCCCGCCCGCAGGTCCGCGTCATTGCGCAACCGGATCACCAGCGGGAACTCGGCCAGCGCCGTGGTGTCGAACAGCCCCGTCGTATAGAGCAGCTGCACCCCCAGCGCGTCCGCGACCGCCCGCTGGAGCTCCAGCAGATAGGTGGCGTTGGCACGGCCGATGGGGTTGTCGAGGAAGAGGGTGCCCGCGTGGCGGTGCTTGTCGCGGCCCCGGTCGTTGCTGCGCAGGGCCGCCATCGTGCAGTACAGCGCGATGGCGGCGGTCAGCAGCTGACCGCCGGAGAACACATCGCCCATCTGCCCCACCGGCACCCGCTCGGCGCGCAGCACCGCGTCCGGCTTGAGGATCTCCACGGCCACTCCGCGCGGCTGGAGCGCGGCATGGACCCCGCGCAGCAGCAGTGACATGCCGTCCCGTCGCAGATCGGAGTTCTTCCGGACGGCGGAGCGGGTCGCCTCGTCGATGACCTCGCCGAGCCGCTCGGTGAGCGTGGCCTGGTCGGGGTCCTCGAAGCGGATCCGCAGGAACTCCTGGCCCGACCACTCGCCGAGCCCCTCCGGGAGCCGGGAGAGCCGCTGCGCCGAACGCAGGGTGGCCAGACAGGACTCGACCAGGCCGCGCAGCCGGTCCACGATGGAGTCGCGGTTGCGCTCCAGCTGCTCCAGCTCGTCGGTGAGCACGCGCAGCCGGGGTGCGAACGCCTCGGCCCAGGCGGCGGCGTGCTCGGGCAGCGCGGCCGCGGGGAGTTCGCGGATCTGCTGGCGGGCGGGGGTGCGCACCTGCTCGTAGCGGGTGGAGTTGGCGTGCCGTACCAGGACGTCGCTCGCCTCCCGGACCGCGGACTCGGCCGCCGACAGGTCGGCGGCGCAGCCGCGCAGTGAGCGGCGGGCCTCGGCGGCGGCCTGCCGGGCCTCGGCGAGATCCCCGGCGTACGGCTCGGGCCGCTCGCCCTCGTCCTCCGCGCCGGGGCCGTCCCGCAGCAGATCCCGCAGCAGGGCGGCGGTCTCGTCGAAGCCGCCCGCCGCGTCCTCGGCGGCGCGGTGGGCGCGCACCAGGTCGGCGTGGGCGGTGCGGGCGGTGTCCAGGGCGTCCGTACGGGCGGCGAGTTCGCCGTTGGCGGTGCGCAGCAGCTCCTTCGCCTGCTCGGCGTCGGCCGGGACCATCTCCTCCGGCAGCTCGGTGTGGGCGTCGCCGTCGGCGGGGGCCAGCCGCTCGGCCTCGCCGCGCAGCCGTCCGAGCTGCTCGCTCGCCGCCGAGGCGCGGCTCTCCAGCATCTGCACGAGTGCTTCGGCGCGGGCGGCGGCGGCCTGCCGGGAGGGGCCGTCGGCTCCGTCGGTGCCCTCCAGGAGCTGGGCGGCGCGGGTGCGGACCTTGTTGGTGAGCCGGTCGAGGGAGGCAAGGGCCGCGCTCTCGTCGCTTTCGGCACGGGCCTGTTCGGCGCGGAGGTCGGCGCCGACGCCGACCTTTTCGTAGACCTGGGAGGCGGCGCGGTACGCCTCGCGGAGCGCGGGCAGCGAGGCGGCGGGCGGCTCGGTGTTCTCGCCGAGGTCGTCGGGGGCACCCGCGATCTCCGCGCGCTCGGCGCGCAGGGCGCGGGCGGTACGGCGCGCGTCGTCGGCCGCGCGCTGGGCGGCGCGCCGGTCCTCGTCGGCGGCGCGGGCCCGGTCCACACAGCCCGCTGCGCGCTCCTCGTACTCGGCGGCCTCCTCGGCCAGTTCGCGCAGCCGGGTCTGCCAGGTGGCGCGCTCCCGCAGCCGGTACGCCAGACCGGCCAGCGCGTCCGCCACCCGACGGGCCCGCTGCGCCGCCTCCTGGCGCTCGTCCCGGACGCGGGCGGCCTCGGTGGCGGCCTCATCGGCCTCCGCGCGTGCCGTGCGCGCCTCCACGAGGTCGCTCTGCGCGGTGTCGGCGGTCTCCCGGGCGGTCTCGGCCGCGGCCGCGAGCTCCTCGAGCCGCCCGGGCGGGCAGCCGGTGCGCCAGGAGGCGAGCCGCGCGGACAGCGCCCGGTCCCCGGCCAGCCGGGCGGCGAGCGCCCTGATCTCCTCGTCCCGCGCGGTGGCACGGGCCCGCAGCTCGCGCCGCTCGTCGTCGGCGGCGCGCTCGTCGTGCATCGCCGGGTTCGGGGGCACGAGGAAGACCCCGCTGTCCTCGGCACCGGGCCCCGGCGTCGGCGCGAGCAGCGCGGCTGACGTCCCGACGGCCACGGCGGACCGCGGCAGCAGCGACGCCTGGCCGAGCACCTCACGGGCGCGGGCGTGGGTGTCGGGGTCGGTGATGACGACACCGTCCACCAGCTCGGGACGGGCCGCGAGCACGGCGGCGTGGTCGACGGGGTCCACGGCCTGGGCGAGATAACGCCAGCCGGGGAGCGCGGGGATGCCGTGCTCGCCGAGGAACTCGACGGCCGCCAGCACATCGGGGCTCGGCGGCAACAGCCCCCCGTCACCGAGCGCGCCCAGGATCCGCGCGTCCTCGGCGGCGGCGGTCCGCAGCTCGAACAGCTGCCGCTCGGCGGAGCTCACGCTCTCCTCGAGCAGTTCCCGCAGCGCCTCGGCGTTCCGGTCCAACTCCTCGGCGGTGAGCGGCCCGTCCGCGCGGCGCCGCGAGGCGGGCCGCGCGCGCCGACCGCGGTCACGGTCTGGCTCACCGCCGAGTTCGGGGCTCCAGCAGTCGGAGTCATCGGCGGCGTCGGTGGCGGCGGTGGCGGCGTCGTCGGCGTCGGCGTCGGCGGTGACGGCCTCTGCCTCAGCCTGACCCCCATGGGTGGCGTCGGCGGCAGCCTCTGATGCGCCCTCACCATCGTCACGGCCCCCGACCCGGGCCGACACCTCCCCGGACGGCCGGGAATCGGCCGCCACCACCCGGGCGCCGCCACGCGGGCCGCCCGACGGCGCCGCGTCAGTAACGGCGGCGGTGCCCGAGGCG
>NZ_JAEEAP010000005.1 GCF_016103465.1 Streptomyces sabulosicollis
GGAAACATCCGTCCATGGTCCCCACCGACACGGCCTTCACCCCGGTCATCTCCGCCTGGTCCGCGATCTCCCCGCTCGGGCTCGGCAGCGCCGAGTTCTCCCGGGGGCTGGGCTCCGGCCACCGGGCCGCGGTCCGGCTGGACCGCGAGGAGTGGCAGGTGCCCTTCGAGGAGGCGTGCCTGGTCCCCGGCTTCGACATCCGGGGGCTGCTGGGCCGGAAGGGCACCCGCTCGATGGACCGGATCACCGGCCTGGCCGTGGTCGCGCTCGGACGGCTGCTCGCCACCGGCGACACCGGGCGGCTGCCGGGGGTCGAGGAGGACACCGGCCTGGTGCTCGGCACCAGCACCGGAAGCGCGCAGAGCATGATGAACTTCACCCGGGACTCCCTGGTGGGGGACCGCCCGTATCTGGTCGACCCGGCACGCTTCCCCAACACCGTGATGAACTGCGCCGCCGGGCAGTCGGCCATCTGGCACCGCCTCAAGGGCCCCAACACCACGATCGCCGGGGGCAGGGCCACCGGACTGCTGGCCCTGCGGTACGCGCTGCGGCTGCACCGGGCGGGCCGCGCGCGGACCCTGCTGTGCGGCGCGGTCGAGGAGTTCTCCACGGCCCGTGCCTGGCTCGCCTGGCACGCGCGGGGAGTCACCGGCGACGGCGGGCGGCGCGACGCCGTCCTCGGCGAGGGCGCCGCGGTGTGGCTGCTCGAGGACGCCTCGGACGCCCGGGCCCACGGCCGGCGCGGTATCGCGGAGGTCCTCGGGCTGGAGTTCGGCTTCGCCGAGGACCATGCGGCGATCCGGCCGGTGCTGGCGGACTGTCTGCGCCGGCTGCTGGACCGGGCGGGCCTGGCCGCGGCCGACATCGGGGCGCTCGCCGACACCCAGCTGGCCGGACCGGACGGCGACGCGGAGCGCGCCGCCGTCGCCGAGGTGCTCGGCACCCGCCTTCCGCCCCGGGTGGCCTGCGCCGATTCCATCGGCGACACCTTCGCGGCCTCCGCCGCCTTCCAGATCGCCGCGGTGCTCGCCGGTGCCGGGGCCGGGGAGGCCGCCGCCGGGCCCCGGACCGTCCTGATCACTTCCGCCGAGGCGAACGGCATGGTCGGAGCCGCCCTGCTGAGGCTCGCAGGTTCATGACCCCGTGCGCCATGTCCGATGGCGAACCGCAACCGATGGAGAGGCGAGGCACGATGCCCGACACCCAACCGACCCCCCTCGACCCGGAGGACCTGCGGCGCACCATCGCCGAAGTGTTCTGCGTGGACCCGGGCGAGGTGACCGACGAAACCCGCTTCGTGGAGGATCTGGGCGGCGATTCGCTGCTGGCGCTCGAGGTGATCGTCGCCCTGGAGAAGAAGTACTCCGTGCGGTTCGCGGAGTCGGACGTGCGCCGGCTGACCACGCTGCCGCGGACCTACGACGTGCTCGCGGACAAGCTCGGAGCCCGGGGATGAGCCCGGTGTGCACTCCGGTGGCGGGCCGGAGCGAGCACGGCACGGCCCCGGACGGGACCACGCGCGTGTCGATGACCGTCGGGCCCGAGGAGCCGGTGTTCTCCGGCCACTACCCCGGATTCCCGATCTTCCCCGGCGTCTGCGTCATCGAGTTCCTGCACCGCGGCGCGCTGGCCGCCGCCCCCGAACCGGATGGCACCTGGGTGCTGTCCGGCATCGAGAGCGCGCGGTTCATGAACCCCGTCTTCCCCGGCGACACGCTCACCGCCGACCTGACCTGGCGCTGCGACGGCACGGGCGGGCGCTGCTCCGCCGCGGTCACCGGCCCGCGCGGCACCATCGCCCGGATCGCCCTCCGCTTCGAGGCCGAGGGGGCGCGGTGACCGAGATGCCCGCCGGTGTCGCCGAACTCAGGCGACGGCTTCCGCACCGCCACCCTATGCTGCTGCTCGACCGGGTCGTGCAGGTGGAGCCGGGCGCGCGGCTCACCGCCCGCAAGGCCGTCACCTGCAACGAGCCGTGGTACGAGCGCCTGGCCGACGACGCGGCCGAGCGGGACCACGACTACCCGGCGGTGCTGCTCGTCGAGTCCTGCTGCCAGGCCGCCGGCCTCCTCGCCACCTGGGACGCCCCGGTCCCCGACGCGCGGGGCGACCGCGTGATGCTGTTCGGCGGCATCTCCGGGGTCCGGTTCACCGGACGGGTGCGCCCGGGCGACGTGGTGGAACACCAGGTGCGGCTGACCCGGAGCTTCGCGGACACCGTGATCTTCGAGGGGCGGAGCACGGTCGGGGACGAAACCGTCATGGAGATCGAACAGCTGGTCATCGCGTTCCGGCCGGGAGCCGGGCTGGCCACGGCCGCCCCGGCCGCGGCGGACCGGGCCTGAGGGGAGGCGGACGACATGACCGGCACCGACAACCGGGTGGCCGTGGTCACCGGCGGTACGCGTGGCATCGGGCGGGCCACGGTGTTGCGCCTGGCGCGCGAGGGGTACGACGTGGCGTTCTGCCATGCCGCACCGGACCCGGAGCCCGGCGCGCTGCTGGCGAAGGAGGTCGAGCAGCTGGGCCGGCGGGCGATGGCCCTGCGGGCCGATGTCTCGGACGCGGACGCGGTGCGCCGGTTCATGGCCGCCGCCCAGGACGCACTCGGCCCCATCGACGTCACGGTCACCTCCGCGGGCATCGTCCGGGACAATCCGCTGCTGCTCATGAAGGACGAGGAGTGGCACCAGGTCCTGGACACCAACCTCGACGGCACCTACCACGTGTGCCGCGCGGCCGTCTTCGAGATGATGAAGCGCCGACGGGGCTGCATCGTGAACATCTCCTCGGTCGCCGGGGTCCACGGACACCCCACCCAGACCAACTACTCGGCCTCCAAGGCCGGGATCATCGGGTTCACCAAGGCGCTGGCCAAGGAGGTCGGCAGGTACGGCATCCGCGCCAACGTGGTGGCACCCGGATTCATCGAGACCGACATGACCGCCGCGCTGGCCGACAGCGCCCGCGCGGACGCCGCGAAGAAGATCCCGCTGCAGCGCTTCGGACGCCCCGAAGAGGTCGCGGACATGGTCGCGTACCTGGCCTCGGCCGAGTACGTGACCGGAAGCGTGCTGCAGATCGACGGCGGCATCGTCATCTGAGGAAAGGCCGGCCATGTCCCGGAGGGACCGCGAACCCCGTTTCTACTTCTCCCTGCGCAGCCCGTACTCCTGGCTCGCCTACCGCCAACTGCGCGACGAACACCCGGACGTGGCCGACGCCATCACCTGGCGGCCCTTCTGGGAACCGGATGCCCGCAGCCTGCTGATGCTGGAAAAGGCGGGCGGCGGCTTCCCGTACGTCGGCATGTCCCGCGCCAAGCACCTCTACATCCTCCAGGACGTGCGCCGGCTGTGCGCCGAGCGCGGGCTCGAACCCAGGTGGCCGGTCGACCGGGACCCGGTGTGGGAGGTCCCGCACCTGGCCCATCTCGCCGCGGTGGACGAGGGGAAGGGCCCGGAGTTCATCGAGCGCGTCTACCGGGCCCGCTGGGAGGAGGGCAGGGATATCTGCGCGCCCGCCACCATCGCGGAGGTGGCCGCCGAACTGGGGCTGCCCGAGGATCGCCTGGCGGGCGCCGCCGCCGACGACGAACTGCGGGAACGCGGGGTCGAGGCGCTGCTGCGGGTCGACGCGGACGGGGTGTTCGGCGTGCCGTTCTTCATCCACGGCTTCCACAAGTACTGGGGCGTGGACCGGCTCGCCTCGTTCATCGCGTCGGTGACGGGCGCCGCGCCGGGACGGCCGGCCACCGGACCGTCGGACACCGCACCGTCCGCCGCGGCGCCGGGCCGGGGCGGGGACCAGGGGCACGCGGGCGGCTGCGGCTGACCGCGTCCCGACGATCGGCGAAGAGGAACCGATGAGGCAACAGAACCTTGGCTCGGCGGCGGCGGTCCACTACTGGGCCCGAACCACCAGGGACACCACCGCCATCGTGTACGAGGGCGCCCGGATCAGTTACGGGACGCTGTCCGCCCGGGTGCGGTCGCTGGCGGCCGCCCTGTCCGACGGCGGAGTGCGCCGGGGCGACCGGATCGCCTTCCTGGGGCGCAACGGCCCGGTGCTGCTGGAGGCGGCGCTGGCCGCGGCGCATCTCGGAGCGGTGTTCGTGCCGCTCAACGCCCGGCTGGCCGGAGGGGAGGTGGCCTACCTCCTCGGCGACTGCCGTCCCCACACCCTCATCGCCGAGGACGCCCACCGCGCCCTGGTCGACGCGTTCGCGGACACCGTGCCCGTCCAGCGGTTCCTGCTCGCCGACAGCGGCCCCGTCGGTCCCGCGGTCCACCCCCGCTGGGAACCGCTGCCGACGGCGGAGGCGGCGGACGCCGCGCCGCCGGTCGCGGTCCTGCCCGATGACCCGGCGGTCATCATGTACACCTCGGGCACCACCGGGCGGCCCAAGGGGGCGGTGCTCACCCACGGCAATCTGTGGTGGAACCACCTCAACACCGCCGCCGTGATCCGCACCCGGCTGGGCGACACCACCCTGGTGCTCGCGCCCATGTTCCACATCGCCGGGCTCAGCGGCTTCACCCTGGGCTCCCTGTGCCACGGCGGCACCCTGGTGGTCCGGCGCTCCTTCTCCGCCGAACAGTGCCTGGAGGACCTGGTCGAGCACCGGGTGGCCAATCTCATCGCGGTGCCGACGATGTTCGCGGCCATCGCCGCGACGGCCGGTTTCCCGCGCGCCGATCTCTCCGCCCTGCGCGCCGCGATCGTCGGCGGGGCCCCGGTGCCCCCCGCCCTGGTCCGCGACTACCTCGCCCACGGCATCCCCCTGCACCAGGCGTGGGGGATGACCGAGACCGCGCCACTGGCCAGCCATCTGCCGACGGAGCTGGTGGGCGCCCACCCCGACGCGGCCGGATTCCCCCTGCCCCACACGGAGATACGGCTGGTCGATCCGGCCACCGGGGGTGTGGTGGGCGAACCGGAGGTGGCCGCCGAGATCTGTGTCCGGGGGCCCAACGTCTTCGCGGGCTACTGGAACGACCCGGAGGCGACCCGACGGGTGCTGGACGACGCCGGGTGGTTCCGGTCCGGGGACATCGGCCGACTCGACAGACACGGTCTGCTGTACATCGTGGACCGGCTCAAGGACGTGATCATCAGCGGCGGGGAGAACATCTACCCCGCCGAACTGGAGCGGCATCTGGCCGACTACCCCGGTGTGCGGGAGGCGGCCGTGGTCGGGGTGGAGCATCCGCGGTGGGGCGAGAGCCCGGTGGCGGTGCTGTGCCAGGACGGGGGCGACCGGGCCACCCTGGAGGAGATCCGGGCGTTCACCGGGCAACGGCTGGCACGGTACAAGCTCCCCACGGCCGTTCACCATTGCGACGCACTGCCCCGCAATGGCAGTGGAAAGGTGGACAAAGCGGCTTTGCGCGCACAGGTGCTCGCGGCGGGGCGGCCGTGACGGCCCCCTGAAGCGCCGTTGGAACCCCACCGTGCCCGAACGCGCCGAAAACATGCCCGCTCACGAAGCCGAAACGGCCCGTGTGGCGTGCATGTAAGCAAAGTGAAAGCGCGTGAAAAGTGCCGGGACGTAGACTCCTCGGTACGTGCCCGGAGTGCCTGAGTCCGGGTGTAAAAGTGTTGGCACGGGGGTTCCACATTGACAAGAAATACAGGCGGAGTTCCGCCCTTCGCGGACACGGTGACGACCGATCCGCTGGAAACGGGGACGCGGCGGGCCGCCGCGATCCAGCGGCTGGACACCGAACTTCTGGTGGCCGCCGCCACGGCCCTGGCCGACCAGGCCGCAAGTAGTGTGAACGTCACGATTCCCAGTGATCGACGAGGTTTGTCGGAATTCGGTCCGGCGCTCCACGCCATGGCGAAGACGGTGCGCCCGGACGTCGAATTCAGGGTTCTCTTCCCCTCTCGCGCTTTTGACGTCGAGGTTCTGCGACGGTTGACCACCGAGCGGGTGAACGTCGCTGTCCGAATTGCCGAGAGTCCACTGCAGGGTGTGGTGATGGCCGACTTCCGCAGTGCGCTGCTGTGGTCGCCGATCGCCCTCAAGGGCGGAAGTGTGGCGCTTTTCGACAAATCCGCGGAGATCGGCGCCCTGGGGTCTCTGTTCCTCGGCGCATGGGGGAGCGCCATACCACTGGCCGAATTCCGGAAGCGGCGGGAGCTGGTCCGGCACGAGGACCAGCGCCAGGTCCTGGGGCATCTGCGGGACGGGCACACGGACCGGGTCGCGGCGCAGAAGATGGGCATCTCCTACCGCACCTATCGCCGCCGGGTCGCGGAGATCCTGGAGGGACTGGGCGCGGAGTCCCGCTTCCAGGCCGGGGTACGGGCCAGTGAGCTCGGGCTGCTGTCGCCGCTGGAGGACGCCCAATGACGGCTCTTCCTCTTCCCGCGCCCGCCCCGGTCCCGCTGGGCTCTCCGCTCCGGCCGCCCGCCTCGGCGGCGGACCGGAGCCCCGACCCGGCCGAGGACGCCCAGGCCATCGTGCGCGGGGCCGGGCAGCACGTGTCCATCATCCTCGCGCTGCCCCAAGGGGCGCGGCGCGAGGTGCTGCGGTCGCTCCTCCCCGGGCTCCTGGCCCAGGCGCAACCGGACGTCCGGGTGCGCGTCCTGTGCACCCGTCACACCTGTGACCAGCGCCTGCTGGACACCCTCGGCGGCGACGGGGTCCGGCCGGAGGTGCGCATGGCCCGCCTCGATCCGATCGAGGCGGTCATGGCCGACGGCCGTACGGCGCTGGCCAATCTGCGGGCGGAATCCGGTCCGCCGATCTTCACCACCCAGGAGGCCCTGCCGGTCCAGGCGTTGCACACGCTGTTCAACTCCATCTGGAAGAAGTCGGCCCCGCTCTCGGCGCGGCCCGACTTCGGCGACCGCCGTCGCACCCGGCTGGTCGCCGAGATCCTCGGGATGCTGCGCGTCGGAGCCACCGACGAGGTCGCCGCCCGGGCACTGTCCATCTCCGTGCGGACCTACCGCAGACACGTCGCGGACATCATGGAACGGCTCGACGCGCGATCGCGCTTCGAGGCCGGACTCCTCGCCGCCGAGCTGGACATGCTGCCGCCCCCGGTGGAGCGACACTGACGGACCGCACCCGGCCGGGGCCACCGGCCGGGTGCGGGCTCCACGCGGGCGGGCCGTTCAGCTCCGTGCGCTCCGTACGGCCAGGGCACACCCGATGGCCCCGGCGGCCGCTCCGGCGGCGGCCAGCAGTCCGCGGTGCTGGGAGGCCCACAGCTGGGTGCTGCGGGTTGTCGTCCGGTCGTCGAAGGCGCCGTGCGGGCCGTAGTCGCGGCCGTCGGCGCCATCGGCGGGCGCCCACAGGTTGGCCGGCCGGTCCGGGTCGCGGGGCTGGTCCGTCTGCTGGGAGGAGTAGCCGGTGCGGGCGAGGTAGCGGTCGATCAGACCCGGGGCGAACCTGTTCCCGATCAGCGTCGCGGCGGTGGAGCCGCCCACCCAGTACTCGCGCCGCCCGGGGTGGTCGGCGGCGTAGAGGATGCCCCGCGCGGCCACTTCCGGCTGGTAGATCGGCGGCATGGGCCGGGGGTGCCGGGGCAGCCGGGAGAGGACCCAGCTGAACTGGGGCGTGTTGACGCCCGGCAGGTGCACCATGGTGACCCGCACCCGGCTGCGATCGTGCAGGAGCTCGCAGCGCAGCGATTCGTGGAAGCCCTGGATGGCGTGCTTGGCCGCGCAATAGGCGGACTGCAGCGGGACGCCGCGATGGGCGAGGGCGGAGCCCACCTGCACGACGGTGCCGCGGTTCCTGGGCACCATGCGCCGCAGGGCCGCCTGGGTGCCGTGGACGAATCCCAGGTAGGTGACGCGCGTGACCCTGTCGAACTCCTCGGCCTCGATCTCCTGGACGGGTGCGAAGACCGTGGCGAAGGCGGCGTTCACCCACACGTCGATCGGTCCCAGCTCCCGCTCCACCCGCGCGGCCGCCGCGTCGACGGCCCGCGCATCGGACACGTCCACGCTGATGGGCAGCGGCCGGCCACCGGCCGCCCGGACATCGTGCGCGGCGGCTTCCAGGCCGCGCTCGCCGCGCGCCAGCAGCGCGACCGTCGCGCCCCGGGCGGCGAAGGCGTGAGCCGTGGCACGGCCGACACCGGCGCTGGCGCCGGTCACGACGACGATCTGCGGACCGTGTCGCTTCCTGCCCATCGTGGCCTCCCGTTCCATGTCTCCAGTGGTTGCCGGGGCTGAGCCGGGTACCCGGGCGGCGCCGTACGAAAAGCCCCCACGGGCCGCGCGGCGCGGGAAACCGCGAATCCAGGAGCAGGACCAGGAGAACGACCCAGGAGAAGGACCCGGAAAGCGCCCGGAAGGAGGAGGATGAACGACACGCCTGCGGACCGGCGGGGCGGTCCGACGCCACCCACCGCCCACGCGTCGTCGCCGTGGACCCTCCGCGAGTACGCCTTCCTCGGGGACGGCGAACGCGGCGCCCTGGTGGGGCCGCGCGGCGAGATGGTGTGGCTGTGCGCGCCCCGCTGGGACAGCGACGCGGTGTTCTCGACCCTGATCGGCGGGCCGGGGGAGTACCTCCTCGGCCCCGACGACCACTGGAACGTCTGGGGTGGCTACTACGAGGAAGGCACCCTCATCCACGTCGGCCGCTGGATCACCGGTGACAGCGAGATCGAATGCCGGGAGGCACTGGCCGTGCCCTCCGCCCCCGACCGGCTGGTCCTGCTGCGCCGGATCCGGGCGGTACGCGGCGACGCCCGCGTGATGCTGAGGCTCGACGTCCGCCCCGGCTTCGGCGCCCGTCCCATGACCGGCCTGCGGCGGGAGGGCGGCATCTGGTCGGCCCACGGCGGCGGGCTCCACCTGCGCCTCGCCGGAGCGGCCGACGCCACCCCCGGCCCCGGCGACCAGGGCCTGCTGGAGGCCCGCTTCACGGTGCCCTCCGGAGAAGCGCGTGACCTCGTCCTGGAGATCGGCACCCGGGCGGGAGCGGACGAACTGGACCCGGCACCGCTGTGGCAGGCGACCGAACGGCACTGGTCAGGTGTGGTGCCCGACTGCTCCGGGCTGGCCGCCCCGCGGGACGCCCGGCACGCCTACGCCATCCTCCACGGGCTGACCAGCGCCTCCGGCGCCATGGTGGCCGCCGCCACCACCTCGCTCCCGGAGCGCGCCAACGGCGAACGCAACTACGACTACCGCTTCGCATGGATCCGCGACCAGTGCTACGCCGGTCTGGCGGTGGCGGCACACGGGCCGCACCCCCTCCTGGACGCGGGCGTGGGCTTCATGACTGAGCGTCTGCTGGCCGACGGCGGCGAACTGCGCCCCGCCTACACCGTCACCGGGGACCCGGTGGCCGGGGAGCGCTCCCTGCCGCTGCCCGGCTACCCGGGCGGCACCGACCGGGTGGGCAACCGCGCCGGCCGCCAGTTCCAACTGGACTCCTTCGGCGAGCTCCTGCAGCTCTACGCCGCCGCCGCACGGCTCGACCGGCTCGACGCGGACGGCCGCCGCGCCCTCGACGTGGCCGTGGCCGCCGTCGAGCGCAACTGGTCGCGCCCGGACGCGGGGCTGTGGGAGCTGGAGAACCGCTGGTGGACCCACTCACGGCTGTGCGCGGTGGCCGGTCTGCGCGCCGCGGCCCGCGCGGTGGGGGGCCGGGCGGCGCGCGACTGGCACGGCCTCGCCGACACGATCCTGCGCGAGACCCGCCGCCGCTGCCTGGGCCCCCGGGGCCTCTGGTCCCGCGCCGAGGGCGACGACGGACCGGAAGCCGCCCTGCTGCTTCCCTTCGCCCGCGGCTGCCTCCCGCCGGACGACCCCAGCGGGCCGCGCACCCGCCGCTTCATCGAGGAACGGCTGTCCGAGGACGGCTACCTCTACCGCTTCGGCCACGGCGACCGGCCGCTGGGCGAGGCGGAGGGAGCCTTCCTGCTGTGCGGCTTCATGATGGCGCTCGCCGCCCACCACCAGCGGGACCTCGTCGGCGCGTTCCGCTGGTTCGAGCGCACCCGGGCCGCCTGTGGCTCACCGGGGCTGTTCGCCGAGGAGTACGACGTCGGCCAGCGCCAGCTGAGGGGAAACCTGCCCCAGGCGTTCGTCCATGCGCAACTCCTCGAGGCGGCGGTGCGGCTCAGCGGCGACCGGGAGGGGTGAGACCCGGTGGAGCGCCGCCCCGGTCCAGTGCCACCGTCGTGGTGACCCGGGTGACGCCGGGTTTCCGGGGCACCGAGCCGAACCCGAAGCGCACGGCGGGTTCGACGGGCGCCATCACACCGAGGTCCTCGCCCTCGAAGACCGCCGACACCGCGTCGATCGGCCGCAGATCCCGCGCTCCGTACCACTCGCGGCGACCGGCGCCGGCGCTGCCCCGGGTCCGCACGCCGGGCAGCAGCAGACGGGCGGGGGTGTCCATCAGCGCGCTCCACGCCGGACGGCGGGCCAGCGCGCCGGGCACGGCGCGCAGCAGAAGCCCCAGAGGGCCCCGTCGGCCCACGGTGAAGCGCATGTGCAGTGCCCCGGCCGCGATGGTCCAGGTGCCCGCCGCGACACACACCCGGACCGGCACGACGCGCACCGCGTCGAAGGTGTAGGTGCGGGCGATGAAGTCCGCCGCCTCCGGCGTGGGGGCCAGCAGCAGCCGTTCACCGTTCACCCGGTCCAGCATCACGTCGCTGAACGGCCCGAACGGCGACCGCTCCCAGTGGCCCAGCACGATGCGCGTGCCCGAGGACGTGCCCGTGCCCGCGATCCACCCGTCGAAGCGCAGCCGCACGGGTCGGGTGGCCCTGCCGCGTCGTCGGCTCATCCGCCCGCTCCCGGTTCCTGTGCCGCCACGGACGCCGGGTCCCCGCCCCTCGTCCGCGGAAACGGGCCGCCCGCGGAAACGGGCCGCGCGGCCGGACGGTGCCCCGGCCGGCCGGACGGTGCTCCGCCCGCCGGGCGTGTCGTGACGCCGGTTCCGGGGGCTGAGAGACGATGGGCGTTCCCCGGGCGGCCACGAGATCGGGCGGAAGGAGGGGCCGCGTGGACCAGCGGATCACCACCACCGACGTACGACGGCGGATTCCCCGCACCGACACCGTCCTGGGTGACGCCCGCCTGATCGAGGCGGCACACCGGCTGGGACCCGGGGCGGTGAAGGCGGCGGTGCGGCAGGCCCAGGAGCAGGCACGGGCCGGTGCGATCGCGCCGCAGGAGGTGGCGGACAGGGCGGTCGCCCTGCTGCCCCGTACGGTCGGCGGACTGCGGCCGGTCATCAACGCCACCGGGGTGGTGCTGCACACCAACCTCGGCCGGGCGTCGCTGTCGGCTGCCGCCCGGCGGGCGGTGCGGGAGGCCGCCGGGCCCACGGACGTGGAGCTGGATCTGCGCACCGGGGCCCGGGCCCGCCGCGGGCGGACCGCCCTGGCCGCGCTGCGCGAGCGGGTGCCGTCGGCCGCCGCCGCGCATGTGGTGAACAACGGCGCGGCCGCGCTGGTCCTGGTGGCGACGGCGCTCGCCGCCGGGAAGGAGATCGTCATCAGCCGGGGCGAGATGGTGGAGATCGGGGACGGCTTCCGCCTGCCGGACCTGCTGGTGTCCACCGGAGCCCGGCTGCGCGAGGTGGGAACGACCAACCGCACCTCCGTCGCCGACTACGCCGCCGCGATCGGCCCGGAGACGGCCTTCGTGCTGAAGGTGCACCCCTCCAACTTCCGCGTCACGGGCTTCACCCGGGCCGCCGAGGCCGGGCAACTCACGGCTCTCGGCGTCCCGGTCGTCGTCGACATCGGCTCCGGGCTGCTGGCGCCGCATCCCGCGCTGCCGGACGAGCCCGACGCCGAGACCCGGCTCCGGGCCGGGGCGGCGCTGGTCACCGCGAGCGGCGACAAGCTGCTCGGCGGACCGCAGTGCGGACTGCTGCTCGGGGAGGAGGAGCTGGTGCGGACCGTGTCCCGGCATCCGCTCGCCCGTGCGCTGCGCGTGGACAAGCTGACGCTGGCCGGGCTGGAGGCGACGCTGACCGGGCCCGAGACCCCGACCGCCGTGGCGCTGGCCGCGGACCCGGCGGGGCTCCGCCACCGTGCCGAGCGGCTCGCCTCCGCCCTGGGCGCCGACGGCATCGATGTGCGGGCCGTCGAGAGCGCCGCGTCGGTGGGCGGTGGCGGCGCCCCGGGGGTGGAGCTGCCCAGCGCCGCGCTGTCGCTGCCCGAGCGGTACGCCGCGGCCCTGCGGACCGGCCCGGTCCCCGTGGTGGGGCGGCTGGAGGCGGGCCGTTGCCTGCTCGACCTGCGGGCGGTGCCGCGGGAGGACGACCAGCGGCTGGCCGGGGCCGTGCGGTCGGTCAGCGGTCCGGCCGCGATGGATCCGGCCTCGGAAAGGTAGGGCGATGCGGGTAGTGGCCACCGCCGGGCACGTCGACCACGGCAAGTCGGCGCTGGTCCGGGCGCTGACCGGGATGGAGCCCGACCGTTTCGAGGAGGAGCGGCGCCGCGGTCTGACCCTCGACCTCGGGTTCGTCTGGACCCGCCTGGGCCCGGACGCGGACCCGGCCGGAAACCCGGACGCAGACCCTGCCGGAGGCCCGGAGGGAGGTCCGGACGGGAACGGCGGCTCCGGCGGGGAGCACATCGCCTTCGTGGACGTGCCCGGACACGAACGCTTCGTCACCACCATGCTGGCCGGTGTCGGGCCCGTGCCCGCCGTTCTGTTCGTGGTGGCCGCGGACCAGGGCTGGCAGCCGCAGTCGCAGGAGCACCTGGAGATCCTGGACGCGCTCGGGGTGCGGCACGCCGTGCTCGCGGTGAGCCGCGGTGACCTGGCGGATCCCGAGCCCGTGCGGGCGGACGCCGTCGAGCGCATGGCGGCCACCTCCCTCGGCACCGTGCCGTCCGTCGCGGTGAGCGCGGTGACCGGCGCCGGACTGGACGAACTGCGCCGCGCATTGGCCCGGTTGGGCCGCTCGCTGCCCGTTCCGCCCGCCGGAGCGGACGTACGGCTGTGGCTGGACCGCGCCTTCACCGTGCGCGGCCAGGGCACGGTCGTCACCGGCACCCTGGGGGCGGGCACCCTGCGCACCGGCGACCGGCTGGTGGCGGGGGACGGCAGGACCGCGCTGCGGGTGCGCGGGCTGCAGTGCCTGCGGGAGGACCGGTCCGCGGTCAGCGGGGCGGCGCGGGTGGCGGTCCATGTGCACGGCGCGCCCGGCGGTGTGCTCGGCCGGGGGCAGGTGCTGCTCACGCCGGACCGCTGGCTGCTCACCGGCCTGATCGACGTCCGGGTCCGCGGAGCGCCGCCCTCAGACCTCCCCCGGACGGTCACCCTGCACATCGGCACCGCCGCGGTGCCGGTGACCGTCCGCCCGCTGGGCGGGGACACGGCCAGGCTGACCCTGCCCCGGGAGCTGCCGCTGCGGGTGGGCGACCGGGCGGTCCTGCGGGAGCCGGGCGGTCGGCGCTCCCCGTGCGGGGTGACCGTCCTGGACGTACGGCCGCCCCCGCTGACCCGGCGAGGGGCGGCCCGGGCGCGGGCGGCCGAGCTGGCGGACCTGACCGGCGCCCCGGACGGCGCGGCGGAGCTGCGTCGGCGCGGGCTCGTCCGCCGCTCGGAGCTGGCGGCCATGGGGCTGCCCGCCGCCACCGCGCCGGTGGCCGGGGACTGGCTGGCCGACCCGGCCCACTGGGCGGCGCTGCGGGACCGCCTGGAGGCCGAGGTCGAACGCCACGCGGCCGGGCACCCGCTGGAGCCCGGCCTCCCCCCGGAGGCGGCCCGCCGCCTGCTCGGCCTGCCCGACCGGTCCCTGGTCGACGCCCTCGCCGCGACTTCGGAGAAGGTGCACCGCGCCCAGGGACGGCTGTACGGCGGCGCGGACGCCCGGCCCACCCTGCCGCCGCCCGTCCAGGCGGCCGTGGACGAGGTGCGGCGGGACCTGCTGCGGGCACCGTTCCGCGCCCCCGAGGCCGGCCGGCTCACCGAACTGGGGCTGACGCGCAGGACGGTGGCCGCCGCCGTCGCGGCGGGCGCGCTGCTGCGGGTCGGCGACGGCATCCTGCTGCTTCCGGGGGCGGACGTCCGGGCGGCTGCCGTGCTCCGCGGCCTTCCGCAGCCGTTCACGCTCAGCCAGGCGCGCCGGGCCCTGGACACCACGCGCCGGGTGGCCGTACCGCTGCTGGAGTACCTCGATGCCCAGGGGCTCACCGAACGCGTGGACGGCCCGCACCGGCGCTGCCGGGCCGGTACGGAGAGCGGAGGCGGACGGGAATCGAACCCGCCTGCCCGAGATCCTCGGGCACCTCGGTTTTGAAGACCGGGAGGGCCACCAGGCACCCACACGCCTCCCTCGCCCGCTTCAGGCTACCCGCCGCCGACCACCATCGACCGGGAGGGCCGGCATGACCACGACCCGCGAAACCCCCGTACGGCTCACGCAGTTCGCCCACGGCGGCGGCTGCGCCTGCAAGATCCCGCCCGGTGAACTGGAGGACGTGCTCAGCGGACTGGCCGGACCGAAGACGGCCGCGAGCGACAGCCCGCTGCTCGTGGGGCTGGCCACCGGCGACGACGCCGCCGTGGTCACCCTGCCCGCCCCGACCGGTGGCCCGGTCCAGGCGGTGGTGTCCACCGCGGACTTCTTCACCCCCGTCGTGGACGACCCGTACGACTGGGGACGCGTCGCCGCGGCCAACGCCCTCTCGGACGTGTACGCGATGGGCGGCCGCCCGGTGCTCGCCGTCAACCTCCTGGGCTGGCCGCGCGATGTGCTGCCGTTCGACCTGGCCCGTGAGGTGCTGCGCGGCGGGCTCGACATCGCCGCGGAGGCGGGCTGCCACGTGGGCGGCGGGCACAGTGTGGACGATCCCGAGCCCAAGTACGGCATGGCCGTCACCGGCCTCGCCGATCCGGCGCGCCTGCTGCGCAACGACGCCGGCCGGCCGGGCGTGCCGCTGTCGCTGACCAAGCCCCTCGGCCTGGGGGTGCTGAACAACCGCCACAAGGCCACCGGCGAACGGTTCGAGCAGGCGGTGGCCACGATGGTGGCACTCAACCGGGACGCGTCGGCCGCGGCCCTGGAGGCGGGCGCCACCTGCGCCACCGACGTCACCGGCTTCGGCTTCCTCGGCCATCTGCACAAGCTGGCGCGGGCCTCGGGCGTGACCGCGGTGGTCGACACCGCCGCCGTGCCGTATCTCGACGGGGCGCGGGAGGCGGTCCGGGACGGGTACGTCAGCGGCGGCACCCGGCGGAACCTGGAGTGGGTGGCGCCGTTCACCGACTTCGGGGACGCCGACCCCGGCACCCGGCTGCTCCTGGCCGACGCCCAGACCTCCGGTGGGCTGCTCGTGGCGGGCGAGGTGCCCGGAGCGCCGGTGGTGGGTGAGCTGGTCCCGGAGCGGGAGCGCTCCGTCGTGCTCAGGTGAGACCGTCCTCAGCTGAACCCCACGGTGGCTCAGGGTTCCGTACCGGTGTGTTCGTCGATGCCCGCCCGCGTCCGGTAGGCCCGTACCAGCTCCACGGCGGCCGGGCCCCTCGGCCGGCGGCCCGGCCGGATGTCGACGGCGAACGCCTTGGTCTCCTGGATGTGGGTGTTGGGGTCGAGGGACAGGTGCAGCAGCTCGTTGGCCGCGTCCCCCGTGCTGTAGCCGTTCGGCCCCCAGTGGTAGGGCAGGCCGACCTGGTGGAGGGTGCGCCCGTGCACGGTCAGGGGCGGTACCCGGACGGTGACCAGGACCCGTGCCTCGATCACCCCGCGGGCGCTGACGATCGTCGCCCAGCCGGTGTGCTCGAGGCCGCGTTCGGCGGCGAGTCCGGGGGAGACCTCGCAGAAGAACTCCGGTTGCAGCTCCGCCAGGTAGGGCTGCCAGCGGGACATGCCGCCCGCGGTGTGGTGTTCGGTGAGCCGGTAGGTGGTGGCGACGAACGGGAACACCTCCGAGCCCGGCTCGCAGCCGCCGGGCTGGTAGCGGTTGTCCGGGCGGGACGGCATCACGTGCCGTACCGGGTTGCGCCACTGGCCGTACAGCAGGTTGGGGAAGGGCGAGTCCTGCGGTTCGTAGTGGGTGGGCAAGGGGCCGTCGGTGAGGCCGGACGGTGCGTACAGCCACGCCTTGCCGTCGGCCTGCATGATGAACGGGTCGGTGCCCGACAGCGCCGCGCCGCCCGTCGCGTCCGGCGGCGGCCGGTGGGAGGGCGCCTTGCCGGGGGCGAAGTCGGGCACGTCATGGCCGGACCACCGGGCCCGCTCCTCGTCCCACCACACCAGGGCCTTGCGCTCGCTCCACGGCCTGCCGTCCGGGTCGGCCGAGGCCCGGTTGTACAGGATGCGGCGGTTGGCGGGCCAGGCCCAGCCCCACTCGGCCGCCACCCAGTTCTGCCGGGTGCCGGGCTTGCGCCGGGCGGCCTGGTTGACGCCGTCGGCGTACACACCGCAGTAGATCCAGCAGCCGCAGGACGTGGAGCCGTCCCCGGCCAGCTGCTCATAGGACGAGAGCGGGGCGCCCTCGGCGTCATGGCCGTTGATCTCGGCGAGGACCGCCTCCGCCTCCGGTTCGGCGTGCTCGCCCTTGGTGGGGTAGTCCCAGGTCAGATCGAGCACCGGCCGGTCCATCGGATCGGCCGACCCGGCCAGCTTCGCCCGGATCCGGCGGCCCAGGTGGTACATGAACCACAGGTCGCTGCGCGCCTCGCCGGGCGGTTCGACGGCCTGGTGGTGCCACTGCAGCAGCCGCTGGGTGTTGGTGAAGCTGCCGTCCTTCTCGGTGTGCGCGGCGGCCGGCAGGAAGAACACCTCGGTGGCGATGTCCTCGGTGCGCAGCTCGCCGGTCTCGATCTCCGGGCCGTCCTGCCACCAGGTGGCGGACTCGATGAGGGAGAAGTCCCGGACCACCAGCCAGTCCAGGTTGGCCATGCCCAGCCGCTGCATCTTGGTGTTGGCCGAGCCCACGGCGGGGTTCTCGCCCATCAGGAAGTAGCCCTTGCAGACCCCCTCCAGCTGGGCCATGACCGTCTCGTAGGTGGAGTGGGAGCCGGTCAGCCGCGGCAGGTAGTCGAAGCAGAAGTCGTTCTCGGGCCGCGCGGCCTCGCCCCAGTAGGACTTGAGCAGACTGACCAGATAGGACCGCATATTGCCCCAGTAGCCCTTGCGGGCCGCCTCGGCCGCCACGAAGGTGTCCAGGTCCTGCCTCTGGTGGGCGTGCGGCATCGGGATGTAGCCGGGCAGCAGGTTGAACAGGGTGGGGATGTCCGTGGACCCCTGGATGGAGGCGTGCCCCCGCAGGGCGAGGATGCCGCCACCGGGCCGGCCGATGTTGCCGAGCAGGCTCTGCAGGACGGAGGCCGCGCGGATGTACTGCACGCCCACCGTGTGCTGGGTCCAGCCGACCGCGTAGGCGAAGGCGGTGGTGCGGTCGCGTCCGGAGTTCTCCGTGACGAGCTCGCACACCTGGCGGAAGAGGTCCGGCGGGACGCCGCAGATCCGCTCCACCATCTCGGGTGTGTAGCGGGCGTAGTGCCGCTTCAGCACCTGGAAGACGCAGCGCGGATGGCTGAGCGTCTCGTCCCGCTCGGGCTCGCCCTCGCCGACCTCGGCGCCGCCGGCGCCGTGCGCCTCGCCGCGCGCGGCCTCGGTCACCGACCGTCCGCCGCCGGTGCGCCGCTGGTACTCCTGGTCGCGCTCACCGGAGACCGCCCGCACCTCCATGCCCTCGTACTGCCAGCTGTCGTTGTCGTAGGCGCGGGTTTCGGGGTCGAGACCGGAGAAGACGCCGTCGAGGTCCTCGGTGTCCCGGAAGTCCTCGCGCAGCACGACGGGGCCGTTGGTGTACGCCACGACGTAGTCGCGGAAGTACGCGTCGTTCCGCAGGACGTGGTTGATGATCCCGCCGAGGAAGGCGATGTCCGAGCCCGCGCGCAGCGGCACGTGCAGGTCGGCCAGCGCGCTGGTGCGGGTGAAGCGAGGGTCGACGTGGATCACCTTCGCGCCACGGGCCTTGGCCTCCATCACCCATTGGAACCCGACCGGATGGCATTCGGCCATGTTCGAGCCCTGGATGACGATGCAGTCGGAGTTCTGCAGGTCCTGCTGGAAGGTGGTCGCGCCGCCGCGGCCGAACGAGGTTCCCAGACCGGGAACGGTGGAGGAGTGTCAAACCCGCGCCTGGTTCTCGATCTGCACGGCGCCCAGGGCGGTGAACAACTTCTTGATCAGGTAGTTCTCCTCGTTGTCCAGCGTGGCCCCGCCCAGGCTGGCGAAGCCGAGCGTGCGCCGGGTGCGGACCTCGTCGACCTCCCACTGCCAGCCCGCGCGGCGCGCCTCGATCACCCGGTCGGCGATCATGTCCATGGCCGTGTCGAGGTCCAGGCGCTCCCACTCGGTGCCGTGCGGGCGCCGGTGGAGAACATGGTGCTCGCGGGCGCCGCCGGTGGTGAGCTGGAGGCTGGCCGAGCCCTTGGGACACAGCCGGCCACGGGAGACGGGGGAGTCGGGGTCGCCCTCGATCTGGGTGACGCGGTCGCCCTCCACATAGACGTCCTGGCCGCAGCCCACCGCGCAGTACGGGCAGACCGACTTCACGACCCGGTCCGCCGAGGCGGTCCGGGCAGCGGGCCGCGCACCGGCGCTCGTGGCGGCGGCCCCGCGGCCCAGCGGGTCGGTCCCCGTGAGCTGGCGATAGACCGGCCAGGAGGCGATCCATGTGCGTACGCCCATGACGTGTGCCCTTCCGTGCCCTTCGCGCTGGTGCCCTTGCGCTCGTGCCCTTGCGCTCGTGCCGTTCGGCCGTGTTGTTCCGGCCGTCCCGGGCGCCCTGCCGGGTACCCCGGTTCCCCTTCCCCAGTCGCCCCGGGGCAGGTGTGAGGCGCGGAAACCCGGGCACTCCGAACCGGCGGTGTGTCCGCTCGCGGACCGTTCGGCCTGCCCGTAATGTCCGCTTGGCCTTGGTCTGGAATAGTACGACGGGAGTGATCGGATGGCTATCGGGGACTTCCGCCAGGGCGCAGGAGCGGCCGGTACCGGCCCGGGCGAGCGGGGTCGAAAGGGCGCCGCCGAGGACGTGGAGAAGGTGGCGCGGTGATCCAGCGTCATATCTTCGGCCACGTCTTCGCCCTGGAGGCGCTCATCGCGGCCGGGGTCTTCGTCGTCGTGCTCGCCCTCCTGGTCTACGCGCTGCTCAGGCGGCGGGCCGGGAGACAGGCCACCGCCTCCCGGCGGACGGAGCGCCCGCGCCTGGAGGCGTACTACGTCGCCGTCCTGACCGCGTTCGGCGTGTTCCTGGTGGCGTGGACGGCGTGGCAGAACCACCGGGAACACCACACGGCCGAGCGCCCGCCCGTGCGCGTCGACGT
This sequence comes from Streptomyces sabulosicollis, assembly GCF_016103465.1. GTDB lineage: Bacteria > Actinomycetota > Actinomycetes > Streptomycetales > Streptomycetaceae > Streptomyces > Streptomyces sabulosicollis. The sequence continues at coordinate 19,288 of NZ_JAEEAP010000005.1, forward strand.
CTCCTCCTTCCAGTGGTGCTGGACCTTCAGCTACCCACAGGCGCCCCAGCGGCGCAGTGCCTCCGGGACGTGCCGGGGCGACGACCTGCCGACCCTGGTCGTGCCGACCGGCCGTCCCGTGAAACTGCGGCTGACCTCCCGTGACGTCATCCACTCGCTATGGGTTCCGGAGCTGCGGTACAAGATGGACGCCTTTCCCGACCACGTGAACTCCTTCACCCTCACCCTCGACCGGGAGGGCCGCTGGATGGGCAAGTGCGCGGAGTTCTGCGGCCTCCGGCACCACACCATGCACTTCTGGATCAAGGCGGTGTCGCCCGAGGAGTACCACCGCTTCCTCCAGGGGCAGCAGGGCGGAGGCGGACAGGGAGCGGCGGCATGACGGTCGCGCCGCCCACCGCCAAGGAGGGCACCGGCGGGCGGCCGGTCCCGCCGAGCGGCTGGCTGGCCTGGGTGACCAGCACCGATCACAAGCGGATCGGCGTGCTGACCATCGCCACCTCGCTGGTGCTGTTCCTGGTCATGGGCACCTTCGCGCTGACCATGCGGGCCCAGCTGGCCCAGCCCGAGCAGCACCTGGTGAGCACGGAGTTGTACAACCAGCTGTTCACCATCCACGGCTCGGGCATGATCTACATGGTCGTCACCCCGTTCGCGATCGGCATGGGCGTGTATCTGGTGCCGCTTCAGATCGGGGCCCCCGGCATCGCGATCCCACGCCTCACCCTGCTGGGCTACTGGCTCTACGCGCTCGGGGCGCTGGTGATGCTGGCCGGCTTCGCCACGCCGGGCGGGGCCCATGCCGACGGCTGGTTCTCCTATCCGCCGATGGCCGACAGCGTCCACTCGCCGGGCGCGGGCTCCGACCTGTGGATCGCGGGAGTGTTCCTGGCGACCACCGGAACCATCGTCATGGGCTGGGCCGTGCTGTGGACGGGCCTGCGCAAACGGACCCACGGGATGACGATGCTGCGGCTGCCCGTGTTCTCCTGGTCGATGATCGCCACCTGTCTGATGGTGATCGGCGCCTTCCCCGCCCTGCTGGCCGCGCTCGGCCTGCTCGCCGTCGGGCGCGCCAACCCGGCGATCTTCGAAGCGAACGTGTGGAACATCGGCTACCAGCACCTGTTCTGGTTCTACGGCCACCCGGTCGTGTACGTCATGTTCTTTCCCTATCTGGCCGCCGTGTCCGAGGTGCTCGCCGTCTTCTCCGGGCGCCGCTTCTTCGGCTACCGGGGCACGGTCCTGTCGCTGCTGGTGTTCGCCGGGCTGTCGATGAGCGTATGGGGGCACCACATGTTCGCCACCGGCCAGGCGACCAACGACTACTACTCGCTGACCTCCATCGCCCTGCTCGTCCCCGCGGGCGTGGAGTACTTCGCCATGATCGGCACCATCCTCGGCGGGCGGCTGCGCCTTGGCCCGCCGATGCTGTTCGCCCTGGCCTTCATCCCGCAGTTCCTGATCGGCGGGCTCACCGGCATCATGCTCGGCACCCCGGTGATCGACTACCACGTGACCGACAGCTACTTCGTGGTGGCACACCTCCACTACGTGCTGTTCGCGGGCAGCGCCTTCGGGCTGTTCGCCGCCGTGTACTTCTGGTTCCCGAAGGTCACGGGCGTGATGCTCGGCGACCGGGCGGGCCGGCTGCACTTCTGGCTGCTGGTGATCGGCACCAACGTCACGTTCCTGCCCATGTTCGCGCTCGGCTACCTCGGCATGCCGCGCCGGGTGTCGGCCTACGCGTCCTTCGAGGGCTTCGGCTGGCTGAACCTCCTGTCCAGCGTCGGTGCCGCGTTCCTCGCCGCGAGTGTGCTGGTGTTCGCCGTCAACGTGCTGTGGACCCTGCGCAGGCGGACCCTGGGGAGCGCCGAGCGGGCCCCGGACGACCCGTGGGGCGGACACACCCTGGAATGGGCCACCACGTCCCCGCCGCCCCGGCTGAACTTCACCCCGGACCACCCGGTGCCGCCCGTCACCAGCTTCGCCCCGCTGCTGGACCAGCGGCAGCGGCGCGAGGAAGGGGCCGCCGCGGGCGACGGGAGCCGGCCGTGAAGCGGCACCTGTCCGTCCTCGTCGTGGCCGGCTGGGGCCTCCTCAACGGTGTGCTGCTCGCGGTGCTGGCCGTGTACGGCGAGAGCGCGATGGTGTTCTGGCTGTGGGGCGGTGTCGTCGTGCTGCTGGAGCTGGCGGCCGTGGCCGTGCTCGCCTCCTCCCGCCTCGGACCCGACCAGCACGTCCGCTACCGGGTGCCGGACCGCGCGGCCGGTGCGGTGGTGCCCGCCGCCTTCGGCTTCCTCCTCGTCGCGCTGGCGTTCGTCTACGGCGCGTGGCTGCTGGCCCTCGCCGGGCCGCTGCTGCTCGTGGCGGTGGCCCTGGCGGTGCGCGGCACGACGGCACGGGAGGAGTAGAACCGGTGATGGACCACTCGGCACACGCCACGCCGCTGTCGTCCGTGGCCGCCATGGCCCTGTCGGGTCTCGCGCTGGCCGCGCTGGTGCCGGGCGCCATGTGGCCGTTGAGACGGGCGCCGCTGTGGGAGCGCGTGACCCTGCCCCCGGGCGTGGCGCTGCCCCTGCTGGTCCTGCTGCACGCCTGGGTGATGCTCGCCGATCTGGTGCGTCCGGTGCCGACCGCTGTCACCATGGTGTCGGAGCTGGCCCTGCTGGCGGCCGCGGTGGCGTTCTGGGCACCCGTCGTGGCGCGTACCCGGCACCGCCTCAGCGATCCCGGCCGGTGCCTCTATCTGTTCCTGGCCGTCCCGCTGCTGGACCTCCCCGCGCTGGGGGTGATCGCGGCCGGACACTCCGCGGAGGGACTCGCCATGATCGTCGGCATGCTGCCGCTCGGCATCGCCGCCGCCGCCGTCACCTGGTCCTGGATCAGCCGGGAGGAACGGCAGGCGGCGGACGCGCTCCCGCTCGCGGTGCGGGGCGGTGATCCCCATGGCCGCTGACGGCCGCCCGGGCGTCCTCGTCTTCGACGTCAACGAGACGCTCACCGACATGTCCCCGCTCGCCGCGCGCCTGGAGGACACCGGTCTGCCCGGCCACCTGCTGCCGGTGTGGTTCGCCGGTGTCCTGCGCGACGGCATCGCCCTGACCCTCGCGGGCGGTCGCGCGACGTTCGCCGAGGTCGCCGGGGACGTCCTGCGCACCCTCCTCGCCCGGCACGGGCCCGGGGGAGCGGATCCGGCGGCGGCCGTGGACCATGTGCTCACCGGCCTGCCGGACCTGCCCGTCCACCCGGACGTCCCCGAGGGCGTACGGGCACTGCACGCGGCCGGCCACCGCCTGGTCACCCTGACGAACGGCTCGGCGGACACCACGCGTGCGGTACTGGACCGGGCCGGGTGCGCGGACCACTTCGAGGCCCACCTGGACGTCCAAGGTGCCGGTGGCCGGTGGAAGCCCGCCCCGGCCGCCTACGCGTACGCGCTGCGCGCGGTGGACGTACCGGCCGGCGCGGCGACGATGGTGGCGGTGCACCCGTGGGACATCGACGGTGCCGCCCGCGCCGGTCTCTCCACCGTCTGGTTGCGCCGCACGCCGGGGCCCTACCCGTCGGCGGCGCGGTCCGCCGACCGGGAGGCGACCGGGGTGGCGGATCTGGCCCGGCGCCTGGGAGCCGCCACGCCCGGCTGACCGGGCGGCGGTGGCCACGCCCGGCCGACCGGTCCGCGGCGGCCGGACCGCGTGGGTGCGCAGCGCATGCGCTCGGCGGGCTCGTGGCTCACCCGCCGTCGGCCTCCTCCGTCTCGCCCGGGGCGGCACGCACGACCTCGATGCGGCGCCGCTGCCGGTCGGTGGCGGGCATCTCCACCCGCTTGCCGAAGTACCACCGGCTGAGCGCGTTGCGGACGCGGTGCCGGTGGAACCAGCGCCACGCCTCCGTGCCGTGCGCCCGTGGCTCCGGCTCGGCGCGCACGAGGATGCGGTACGCCTCGGCCGGCGGCAGCAGCGTCCGGGCCTGCTCGTAGCCGCCTTCCGCGCTCCGCCGTACCTCGGCCGCCGCCCGCCCCTCCACCAGGCGGCGGCGGTCGGCCGCCTGGAGCCCCAGGCAGGCCCGTTTGGTGGCGTGGTACGCCAGGAACGGCAGCACGAACAGGGCGGTGCGGAGGGTGTACGTCACCAGCTCCACCGAGATCCCGAAGACGAAGGCGATGACGTCCTGACCGCCCGCCACGAGCAGCACGGCGTAGGCGGAGACGGCGGCGACGCCCAGGGCGGTGCGGGTGGGCTGGTTGCGCGGGCGGTCGCACAGGTGCTGTTCGGGGGCGGGCCCGGTGATCCACCGTTCGAAGTACGGATAGCCGTAGAGGATCACGAACAGGGCCACGGGCAGCGCCACCCCCGGCAGGAAGACGTCCCAGACCACGGTGTGCCCCGCGAGGTTCGTCTCCGCGGCCGGCATCAGGCGCAGCGCGCCCTCGAGGAAGCCCACGTACCAGTCCGGCTGGGAGTCGAGGGAGACGTGGTCGGCTCGGTAGGGACCCACCGCCCAGATGGGGTTGATCTGCAGCAGTGCCCCCAGCAGGGTGACCACACCCGCCACGGTGAAGAACAACCCCAGCGACTTGGCGGCGTACTGCGGGAAGAGCGGCTTGCCGACCGCGTTCCGGTTGGTCCGGCCGGGCCCGGCCCACTGGGTGTGCTTGTGGTGGACGATGAGCGTCAGATGGAGGACGACGAGGGCCAGCAGGAGCCCCGGCAGCAGCAGGATGTGGGCCGCGTACAGGCGGGGGATGATGTCGTGCCCGGGGAACTCGCCGCCGAAGACGAAGAACGACAGATAGGTGCCGACGACGGGCACCGAGAGCATGATGCCCTGGGCCGTGCGCAGACCGGTTCCGGACAGCAGGTCGTCGGGGAGCGAGTAGCCGCAGAACCCCTCCAGCAGGGCCAGCAGGAACAGTGTCACGCCGACCATCCAGTTGACTTCCCGGGGACGCCGGAAGGCACCGGTGAAGAAGATCCGCAGCAGATGCAGGCCGATGGCGGCGACGAACACCAGGGCGCCCCAGTGGTGCACCTGCCGGATCAGCAGTCCGCCGCGCACATCGAAGCTGATGTGCAGCGCCGACGCGTACGCCTCCGACGTCATCACACCCCGCAGCGGCACATAGGAACCGGTGTACGGCGTCTCCGCCATGTCGGGGTGGAAGAAGAACGTCAGCCAGACGCCCGTCGCCACCAGGACGACCAGGCTGTACAGGGCGACCTCGCCCAGCAGGAACGACCAGTGGTCGGGGAACGCCTTGCGCAGGAACTCCTTGCCGGCGCCGGTGAGCGGCAGGCGCTTGTCGAGTGCGCCCGCCAGCCGCTCCCCGCGCGCGGCCGACCCGGTCGACGCGTTCTCGTCAGCCACCGCCACGGCGTGTTCGCCCTCCTGACGCCCGCTCCTGACGCCCGCTCCTGACGCCCGCTCCTGACGTCCGCGGTGCGTGGCCGGTCGCCGACTGCTCGCTCCGAGCCTGGCACGAGTGCCCTGGGCACGCGCCGCCGAAACGGCGTCGGAGGGACGACGGCGACACGGGCGGTGCGGCGCCGCCCGCAGCGGCGTGGACAAGCCGCACCACCTGGCGGTTTGCGGTCCGGGCGGCGGGCTACCCGGCCGGACGACGGTCGGCCTACGGTGCGGGAGGTCCAGGTGACCAGCGTCTGCGCGTTCATGGCGGCACGCCTGCGGGAGTGGGGTGTCGACCGGGTGTTCGGCATCCCGGGCCGGGACGTGGACCCCCTGGTCGCCGCTCTGACCGGCGAGCGGAACGCCCCGGAGTTCATCCAGGCGCGGCACGGGGAATCGGCCGCGCTCATGGCGTGCGCCCACGCCAAGTTCACCGGGCGGGTGGGCTGCTGCCTCGCCCCGCCCGGCTCCGGCGCGCTCCATCTCCTCAGCGGCCTGTACGACGCGGCGCTGGACCGTCAGCCGGTGGTGGCCGTCGTGGGCCAGGAGCCACCGCCCGCGGGCGGCGGGCGGCGGCAAGCCGTCGGCGCGGCCCACCTCTTCGCCGAGGTGTCCGTCCACTGCGAGATGGTCTCCGACCCGGCTCTGACGGGGGACGCGCTGGACCGCGCCCTCCGGGCGGCGCACACCGAACGAGGGGTGGCCACGCTGATCGTTCCCCGTTCGGTGCTCCAGGCCCAGGCGCCCCCGGCGCCGCGTGCGGACGACGAAGCCGCCTCCGCCCGGGCCCGCCGCCGTCCGCCCGTGCGCGCGCCAGGGGAGCGGGAGGTGCGTCGCGCGGCCGAGGTCCTGAACGCGGGCCGCAGGGTGGCGATCGTCGTCGGGCAGGGCGCCGCGGAGGCCGCCGGCCACGTCGTGCGGGCCGCCGAGCTCCTGGGGGCGGGCGTCGCCAAGACGCCACTGGCCCGGGACGTCCTCCCCGACGACCTGCCCTGCCTCGCGGGAGTGGCGGCACCTTACGGCAGCGCGGTCGCCGTCGCCCTGCTCCGCGACTGCGACACCCTGCTCCTGGCCGGTGCCGAGGACTTCGACACCGGACTGGTGGCGGACGCCGGGACGCGCCGGGTCATCACCGTCGACGCCGGCACCGCCCCGGTGGGCCTCGACGAGCCCCCCGCCGTCCGGGTGACCGGTGAGGTGGCCGTGGCGCTGGAGGCCCTCATCCCGCTGCTGCGCCGCGCGTCCGGCCGCGGGTGGCGTACGGACGTCGAGCGTGCCGTCCGGGCGTGGCGCGCGGAGGGCCGCTCGAAGGCGCACCGGTTCTTCGGCATGGTGATCAACCCCCGCTCCGCGGTCGCCGAGCTGTCCGCACGGCTGCCGGACCGCGCCGTCGTGGTCACCGACTCGGGAACCGCCCTCGACTGGTGGACCCGGCACCTGGAGCTGCGCGACGGCATGCGCGCGGCCCTGTCGGCCCGTCTGGCCACGCCCGGAGCGGCCGTTCCCTACGCCGTCGCCGCCCGGCTCGCCTTTCCCGGACGCCCGGTGATCGCCCTCATCGGCGACGGCGCCCTGCAGTCGAGCGGCATGAACGAGCTGCTCACCGTGCGGCGCCACCTGGAACGTCTGGCCGGCCCGCCGCCGACGATCTTCTGCGTGCTCAACAACGAGGATCTCAGCCGGCTGACCTGGGAGCGCCGGACAGCGGCCGGGGACCCGCGCATCCCGGTGACCGGCGAGGTCCCCGCGGTGTCCTACACCGACTACGCCCACCTGCTCGGCCTGCCCGGCGTCCGCTGCGAGCGGCCCGGCGAGGAGGGCGCCGCCTGGGACGAGGCGCTCGCCGCCGAGGGGCCACTGCTGCTGGAGTTCATGGTGGACGGGGACATCCCGCCGGACTGGGCCGAGTTCCACGGACCGCGGGGCGCCCGGGCCCCGTCCCTCCCGCACCTCGCCGGCGGCTGGCTGCGGCGGAGGATGGCCGCCTCGGTCGGTGGCCTCTTCCGCACCGGCTGACCGGCGAAGGGACGCCGCCCGAGCGTGGCACGCCCTCGCTCGAGGGCGGATCTCCGCAGGGCACCGTCGAGGTCCGGGCGGATCATGCGCACTGCCTCTGTGCTTCTCTTCACATCCCCGTTGCCTCCAGTAATTTACTAGGACGTCCTACTATCTCTCTGGTCAGCGCCTCTGACCTGTCTGGGAAGGCCCTCATGAGCGATCTGCACCGTCCTGTGCACCCCGTCCGTCTGGTCACCGCTTCGGCGCTGTTCGACGGGCACGACGCGTCCATCAACATCATGCGACGGATCTTCCAGTCCCAGGGCGCGGAGGTGATCCACCTCGGTCACAACCGGTCGGTGCAGGAGGTCGTGGACGCGGCGCTGGAGGAGGACGCCCACGGTGTCGCGGTCTCGTCCTACCAGGGCGGTCACGTGGAGTACTTCGAGTACCTGGTGGAGTCGCTGCGTGCGCGGGGAGCGGACCACGTCCGTGTGGTGGGCGGTGGCGGCGGCGTCATCGTGCCCGAGGAGATCGACCGGCTGCGCGGCAGTGGCGTGACCATCTTCTCCCCGGAGGACGGGCAGCGGATGGGCCTCGCCGGGATGGTCAACTCCGTGATCCAGGACTGCGACTTCGACCTCTGGGAAGGCAGGCCCGCCGACGCCGCCGCCGTACTCGCGGGCGACCGGTTCGCGATCGCCCGCGCCATCACCGGCGCCGAACTCGGCAAGCTGCCCCCGGACTTCCTGGGACAGCTGCGTGCGGCAGCGGCGGCACGGGTCACGCCGGTGCTCGGCATCACCGGAACCGGCGGCTCGGGCAAGTCGTCGCTCACCGACGAGCTGGTGCGCCGGTTCCGCGTCGACCAGCAGGACAAGCTGCGGATCGCGGTGATCGCGGTCGACCCGACCCGCCGTCGTGGTGGCGGTGCGCTGCTCGGCGACCGGATCCGGATGAACTCCCTGGACGGGAACCGGATCTTCTTCCGGAGTCTGGCCACCCGCGGCAGCCGTGAACTGCCGGAGCACCTCGCGGACGTGATCGATGTGGTGAAGGCCGCCGGATGCGACCTGGTGATCGTGGAGACGCCGGGCATCGGCCAGGGCGACGCGGCGATCGTGCCGTTCGTCGACACCTCGGTGTACGTGATGACGCCCGAGTTCGGCGCCGCCTCGCAGCTGGAGAAGATCGACATGCTCGACTTCGCCGATGTCGTGGCGATCAACAAGTTCGAGCGGCGCGGCGCCAAGGACGCGCTGCGCGACGTGGGCCGTCAACTGGTCCGCAACCGCGAGGCGTTCGGGATGCGGCCGGAGGACATGCCGGTGTACGGCTCCTCGGCGGCCACGTTCAACGACGACGGCGTCACCGCGCTCTACCAGCACCTGAAGAGCGTCCTGACCGAGAAGGGGCTGTCGCTGTCCGAGGGCACGCTCGCGCCGGTCGACGTGCGCCACTCCTCCGGCATCCGGCAGGTGGTTCCCGCGGAGCGGGTGCGCTACCTCGCCGAGATCAGCGAGACGGTCCGCGGGTACCACGCCGAGACCGGGCAACTGGCCGAAGCGGCACGGCGCGTGCAGCGTCTGGAGGCGGTCACGGCCGAGCTCGTCGAGGCGGGCGCCGACGCCGGGAACGTGCGGTCGCTGCTCGAGGACGCCCGCAGGCAGCTCCCGCACGAGATCACGGAGCAGATCGGGAACTGGCCCGCCGTCGTGGCCTCCTACTCCGGCGACGAGCAGGTCGTGAAGATCCGGGACAAGGAGATCCGCACCAAACTCACCCGCGAGTCCCTGTCCGGCAACAAGATCCCCCGGGTCGCCCTGCCCCGCTTCACCGACCACGGGGAACTGGTGCGGTTCTGGCGCCGGGAGAACCTGCCCGGCCACTTCCCGTTCACCGCCGGGGTGTTCCCCTTCAAGCGCGACAGCGAGGACCCGGCGCGGATGTTCGCCGGCGAGGGCGATCCGTTCCGCACCAACCGGCGCTTCAAGCTGCTGTCCGAGGGCCAGCCGGCCACCCGGCTGTCCACCGCCTTCGACTCCGTCACCCTCTACGGCCGCGACCCGGACGAACGCCCCGACAACTACGGCAAGGTCGGCACGTCCGGCGTCTCCGTCGCCACCCTCGACGACATGAAGGCCCTCTATCACGGCTTCGACCTGGTCGCCCCCACCACCTCGGTCTCCATGACGATCAACGGACCCGCGCCGACGATCCTCGCGTTCTTCCTCAACACCGCCATCGACCAGCAGATCGAGCGGTTCCGCGCCGACGAGGGCCGTGACCCCTCGCCCGAGGAGACCGCCGAACTGCGCACCAGGGCCCTGACGAACGTACGGGGCACCGTGCAGGCCGACATCCTCAAGGAGGACCAGGGCCAGAACACCTGCCTGTTCTCCACCGAGTTCTCCCTGCGGATGATGGCCGACATCCAGGAGTGGTTCATCGCGAACAAGGTCCGCAACTTCTACTCGGTGTCCATCTCCGGCTATCACATCGCCGAAGCCGGCGCGAACCCCATCAGCCAGCTCGCCTTCACCCTGGCCAACGGCTTCACCTACGTCGAGGCGTACCTCGCCCGGGGCATGCACATCGACGACTTCTCCCCGAACCTGTCGTTCTTCTTCTCCAACGGCATGGACCCCGAGTACTCCGTCCTCGGCCGGGTGGCCCGCCGCATCTGGGCCGTGGCGATGAAGGAGAAGTACGGCGCGAACGAGCGCAGCCAGAAGCTGAAGTACCACGTCCAGACCTCCGGCCGCTCGCTGCACGCCCAGGAGATGGACTTCAACGACATCCGCACCACCCTCCAGGCGCTCATCGCCATCTACGACAACTGCAACAGCCTGCACACCAACGCCTACGACGAGGCGGTCACCACCCCCACCGAGGACTCGGTCCGCCGGGCCCTGGCCATCCAGCTGATCATCAACCGGGAGTGGGGCCTGGCGATGAACGAGAACCCCCTGCAGGGGTCGTTCATCATCGACGAGCTCACCGACCTCGTGGAGGAGGCCGTGCTCGCGGAGTTCGAGCGGATCAGCGAGCGCGGCGGCGTGCTCGGCGCCATGGAGACCGGCTACCAGCGCGGCCGCATCCAGGACGAGTCGATGCTGTACGAGCAGCGCAAGCACGACGGCACCCTGCCGATCATCGGCGTCAACACCTTCCGCAGCCCGCACGCGGACACCGCCGAGCCCGACGCCATCGAACTGGCGCGGGCCACCGAGGAGGAGAAGGAGTCCCAGCTGGCGCGCGTCCGGGGCTTCCAGGACCGCCACCGGGAGACGGCCCACGCCGCCCTGGCCGACCTCAAGGACGCGGCGGTGAGTGACCGCAACGTCTTCGCCGTCCTCATGGACGCCGCCCGGGTCTGCTCGCTGCAGCAGATCACCGACGCCTTCTTCGAGGTCGGCGGCCAGTACCGCCGCAACGTCTGACGGAACGGAGGGGATCTCCGATGCGTCCCATCACCCGTCTCGGCGTGGTCGGCTGCGGCCCGATGGGCTCCGGCATCGCCGAAGTCGCCGCCCGCGCCGGTATCGACGTCCGTGTCGCGAAACCACGCCCGACGCGCTCGCGGCGGGCCGCCGCGAGCGTCATCGCCTCCCCGGGCCGGGGCGTGAAGCGGGGCAAACTCGGTGCGGAACAGCGCGACCAGGCCCTCGCGGGGCTGTCGTTCACCCATGAAACCCCGTCCCCGTACAGCGGCTGATCGAGCTGGTCCCGGCCCTGACCACCAGCCAGGAAACCCAGACGCGCACCCGCGACTTCGCCGGACAGCTCGGCAAGCAGGCCATCCAGGCGGCCGACCGCTCCGGCTTCGTCGTCAACGCCCTGCTGATCCCGTATCTGCTGAGCGCGGTCCGGATGGCGGAGTCCGGCGGTGCGCGGCCGGAGGACATCGACCAGGGCATGGAGCTCGGCTGCGCCCACCCCATGGGGCCGCTTCGCCTGCTCGACCTGATCGGCCTCGACACCGCCCAGGCGATAGCCGAGTCGATGTACGAGGAGTATCGCGTGGGACCAACGTCACGTAGGCGAACCGGCTTGTCCAACCGCCCGTGGCCGAGCTGATGGGGACACCTTCGCCCGTGCCCAGCCACACGCCGTGCTCGTCCTCACCGGGCCGGGCAGCAGTCCACCGCGGGCCAGCACACGGCCGACGTCCCGGCGTCGGTCGGTTCACGCGACGCATAACCGATCCGGGTCCCGTTTCCGGCGCCCGGGACGCGGTCGCGAGGCGTGCCCCGGAGCCCGGAAGACGAGCCCGCCCCGAGTGCGGGTGGGCTCACTGACCTCAGGGGTGGTTCGGTGGGCCGGCCACGGTTTCCCGGATGTGGGCCGCGATCCGGCGGAGGCGGGTTTCCGGTAGTCGCGTGGCGGGTCCGGCGACGGCGACGGCGGCGCGGGCCCGGCCGTCTTCCCACAGGGGTACGGCTGTGCAGGAGATGTCGGGATGGTAATCGGCCAGGTCGAGGGCATAGCCGTCGGCGCGGGTCTGCTCCAGATCGTCGGCGACCCTCTTCCAGGCTGCGGGATCCTCGTCCGCGAGGCGGTTGCGCAGGTCGGGCCGGCCGGACAGGAGAGCGTGGCCGATGGCGGTGCCCAGCAGCGGTTCGCGGCCACCGATCGGGATGGTCAGCCGCAGCGGGGCATGTGCTTCCACGGCGTCCAGACAGAGGTACTGGGCACCGGCCGGGACGGCCAGATAGCAGGTCTCCCCGGTGTCGCGGGTGATCTTCTCCAGGGCGGGGTGGAGGCGTTCACGCAGCAGGTCGTCGGCCACTGAGGCGCCGCGGGCGAGGTCGGTGAGGCGGTCGGTGAGGGTGTAGACGCCGCCGCGGGAGGGCTGGGCGACGTATCCGAGTTCCTGGAGCGTGGCCAGCAGGTTGTGAGTGGTGCTGCGGTTCAGACGGGCGGCATCCGCGATGTCGCTGAGCCGGGCTCCGCCAGGGGCGGCCGCGATGGCCTCCAGGAGCTGGAACGCACGGTGCACCGACTGGATCATTCCTACTCCTGTTCATCATGGTGGAATCGGAATTAGATTCTAGCGACAGAATTTGACATGCCAAAACAAGCTCGTATGGTGGAGGAAGTATTCAGCATCGCTAGATGCGATCCAGTGTTCGCGTTGATCGATTCACTATGGAGGAATCCATGTCGGAGTGGGTGCAGCAGGTCGTGGAGGAGGTCACCACGGCCGCCCGGCAGCGGGGGGTCGCGGTCAGCGTCGCGGTCGTCGACCAGGCCGGCCACCTCGTGGCCTTCCACCGGATGGACGGCGCGCTGGCCGGGCCGATCGACGTGAGCATCAAAAAGGCCCGCACCGCGGCACTGTTCGGCACCGACAGCGACGTCCTGGGGCAGGGCGCGCGGCCGGGCGGCGCGATATACACCCTGGAGCATACGAACGGCGGCCTGATCAGCTTCGGCGGCGGCGTGCAGCTGCGCCTGGCGGACCAGAACATCGGCGCGGTCGGCGTCGCCGGGGCCACGGTGGAGGCCGATGAGGAGCTCGCCCGCCTTGGTGCCGCGGCTCTGCGATGACCGCCCCGGCCGACGGGCCCGGCCCGTCGGCCGCCTCCCCCACGAAGGACTCCTGGATGTTCCGCCTGCTCTCCCTCACCCTCGCCGCCTTCGCCATCGGCATAAGCGAGTTCGTCCTCGTCGGCCTGCTCCCGGCCATCGCCGCCGACGTCCACGCGGACCTCGGCACCGCCGGCCTGTTGGTGACCGTCTATGCCCTGGCCATCACCCTGTTCTCCCCGCTTCTGACGAGTTGGCTGAGCCGCTACGACTCCCGCGCCATGCTCGCCGGCCTCATGGCCCTCTTCGCCCTCGGTAACCTCGCCGTCGCCGTCTCCCCGAACCTGATGGGCCTCATGCTCGGCCGCGCCGCCGCCGGGGCCGCCCACGGAACCGTCTTCGCCCTCGGCGCTCCCGTCGCCGCCTCCCTGGTGCCCAGGGGCAAGGCCGGGCGGGCGATCGCCCTGATGTTCCTCGGCCTGACCGTCGCCATGGTCATCGGCGTCCCGGTCGGCACCGCCATCGGCACGGCCATCGGCTGGCGCGCCACCTTCATCCTCGTCGCCGCGCTCGGTCTGGCCGCCGCCCTCGCCCTCTGGGCACTGCTCCCCTCGGCCTCCGGCGAACGAGGCGTACTCCTGCGCGAACAGCTCGCCTTGCTGGCGCACCGACCACTCGCGCTCACCTACACCGTCACTGCCCTGGGTTTCGGCGCCACCTTCGCCGTCTTCACCTACCTCGGACCCCTGCTCACCCGGCACGCCGGCTACACCGCGCCGATGGTCACCTGGACGCTGGTGCTGTTCGGCGCCGCCACCGTGGCCGGGAACCTGGCCGGCGGACGCCTGACCGACCGCCGCGGCGCCATCCTCACCATCCGTCTGGCACTGGCCGGGCTGATCGTGTCCCTGGCCGCGCTCCTGACCACCCAGGACCACTCGGTCGCCGTCGCGGTCAACATCGCCGCCTGGGGTGTCTTCGCCTTCCTGATCTCCCCCGCGGTGCAGACCCACGCGGTCGCCCTCGCCTCCTGCCACGGCCCAGGAGCGGAGAAGGCCGCCAGCGGACTGAACATCGCCGCCTTCAACGCCGGCATCGCCGCCGCCTCCTTCGTCGGCGGTCTCGTTCTGGAGCACGGCGATCCCGCCCGTACTCCATGGGCGGCTATCGCCCTCGCTCTGGCCGCGCTTGTGGCCACAACGGGCATCGCCGTACGACCTGCCTTGCGGCGGGGCGCGAACGCATCCGGCTAGGCACACTAGACGGAGCCGCGCACCGCCTGTGTGGTCCTGCCCTCGCGAAGCGCGCAGGCGGGAGCGCTCGGTGGCTCGTCGGACCTGCTCACGATGTACTCGACCGCGAGTCGGCCCAGTTCGGCGAGGGGAAGTTCGATCGTCGTCAGATCGAACACGCGGCCCGTGGCCGTTCCACCGATGCCCGCGATCGCGATGTCGTCAGGGATGCGCAGACCCGCTTGCCAGATGGCCGCGAGGGAGCCGATCGCGGTCTCATCGTTGGTGCAGATGATCGAATCCGGTGTGTCGTGGGCACGGAGCAGCTGCTCGGTCGCCTCGCGGCCGGTCTTCTGGCTCATGCCGTCCCGGCCGACGACGCGCGGCAGTTGGCCGAACTCGTACATGGCGCGCTGGTATCCCCGGATGCGCAGCTCGGCCGCGGTCAGGCCGGGAAGCCCTCCGGCGAAGACGATGTCGCGGTACCCCAGACCGAGCATGTGCCTGGTGAGGTGGTACGCGGTCGCTTCATTGTCCACGGTGATCTGGGTCGATACGAAGCCGCGCGGTGCGAGGCTCACGACGCGGGTGCCTTCGCCCACCGCCCGGTTGACCTCCCGGGCCAGGTCCGCCGTACCGGGAGAGCCTTCGATGTCGCTGCCGCAGAAGACGATCCCGGACGCCCCGTGCTCGCGGAGGACCTGGAACTTGGTGCGCTCCTGGTAAGGGTCGCGATTGGCGTTCGCGAGGACGGTCACGTATCCGCACTCGGCGGCGGCGATTTCGATGCCTCTGGTCATCTCGGCGAAGTAGGGGTCCAGGATGTCGCTCGCGACAACGCCGATGAGGTTGCTGTGGCCGTTCTTCAGGGCCCGTCCCGCGGCGCTGCGGCGGTAGCCGAGCGTGGCCGCGGCGGAGACGACCGAGGCGCGCACGCGCGACGAGACGGGATGACTCTCGTCGGCCCCGTTGAGGACCCGCGACGCCGTTGTGACCGACACGTTCGCCAGCTCCGCCACGTCGCGCAGTGTCGCCACCGTCGAACCCTCCGTTTCGTGTTCCGCCGTTGTCCTCACTACGTCGATCTGTTGACACAGTCTTCCACACTGCGTAGCTTGCGGAAAACGTTCCCCTTAGCTTTTCCAAGGGCGTCAGCGCTTGCTGCGAACGTTTTCCGCACACTTGACGGGAGAAGTGAGTGAGCGACGAAGCGCGAACGTACGACCTCATCGTGGTCGGTGCCGGCGCTGCCGGACTCGCCACCGCCCATCGCGCGGTCGACCTGGGGGCGCGGGTGCTCGTACTGGAGAAGGCGGACACACCCGGCGGATCGGCCGCGCTGTCCGCGGGCATCCTGTGGACCGCGCCCGACCTCGACGTCCTGGGGCAGATCCAGCCGGACGGGGACCCCGAACTCGGTCCGCTGGTGGTGAAGGGCTATGAACAGGCCGTCGATGATGTGCGCGCGTCGGGAGCCTCGGTCAGTGACGAGTGGCGTGACCACCTCGAGTGGGGGCGCGCCCGCAAGATAGACATAGCCCGCCTCTTCGAGGTGTGGGCCCGTGAGATCGCGGACTCCGGTGACCTGCTCACGAACGTGTCGCGCGTCGAACTGCTCACCGAAGGCGACGCCGTGGTGGGGGTGCGGTTCCACCACCGGGGCGCATGCGTCGAGGCGCGCGCGACGGGCGGCGTCGTACTGGCCACCGGGGGCTTCCAGGGGGACCCCGAGCTGAGGCAGTCCTTCATCGGGTTCGGCGCCGACGACATCGCCGTGCGCAGCAACCCCCACTCGGTGGGCGACGGCTTTCGGCTCGGCCGGTCGGCCGGCGGGGCGGCCAGCCGGCACCTCTCCGCCTTCTACGGTCACACGCTGCCGAGCCCGCTGACGGTCGACGCGGGGGTGTTCCTCCGTCTGACGCTGTACTTCTCCGCATACGGGATCATCGTCAACAAGCAGGGCCGCCGGTTCACGGACGAGTCACTGGGCGATGAGGTCTCCAACCAGCTGCTGGTTCGTCAGCCCGGCCATCGCGCCGTGCTGATCTGGGACGACGAAGTTCAGCGGAAGCGGGCCCTGGCGGTGCCGTATCCGAGCGGCATGGCTCTCGACCGGCACGCCGAGGCGACGGAGCTCGGCGCGCGCACCGCGGAGGCCGACTCGCTCGAGGGACTGATCGGGACGGTCGCGGGCTGGGGTGTTGACGGTGCCGGGCTGAGGCGGACGCTGGAGGCGTACCGCCGCGCCTCGGCGGGCGAGGAGGTCCCCCTGGACGCGCCGCTCCCGCCGCGGCCCTCGCCGCTGGCTACGCCTCCCTTCCGGGCCCTCGAGATCCAGCCGTGCATCACCATCCCCTTCGGCGGCCTGCGGGTCGATGGTGACAGCCGTGTGCTGGACCGTTCCGGGCAGGCGGTGCCCGGCCTGTTCGCGGCCGGAGCCGATGCGGGCGGGGCACAGGATCTGCGCTACGTCGGCGGACTCGTGTTCGGTTTCGTGTTCGGGCGCCGAGCGGCCGACTCCGCGCTGTCGTCGATGGCGACCCGGACGTGAGCGCCACCGTCCACACGGCGATCGTGTGGGAGGGACCCCGACGTGCGCGCGCAGAGGAGCGGAAGGCGCCGGGCGCGCTCGGCCCCGGAGAGGTCCGGGTGCGGGTCACGAGCGTCGGGGTGTGCGGCACGGACCTCACCGTGTGGAGCGGGCAGGCCGCACGCGGCCGTCCCGGCACCGTGCTGGGCCATGAGTTCGGCGGCCGGGTCATCGCCCGGGCCGACGACGTGGGAAGCGTCGAGATCCATGACCTCGTGGCGGTAGACCCCAACGTCTCCTGCGGGACCTGTGCGCACTGCGGGCGAGGGCGCCGTGCCCGGTGCGCCGACCGCCGCCTCATGGGCGTCGATCTCGACGGTGGGTTCCAACGGACCGTTGACGTCGCCGTCGAACAGCTCGTCCCCGCCCCGGGAGCCGACCCACGCGCTCTGGGCCTGGTCGAACCCGTGGCCGTGGGGGTGCACGCGGTCGCGCGGGCCGGCATCGCGGACGGCGACCGGCTGGGCGTGATCGGTGGCGGACCGATCGGCATGGCGAGCGTGGTCGAAGCGCGCCGGCGGGGTGCGGGCTGCACCGTGCTGGAGAGCGACGAGACCAGGCGCACCGCGATCGCGCGAACAGGGGCGGCGGCCGTGGCCGCGGACAGGTGGCCCGACCGCGGACTGGACGCGGTCATCGACACCGTCGGGCGGGCCGCGACCGTGCAGGCCGCGCTCGACGCCGTGCGCGATGGCGGCAGGGTCTGCATCGTCGGGCTCTCCCATGACGACCACCTGCCACCACCGGATCAGGTGGTGCGGCGCGAGGCAACCCTGATCGGCTCCTTCTGCTACTCGACGGCGGATCTGCGAACGGCCGCGGAGATCGTCGTCGGCCAGGGCCTGAACACCGTACCCGTCGACCTCACCGCGGGGTTCGAACGCGTCCCCGACCTCTTGGACCGGGTCGGCGGCGGCCTCATGGGACGCGGCAAGGCCCTCGTCGTCGTCCGCGACGAAGGGCCGATCGCCTGACCGACGTCCCTGACTCCCCAACGAAGGAGAGCTCGGTGAGCATCCATCACACCCCTGCCGTGCAGCGCAAGAACAGTCCTGCGCGCGCGGCGATGGCCAGCATGGCCGGCGGAACACTCGAGTACTACGACAACTACATCTACGCTCTCGCCGCGGCGCTGGTGTTCGGACACATCTTCTTCCCCACCGAAGCGGGAGGTGTGGCGACGCTCGCGTCAATGGCCACCTTCGCGGTGTCGTACGCGGCCCGTCCCCTGGGTGCGATCCTGCTCGGCCACGTCGGCGACCGCTTCGGCCGCAAGAGAGTGCTCGTGACGATCCTCGTTCTCATGGGGACCTGCACCTTCCTGGTGGGGTGCCTCCCCGCGTACTCCACCATCGGTGTGTGGGCTCCGATCCTCCTGGTGACGTTGCGCATCCTGCAAGGGATCTCCGTGGGCGGCGAAACCGCGGCCGCGACCGTGCTGACCATCGAGGTGGCCCCACCGCACCGGCGAGCCTTCTTCACGAGCTGGTCACCGAACGGCATCGTGGGCGGATTCGTCCTCGCCACACTGGTCTTCATCCCGGTGTCGGCGCTCCCTGAGGAGCAGCTGTACACCTGGGGATGGCGCATACCGTTCCTCCTCAGCGCGCTCGTCACGGCCGCCGGGTTCATCATCCGCGCGAAGCTGGCCGAGTCGGAAGCGTTCGTCGAAGCGAGGGAGGAGAACGACCTCGTCAAGGTGCCCGTGCTGGAGGTCTTCCGGTCGCACTGGGGGGCGGTCCTGCGGGTTGTCTTCTGCTCGCTGGCGTTCGCGATCGACACCGTGATCAAGGTATTCGCCCTCTCGTTCGCGACGACGGAGTACGGGATCGCCGAGAGCACGATGCTGTGGGTGCTGATCGTCAGCCATCTCGGTGCCCTGGTCACCCAACCGCTGATCGCGTTGCTCGCCGACCGGGTCGGACGCAAGCCCGTGTTCATCGCGGGCAACCTGGGATGCGCGGCCACGCTCTTCGGCTACTTCGCCTCCATTCAGGCGCGGGAGACACCCCTGCTGTTCATCACCGGGTTCTGCTCAGTGACCCTCGCCTATGCCGCGATCAACGCCACCTACCCGTCCTTCTTCGCCGAGATGTTCCACCTCAAGGTTCGGCAGACCGGCATGGCACTGGGCATTCAGATCGGCCTGATCGCCGCCGGGTTCGCCCCGAGCGTGTACCTGGCGCTCACTGCGGGCGACCCGAAGAACTGGCTACCGGTCGCGATTATCTCCGCCGCCATCGCCGTCACTGCCGCCCTCTCGGCGGTGACCGCGAAAGAGACCGCCTTCACACCACTCGATCAGCTGGGGGAACCCATCGCGCACCCCCCGGCGCCCAGCACCGCTGCCCGCACAAGGACAGGAGCCCCCTCATGACACCGGGTGCGCACATGAGCTACGAGCTGAGCCTGAACCAGGCCACCACCCGCCCCTACGCACTTCCGGACACCGCGCGTGCCGCGGCCGACGCCGGCATTCGCCATATCGGCCTGTGGGTCGAGCCGGTGCTCGAACTCGGTGTCCCCGCGACCGTACGGCTGCTGGAGGAGACCGGACTGCGCGCCAGCTCGGTGTGCCGGATCGGATTCGTCGCGGACAAGGAAGGGGAGCGACTGCGCACGGCACTTGATGACGTACGCCGCGCACTGGATCTGTCCGCGGCGGTCGGAGCCCCCAGCCTGACCTTCATAGCGGGTGCCATGCCCACGGCCGCCGGTGACGTACGACGCGCGGAGGCACGGGTCCGTGACGCCCTGGAGACCCTCGAGGCACACGCACGCGCCACGGGAGTGCGCCTCGCGCTGGAACCCATCCACCCCCTGTTCGTCACGAGTCGCAGCGCGGTCACCACGATCCGGCAGGCGCTGCGCATCGTCGCGGACCTCCCCGCGGACACGGTGGGGGTCCTCCTCGACGCCTACGCGACCTTCTGGGACCCCGATCTCCACGACAGCGTCCGTGAGGCGGGCGAGCGCATCGCCGGGTACCAGGTGAACGACTTCGCACTGCCCCTTCCCCGGCCCGAGAACATGAACGGCCGCCTCCTGCCCGGGGAAGGGGAAATCGACCTGCGGGCGTTGACCCGCACCGTGGCCGCAACCGGGTACCGGGGCCCCGTCGAGGTCGAAGTGTTCAACGACGACCTCTGGGCCCAGCCCCTGGAGACGATCGTCATGCGCACTGTGCGCGCGTTCGAGCGCGCCGTGAACCGTCCATAGACAGGTCCGAGGCGCCGGGGACATCGGTGAACCGCTGGTGGAAGCCGGCGTGAAAGCGTTCTCTGGGCGACAGGAGTTCTCCAGCGGCGAGCGTAACGGGCGATGAGTAGTCGTCTGACCGGCCATAGAGGAGAAGTTCGCCGGAGTGTGAGGTTCTCTTGTGTGGTTCTTGGAGGCATGTTAGAAAGCGGTTACTGACCCTATCGCCTGGAGGATGCGATGGACTCCCGCACGCAGGGACCGGCCGTCCACATCACCTTCGGCCGGCCGGAGAAGCTGCACGCGATGGACGCCACGGGCTGGACCGAGCTGGCCGGTACGGTGCGTCGGGCGAGTGCCGATCCACAGGTGCGCGCGGTCGTGCTGCACGGCTCGGACCGCGCCTTCTGCGCCGGCAACGACATCGGCGAGTTCCTCCGGCTGTCCACCGCCCGGGAGGCCCGTGACTACTTCCTCGGCCTGGTGGTGCCCGCGATGGAGGCCATCGTGCGCTGCGAGGTGCCGGTCATCTCCGCGGTCCGTGCGGGCGCCATCGGTGGTGGCGCCGAGATCGTACTCGTCAGCGACCTCGCCGTGGCGGGGACCAGCGCCACCTTCCGGCTCCCCGAAGCCCGGATCGGCGTCTGGCCGACCGTCTTCGCCGCCGCGGCACCGTACACCCTGGCCCACAAGCCCGCCGGGCTGCTCGCCCTGACCACCGAGGAGGCCGACTCCAGGACCGCTCTGCGATGCGGCCTGGTCCACGAGGTCGTCGGGGACGATCTCGTCGACGATACCGCGCACCGCCTGGCCCTCACGATCGCCGAGGGAAGCCGCGACGCCGTCCGCCGCACAAAGCGGTTCACCACCGCGCGATTGCGCACCGAGGGGATGGCCGCCGTGCGGACCGCGCTGGCCGAGCTGTGCGACGAGACCCTCCCCGGCCCCGACGCGACCGAGGGCGTCCGTGCCTTCCAGGAGAAGCGCGGGCCCGGCTTCGCCTCCTCCGCCTCGGCCGACTGACCCCAGGAGCCCTTTGTGACTCATACCCTCCATCTCCCGGTAGCCGGAGGACGTACCGTTCCCTACACCCTCGGGGCGCCCGGTGCGTTCACCCCTCCGCCCGCCGCGCCGCGCAGCCGTGTCGCCTACGCCGCGGCGCACGTGGTCGCGGACCCGTACGGCGACAACACCCCGGGCGCTCCCGCCGTGCTCGACTGGGACCGGACCCTGGCCTTCCGGCACGAGCTGTGGCGCTGGGGATTCGGCGTGGCCGAGGCCATGGACACCGCCCAGCGGGGCGGTGGACTGGACTGGCCCACCGTGGCCGAGTTGATACGGCGCTCCGCGGTCGAGGCCCGCGCGGTCGGCGGTCGTCTCGTGGCCGGCGTCGGTACCGATCAGCTGACCGCCGGGACACCGACGCTCGGTGAAGTGGCGGCCGCCTACCTCGAGCAGCTCTCCGTGGTGGAGGAGGCGGGCGCGACGCCGGTGATGATGGCCAGTCGCGCGCTCGCCGCGGTGGCCCGCGCTCCCGAGGACTACCTGGCCGTGTACGAGAAGGTCATCGGCCAGACAAGCGGCCCCGTGGTACTGCACTGGCTGGGCGAGATGTTCGACCCGCGGCTGCGCGGCTACTGGGGATCGGATGACCTCGACGCCGCCTCCGAGACCGTCCTCGGTCTCCTGGACACCTACGCCTCCCGAGTCGAGGGCATCAAGCTCTCGCTCCTGGACGCCGACCGTGAACGCGCCTTCCGTGCCCGTCTCCCGCGCGGTGTCCGGCTCTACACGGGTGACGACTTCCATTACTGCGATCTCATCCAAGGTGACGACGCGGGATACAGCGACGCCCTGCTCGGTGTCTTCGCGGCCATCGCGCCGGCGGCCTCCCAGGCGCTCCACGCGCTCGACGGCGGGGACGCGGACGGCTACCGGGCCGCGATGGAGCCGACCGTCCCGCTCGCCCGGCATCTGTTCGCGGCACCGACCCGCCACTACAAGACCGGTGTCGTCTTCCTGTCCTGGCTGAACGGGCACCAGGACCACTTCTCCATGGTGGGCGGAGCGCAGAGCGCACGGTCACTGACCCATCTGGCCGAGCTGTTCCGACTGGCCGGCCGGGCCGGGGTGTTGAGCGCCCCCGATCTGGCCGTCGCTCGGATGCGAACGCTTCTCCAGATCAACGGGGTCCCGGCATGAGTGATCCTCGCCCATGCCGTCCGGCCTCGGGGATCCGGGGCTCATCGGCGGAAGCGGCGCCTTTCCTCCGGTGATGCCCTCCACGACAGCCCCGGGGCCGCAGGAGTCGCGCCCGGTCCCGGGGCGGGCACCGGCCCCGCCGCGCGGTGGTGCGGACGGCGGGACCGGTGCCATCTCCCCTCCGCGCCCGGAGCGGTCCGGGCGCGGCGAGGGCTCGGTCCCGCATCCGCCCGCGTCGGGGAACGGCCGGCCCGTTCCCCGGCGGACGATCGACCCGAAGTGGTCTCGACCCATCAGGAGCTGCCATGAACACCGTGCCCTCACGCGTGCTGTCGGACGGCGCAACGATTCCCGCCGTCGGGTTCGGCACCTACCCCCTGTCCGGATCCGATGCGGAGTCGGTGGTGCGGGACGCGATCGCGGCGGGTCACCGCCTGATCGACACCGCCGCCGGCTACGGCAACGAGGCCGAGGTCGGCCGGGCCGTCGCCACGAGCGGTGTGCCGCGTGAGGAGGTGTTCCTGATGACCAAGTTGCGCGGCCGGGACCAGGGGTACGAGCGGACTCTCGCGGCCTTCGAGGAGTCGGCCGCGCGACTCGGTGTCGACTACGTCGACATCTACCTGATCCACTGGCCCCTGCCCCGCCTGGACGCGTACGCCGACTCATGGCGTGCCATGATCAAGCTCCGCGAAGAGGGGCGGATCCGGTCCATCGGGGTCAGCAACTTCACCCCGGTCCATCTGGACCGGCTGAGCGAGGAGACCGGCGTGGTGCCCTCGGTCAACCAGATCGAACTGCACCCGAACTTCACCCAGCCGGGGCAGCGGGACGCCGACGCCGCACGCTCCATCGCCACCATGAGCTGGGGCCCGCTGGGCCGGGGGAGCGGCATCCTGGCCGATCCCGTCGTGACCGGGCTGGCCCGCGCCCACGGTGTGACGCCGGCTCAGGCGGTCCTGCGCTGGCACGTCCAGCTGGGCGCGATCCCCATCGCCAAGTCGGCCACGCCCGAGCGTCAGCGCGCCAATCTGGACATCTTCGGCTTCGAGCTGACCGCGGACGAGGTGGCCGCCCTGAGCGGTCTGGAGCGCGGACGGCTCGGCGGTGACCCGGACACCTACGAGGAGTTCTGACACCTCGCTGCTGACACCCCCGTACAGCGATGTGATGGCGCCGGATCCCGGGATCCGGCGCCATCACTCGTACCGGATCAGCGAGCGTCTTCGACGATCATGTCCGAGCCGTATTCGGCGATCATCACGGTCGGCGCCTGGGTGTTGGAACTGACGATACGAGGCATGATCGAGGAGTCCACCACTCGCAGCCCCCGCAGGCCGTGCACCCGCAGTCGTGGTGAGACGACCGACGCGTCCGAGACCCCCATGGCGCAGGTACCGACGGGGTGGTAGGAGGTCCTTCCGTGTCCGCGTACGAAGGCGATGTAGTCATCCTTGGTGCGCACCGGACGGCCCCCGGCCAGGTGCTCGGCCTTGATGTGGGGTGCCATCGACGGCTGCCCCATGATCTCGCGGCTCTGCCGGACCCCCTCGACCGACATTTCCAGGTCGTAGTCGTCGGCCAGATAGTTGGGGTCGATCAACGGTGCCCGACGCGGGTCGGGTCCGGCCACCCGCACCGTGCCACGGCTGCGCGGCCTGAGGAAGTAGGAGTTCAGGGTGCAGCCGTAGCCGGGGCGCACGGCGGCGATCCCCGCCTCGACCCCCGCGGCCGGGAGGAAGTGGAACTGCAGGTCCGGCGTCGGCTCCTGTTCGTTGCCGTAGGCGAAGCCACCCGCCTCCACGACGGTGGACGCCAGCGGCCCGCGGCGGAAGGCGGCGTACTGCACGGCGGCGGCCGCCGTGGCGGGCAGGGGCCGCTCGTAGCGGTCCATGCTCTGGTACGCGGTCAGTTCGTAGACGATGTCGAGATCGCAGTGGTCCTGGAGGTTCTTGCCCACGCCGGGAAGCGCGTGGACGACCTCGATACCGGCCCGCTTCAGATCCGCCGGGTCGCCGATGCCCGACAACTGGAGGATCTTCGGGGAGCCGAACGCCCCCGCGGCCACGATCACCTCTCGACGAGCGGTGTAGCGCCGCATCGTGCCGCCCTCGACGGTCTCGATCCCCGTGGCCCGGCCGTGGTCGGTGACCACACGCCTGACCAGGGCGCCCGTCTTGACCACGAGGTTCCCCCGACCGCGGGCGGGGCGGAGATAGCCCACCGCGGCACTGCACCGGCGGGAGTGGCGGGTGGTCGTCTGGTAGAGCCCGATCCCGTACTGCTCGGCGCCGTTGAAGTCGCTGTTGTACGGCAGTCCGAACTCCTGGCCCGCCCGGACGAACGCCTTGGACAGCGGATGCGGGTTGACCAGGTCCGACACCGAGAGGGGGCCTTCGGTGCCGTGCAGGGGGCCGGACAACCGCTCATTGCGCTCGGACCGCACGAAGTACTTCTGCACCTCCTTGGCGGACCAGCCCTCGCAGCCGTGGACACCCGCCCAGTCGTCGTAGTCCTGAGCGACACCACGGGTGAACACCTGGGCGTTGATCGAGCCACCGCCGCCGATGACCTTGCCCTGGGCCAGGGGTATCTCCCGTCCGGCACAGTGTTCCTGGGGTTCGCTGACGAATCCCCACTGGTAGGGACCGGCGGTGAGCTTGGCGAAGCCGGCCGGTACATGGATGAAGGGGTGCCGGTCCGGACGCCCCGCCTCGAGGAGCAGTACCCGCACGGACGCGTCCGCGCTGAGCCGGCCGGCCAGCACGCACCCCGCCGTCCCCCCGCCCGCGATCACATAGTCGAACGAGCCATCCTGCTGTGCCACAACAACACTCCTGGTTTCGGTCTCCGGTGAGCGGCTGCCCGGGCCTCTACTGGGCGCCGCCGCCGCGGAAGAACGGTGTGCGCTTGCCCGACCGGATCTGGACGGTCTTCACCTCGGTGAACTCCTCGAACCCGGCCTGCCCCATCTCGCGGCCGTAGCCGCTGCCCTTGACACCACCGCCCGGCAACTGGGGCGCGCCGTCGATGGTGGTGTTCACCCAGACCGTGCCGCTGCGCAGCCGTCGGCCCAGCGCCAGCGCCGTGTCGATGTTCTTGCTCCACACCGAGTTGGCGAGCCCGTACTCGACGGCGTTGGCGAGTTCCACCGCCTCGTCCTCCGTGCGGAACCGGCTGATCGCCAGGACCGGCCCGAAGACCTCCTCGTTGAACAGGCGGGAGGTGGGCGACACCTGGTCGACGATCGTGGGCGCCATGAAGTACCCCGCCCCGAGGCCGTCCGTGGTGAGTCGGGTGCCTCCGGCCACCACCCGGGCTCCCTCGGCCCGGGCGCTGTCCACGGAAGCGAGGACCTTGTCCAGATGAGCGGCGTGGATCAGGGCCCCGATATCGGCGTCCTCGTCGAGCGGCGCTCCCACCCGTAGCGTGCTCACCCGGTCCACCAGCGCCTGGATGAACTCGTCCGCGATGTCCTGGTGGACCAGCAGGCGCGCTCCCGACACGCAGCACTCGCCCTGGTTGAACAGCACCGCGAAGAGCACGCCGTCGACGGCGTCCTCGAGATCGGCGTCGGGGAAGACCACGCTGGCCGCCTTGCCACCGAGTTCCAGCGAGAGCCTCTTGAGGTTGCCCGCGGACGCCTCGACGACGGAGCGTCCCACCGCGGTACTGCCGGTGAACGACAGCACATCCACGTCCCTGGACCGTGCCAGATGGTGGCCCACGGTCGATCCGGGTCCGGTCACGACGTTGAACACCCCGCGGGGGAGACCCGCCTCGGCCGCGAGCTTCGCGACCTCCAGCGTACTGCCCGAGGTCAGCTCGGACGGCTTGCACACGGTGGTGCACCCGGCCGCCAGGGCGAACGGCAGCTTCTGCATGAGCAGCAGCAGCGGAAAGTTCCAGGGAGTGATCATGGCGACCACTCCGCACGGTTCGCGGGTGACCAGCCCGGTGAGGTCCTGCCCGAGATTGGTGTGCACCTGACCGTGACTGGTCACCGCCAGGGCGGCGGCGTATTCGGTCAGCGCGATGCCGGTGGCGACGTCACCACGGGCGAGCCGGATGGGCTTGCCCGACTCCTCGGCGTCGATGCGGGCGAGTGTCTCCTGGTCGCGGTGCATGAGGGAGGCCAGTGCGCGCAGTACCGCGGCACGCTCCTGTCCCGAGCGGTTCGGCCAGTCGCCCTGGTCGAACGCGCGGCGTGCCGCGGCCACGGCCGCCTCTGCCTGGGCGGCGTCGCCATGGGCGAACCGGGCGACCACCTCCTTGGTGCCGGGGTTCTCGCGGGTGAGGAACTCCGCCGACGGCTGGATTTCCTCACCGTCGATGAAGATGCCGTAGCTGCGGACAGGGCGCCCGGTGGCCGGGGCTGTCATAGGGCCCTCCTAGAGAGCGTTTACTCATATCTCGGCGAGCTGGTCGTCACGCTAACAGCGGCGTAAACTGCTAACAAGAGAAACTGCACCGTCAATCTAGGAAACGTTTTCTCACCGAGACCGACAGGGTTCAGGCCAGGTGACGGCCGACGTCCGGAGGGTGCGGGCGCATCTCGCGGGCGCGATGCCCAGGTCCGCCACGACCGGGTGTGCCACGATCTTTGGGGAGGAGCCGGCCGGGTCGACGGAGCGCGGCAGGCTCCCGGAGAGGGAGCGATGGGGAGGCGTAGGTGAAGGAGCGACGTCGCGTCACGATCAGGGACGTAGCGGATGCCGCGGGTGTCTCGGTCGCCACGGTGTCACGGGTCATGAGTGGCTCGCTCACGGTCAATCCGGAGATGGCGGAGCGGGTGCGCCGCGCCACGGAGGAACTGGAGTACCGGCCCAACGGCGCGGCCCAGGGGCTTGCCTCGGGGATGCACCGCAGCGTGGGCGTGGTCCTGCCGGACCTGTCCAATCCGTATTTCCACGGCATCATCAAGGCGACCAATGTGGGTGCGGCGCGCGAGCGCTACCGCATGCTCGTCACGGAGTGGCAGGAGCCCGGTGAGGAACTCGGCGTCTGTCTCGACGTGCTCTCCCGCGTCGATGGCCTCCTGGTGCTCTCGGCCCGGATGGAGGCCGAGAGCCTGCGGGACCTCGCGTCCCGCAGGGTTCCCACGGTGCTGGTCAACCGTGTCGAGCTCGGGGTCGACCTCCCCATGGTCGCGGTGGACAACTTCTCCCCGATGCTCGAGCTGTGCCAGCACCTGGCCACCCTGGGCCACCGCCGCGTGGCCTATCTGGCCGGTTCGCCGAGCGCATGGCAGAACCGCGAGCGGTGGAAGGCGGTGCAGCAGGCCCGCATCCTCGGACTCGACCCGGTCATGGTGGCCTCGGACGGCACCATCGAGGCCGGCTACGAGGCGACCGACGAGGCGCTCGGCCATGACCCGACGGCGCTGATCGCCTTCAACGACCTGGCCGCGCTCGGGGCCATCGCCCGCCTGCGCGAGCTGGGTCTGAGGACGCCGGAGGACATCTCGGTGACCGGCTTCGACGATGTGGCCCTGGCGCGGTACGCCGATCCCGCCCTGACGACCATCGTCAGCCCCAAGGCGGCCCTGGGCGAGCAGGCATGGGTGATGCTCGAGGCCAGTCTGCGCGGTGAGCGGCTGGAGCAGCCGCCGTTGCTGTCGGCGGCCTTCGTCCAGCGTGCGTCCACCGGCCCGGCCAAGGGAGCCCGCGCGTGAGCGGGGGTCCTCCGGTGTCCGGAATCCATCAAGCCCCATCCAAGCCCCCATGAAGCCTCATGGGGAAGAAGGCGAGGTGAACGGGGATGGCCGCAGCAGCCGCCACACCCGGCACCCGGTACGACGAGACATTCATGAGCCTGGCCTTCGCCCAGTCTCCGGACGCCCTCGCGCTCTGCGACACCGACCTGCGGCTGCTGCGGACGAATGCCGAGATGGCGCGGGTGCTGGGCCGCTCCGAGGACCGGACGCGCGGGCTGTCGGCGTCGGAGATCGTCCGCCCCGATGACGGAGACAGCGCCATCACGGCCATGCGTCAGGCGCGGGACAGCGGTGTGGCGCAGCGCTTCGAGACGTCCTTGCGGACCCCGGACGGGAGCCCCCGGCACGTCTGGTCGGTCTCCGCGATCCCCCTGAAGGACCGGGACGGTCAGGTGAACGGTGTCTTCCTGGCCGCGCGGGACAGCACCGAACAGCACCGGGCCCGGCAGCGGCTGCTGCTGATCAACGAGGCGAGCACCGGCATCGGGTCCACGCTGGACATCACCCGCACCGCACAGGAACTGGTCGATGTGCTGGTGCCCAGTCTGGGGGACTTCACCTGTGTCGACAGCCTCGTGGCTCTCGAAGGCGGTGAGGAGCCCGGCCCCGGCACTCTGAGCGGTGCGGTCACTATGCGGCGCAGGGCGCAGCGCTCCGTCATCGACGAGGAGCCGATGGTCGCCGTCGGCACCATGGCCACCTATCCGGAGTTCACCCCGGCCGCCGAAAGCCTGGCCGCGGGCCGGGGAATCATCTACGAGGTGACGGACGCGGCCTTCGACCGATGGGCGGCCTACGACCCGCCCCGGGCCGAGCGGGCGCGCTTCTACGGGACGCACTCGGTGATGGCGGTGCCGATGCGGGCTCGCGGCGTCACCCTCGGCGTCGTGGTGATCACCCGTCATCGGCGGCCGGAGCCCTTCGGGCCGGACGATCTGCTGCTCGCCGAGGAGATCATCGCCCGGGCGGCCGTCTGTGTGGACAACGCGCGTCGCTACACCCGTGAGCGCGGCACCGCCATCGCTCTGCAACGCAGCTTGCTGCCCCGGCGGCTGCCGTGCCAGTCGGCGATCGATGTCGCCTCCCGCTACCTGCCGGCCGGGGAGCTGACCGGAGTGGGTGGCGACTGGTTCGACGTGATCCCGCTCTCGGGCGCCCGCGTGGCACTGGTCGTCGGCGATGTGGTGGGCCACGGCATCCACGCCTCGGCCAGCATGGGGCGGCTGCGGACGGCGGTGCGGACGCTGGCCGACATCGACCTGCCGCCCGATGAGCTGCTCACCCATCTCGATGACCTGGTCACTCGGGTCGCCGACGAATCGGAGGCCGCCGAGGGCACCGATGACGACGGGGAAACCGGCGCCACCTGCCTGTATGCGGTCTACGACCCGGCCTCGCGCCGGTGCTGCCTCGCCCGCGCCGGCCATCCGCCACCGGCCGTGGTGGCCCCGGACGGCACCGTCGACTTCATCGATCTTCCCGTCGCCCCGCCGCTCGGACTGGGGGAGCTGCCCTACGAGTCGACCGAGGTGGAACTGCCCGAGGGCAGCCTCCTGGCCCTCTACACCAACGGCCTGCTCAGCGCCCGGAGCCGTGACCTCGACAAGGGGCTCGACGCGCTGCGGGACGCGCTCACCCGGCCCGCCGAACCGCTGGAAGACCTCTGCGACACCGTGCTGGAGGACCTGGTCCCCGATCGCCCCGCCGATGACATCGCCCTGCTCATCGCCCGCCCTCGGGCCCTGGGTGCCGACCGGGTCGCGTCCTGGGAGCTGCCCCCGGACCCTTCGGCCGTGGCCCCGGTGCGCAGGAAGGTCTCGGCCCAGTTGGCCGCCTGGGGCCTGGACGACGCGATCTTCACCACCGAGCTGGTGGTCAGCGAGCTGGTCACCAATGCCGTCCGGCACGCCCGGACGCCCCTCCGGCTGAGGGTGATCCACGACCGCAACTTGATCTGCGAAGTGTCCGACGGCAGCATCACCGCCCCCCATCTGCGCCGTGCTCGCACCTTCGACGAGGGCGGACGCGGACTGCTCATGGTCGCCCAGCTCGCCCAGCGCTGGGGGACCCGCTACACCCGCGACGGCAAGACCATCTGGGCGGAGCAGCTCCTTCCTGTCGGCTGAGCGCCGACCCCTCGCGCCTCCGCTTCTTCTCGAAGAATCTCGCGTTCGGGGTTGACGCGGTTTTCCACCTGCGGCTAGAAAACGGTTACAGCCAAATGAACCACCGCTGGTCCGCGCCACGCAGTGGCGTCGCATGGGAGCACGGCAGGGGACTGACCGATAGCTCCAGGTAGGCGGGTATGAACGGTCACCTCGGATGGTTCTGTCCGGAGGGCTGGCCAGTGAGGGGAGCCGAGTTGAGAAAGCGGTTCCTAGGAGGCGGAATGAGTCTGGAAGACAAGGTGTGCGTGGTCACCGGCGGTACCTCGGGGATCGGCCTGGCCACGGTGCGCCTGTTCGCCGATGAGGGCGCCCGGCAGATCGTGCTGGCCAAGGACGAGCGGGAATGCGACGCCCTCGCCCAGGAGGCCGAGGACCACGGCTGGCCCGTGACCGTCGTGGTCGGTGACGTGGCCAGCCCCGCCGCATGGGATGAGGTGCTCGCACAGCTGGACCGGCTCGGCGGTGTGGACGTCCTGGTCAACAACGCGGGGTACGGCATCCGGGGAACCGTCCTGGACACCGATCCGACGGACTGGGAGGCCCTGTTCGCCACCAACGTGACCGGTGTCTTCCTCGGCTGTCGGGCGGTCCTGCCACGGATGGTCGCCCAGCGCTCCGGGGCGGTGGTCAACGTCGCCTCGGTGGCCGGGCAGATCGGCATGGCGCGGCGGGCGGCGTACTGCGCCTCCAAGTCCGCGGTGCTCGGCCTCACCAGGGCCATGGCGGTGGATCACGCGGCCGCGGGCGTGCGCGTCAACGCGGTGGCACCCGGCACCACCGACTCACCGTACTTCGCGAAGATCGAGGCCGATGTGGCGGACCCCGCTGCCTACCGGGCCTACCTGGAAGGGCGTCAGCTGCTCAACCGGCTCGCCGAGCCGAGCGAGATCGCCACGGCCATCGCCTTCCTGGCCGGCGACGCCTCCTCCTTCGCCACCGGATCGGTCGTCACCGTCGACGGAGGGATGAGCGTCGCATGACCGGCACACCCGCGGGTCCCGCCATGATGAGCGCCGCCGAGGCCGCCGCCACCGTCCCCGATGGCGCCACCCTCGCCATGACCGGCTCGGGCGGGGGCATCCTGGAGGCCGACGATGTTCTCGCCGCCATCGAGCAGCGGTTCCTCGCGACCGGCCACCCCCGGAACCTGACCGTCATCCACGGCCTCGGCATCGGGGACGGACAGAAGACGGGTCTGAACCGGCTGGCCCACCAGAGCCTGGTCCGCCGGGTCGTCGGCGGCCACTGGTCCTGGTCCCCGGGCATGCAGGCCCTGGCGGCTTCGGGCGCCATCGAGGCGTACTCGCTGCCCGCCGGGATCATCGCGGCCCTGCTGCGCGAGAGCGGGGCCCGCCGGCCAGGGGTGTTCTCGCAGGTGGGCCTCGGCACCTTCGTCGACCCACGGCGCCAGGGCGGACGTCTCAACGCTGTCTCGCCCGACGACCTGGTCACGCTCGCCGAGATCGACGGAGTGGAGTACCTGCACTACCGCCCCCTGCACGTCGACATCGGCCTGGTGCGCGGCAGCTCCATGGACGAGTTCGGCAACGTCAGCTGCGCCGAGGAGGCCGCTTCCCTGGACAGCCAGGCGGTGGCCGCGGCCGCCCGTGGCTGCGGGGGCCGGATCATCGCGCAGGTCAAGCGCCGGGTCCCGGTCGGTGCCCAGGATCCTCGCACGGTGAGTGTCCCCGGGCCGCTGGTCGACATCGGTGTCCTCAGCCCCGGCCAGTGGCAGACCTACGCGGGGGAGTTCGACGCGGCCTTCAGCCAGGCCGCCCCCGCCGGCGGGGCGCGGCCCGCACCCCGGACCGCCGTTCCGGGACCACGGGACGTCGTCGCCCGCCGGGCCGCTCTGGAGGTGCCGTCCGGGTGCGTGCTCAATGTGGGCTACGGCATGAGCGCCGGTGTCGTCGACGTCCTCGCCGAACAGCACCGGCTCGACGATGTGCACCTGGTCATCGAACAGGGCGCGGTCGGCGGAGTGCCGGAGACCGGCGAGCTGTTCGGCCTCAGCCGGTATCCGGCCGCACTGCTCTCCTCGCTCTCGCAGTTCGACTTCTTCGCCACCGGGATGCTCGATGTCGCCGTCCTGGGCATGGCCGAGGCCGACCGGTACGGCAACGTCAACGTCAGCAAGGTGGGCCCATCGGTCGTCGGGCCGGGCGGCTTCATCGACATCGCCCACGCCGCGAGCACCGTGGTGTTCTGCGGCACCTTCACCGCCCGGGGACTGCGCGCTGAGGTGACACCGGGCGCACTGCTCATCGCCGCCGAGGGGCGGGTGCGCAAGTTCGTCCACGAGGTCTCGCACGTCACCTTCGACGCCGCCGCCGCGCGCCGCCGGGGGCAGCGCGCCCTCTACGTCACCGAGCGAGCCGTCTTCGAGCTGCGCGACGGAGGTCCCGCGCTGATCGAGATCGCACCGGGCATCGACCTGAACCGCGATGTCCTGGACCACATGGACTTCGAGCCCGTACTCGACCCGCCGCCACGCCGGATGCCACCCGAAGTCTTCACCGCCTGAGCCCCCGAGCGACACCGGCCACCCCCACTTCCTGGAGGACCCCTCATGTCACCGCGTCAGACCGCCGACACCGCCCCGGAGCGCGACGCTCTCATCACCATGGTGCGGGACTTCGCGGCGAAGGAGATCACCCCCATCGTCGAGGAACTCGACAGCACCGAGCGCTTCCCCGAGGAGATCTACGCCCGGATGGGCGAACTGGGCCTGATGGGCATCACCGTCCCCGAGCGCGACGGCGGGGCCGGTGGCCTGGTGGCCGACTACATCGCGGTGATGGAGGAGCTGTCCTACGGCTATGCCAGCGTCGCCGACCAGTGCGGCCTGGTGGAACTGGTCGGCTCACTGCTGGCCGGCTACGGCACCCAGGAGCAGAAGGACCGGTATCTCCCCGGCATCATCAGCGGCCGGACGCGCTGCGCCTACGCGCTGACCGAGCCCGGCGCCGGGTCCGACCTCGGAAGCCTGGCCACCCGCGCCCGCCGGGACGGCGCGGACTGGGTGCTGAACGGCGAGAAGATCTACATCCACAACGCACCGGTGGCCGACGTGGCGCTGGTCCTGGCGGTCACCGACCCCGGCAAACGCAAGCGCGGCGGCATGTCGATGTTCCTGGTCGACGTGGACACTCCCGGTGTCGAACGTGGCTACCGCGAGAAGAAGATGGGCCAGAAGGCGTCCCCGGTCGGCGGTTTCGTCTTCTCCGACGTCCGGCTTCCCGCGACCGCGCTGCTCGGAGAGGAGGGCAGCGGCTTCGGCGCCGTGCTCTCGGTACTGGAGAAGGGCCGGCTGGGGATCGGCGCGCTGGCCAACGGCATCTCACGGGCCGCACTCGACACCGCGAACGAGCACGCCGTGGGCCGCCACCAGTTCGGCCGGCCGCTGTCCGACTTCCAGTCCGTGGCGTTCCAGCTCGCCGACATGGCGGTGGACCACCAGGCGGCCAGGCTGCTCCTGGAACACGCGGCCGGACTGCTGGACACCGGCCGCCCGGCGGGCCCCGCCTGCTCGATGGCCAAGTTGTTCGCCTCCGAGGCGAGCGTCCGCAACACCTCCCGGGCCGTTCAGATCCTCGGCGGCGGCGGCTACATCCGCGGTGTGCCCGCCGAGCGCCTCTACCGGGACGCCCGCATCACCACGATCTACGAAGGCACCAGCGAGGTGCAACGCCTCATCATCAGCCGCGATCTCGTGCGCCGCCGCGGGTAGCGGGACGCCGCCACGGCCCCTGACGCGCCCGGCGGCTCGTACCAACAGGAGGACGTACCATGCACCATCCCCGATCCGCCGTCATCAGCGGATCCCTGACCGCGCTGCTCGCCACGTCCCTCAGCGCCTGCGGCGCGGTGGACAGCGGATCGGCCGCGGGCGACTCCGGACGCTGCAAACCCTCCGACGTCACCCTCGTCCAGTCCGGACGGGGACTGGAGAACGAGTACTACGTAGCCGTCAACGCCGGGGCCCGTGCCTTCGCGAAGTCGCGCCATGCGCACCGGTACCAGTGGATCGCCAGCAACGGCGACTCCTCCAAGCAGCTCAGCCAGATCCAGTCGATCCTGGCCAAGGGCGGCAAGTGCGTCGTCCTGAACGTCGACCCCAATGAGTCCTCGGTGCTGCCCGCGATCGTCAAGGCGGTCGACAGGTCCGGGGCCTGGCTGGTCACCCAGTGGAACCGGCCCGACGGCCTGGCCCCGGAGAGCGAGTCCCCGCACTGGGTCGCCCATATGTCGGTCGACGGTGTTCCGCAGGGATACGAGACGGCGAAGGCCCTGTTCGAGTCGATGGGAGGAAAGGGCTCGATCGTGGCCCTCCAGGGAATCCTCGACAACGCGCCCGCTCAGGAGCGTTTCCGGGGGCTGAAGAAGGCACTCAAGGAGTACCCCGGCATCGCGCTGCTCGGCGACCAGACCGCGGGATGGGACCGCACCAAGGCACAGAACGTCACCCAGACCTATCTGACGAAGTACGGCCACAAGATAGGCGGCATCTGGGCCGCCAGCGACTCCATGGGCCTGGGCGCGCTGGGCGCGGTCAAGAACGCGGGCCGGAAGGGGAAGGTCAAGATCGCGTCGATCGACGGTCTGGCCGAAGCGGTGCACGACGTACGGGACCCGTCCACCGGCTACGTCGCCACGACCCCTTCCACCGGAGCGGCCCAGGGCGGCCTCGGGATGTCGATCGGGTACGCGGCCGCCACCGGCAGGATCAACCCCGCCGAGGAACCCCAGGGCCACCGGTCGTTCTATCTCAAGCCGCTGCCCGTCATCACCCGGGCCAACGCGTCCTCGGTTCCGTCCCCCACGGACACCACGAAGCTCGACTTCACGCATCTGTGGTCACAGAACGGCAGGCCGATCAAGTGAAGCTGACCCTCGCACCCGCCGACCACCACGATCCCCGGGCCACCGGCCGGACCGCCGGCAAGACGTCGCGACCGGTGCGGGCCGTGCTCGGCTCGAACGCCGTCCCCACGCCGGCCCTGGGTGTCCTCGCGCTCATCGCCGCCGTCATGAGCTTCGTCAACCCCTCGTTCCTCTCCCCGGGAAACCTGGGTGCGGTGGCCGAGCAGAGCGCCGTCCCCGCGGTGCTGGCGGTCGGTCTGACCTTCGTCATCCTCATGGGGGGCATCGACCTCTCGCTCGAGGGCACGATGGCGGCGGCATCCTTGACCACCGCCCTTCTGGTCGCCAACGACCGCAACACGATGGACCTCGGCCTATGGGCCATCGCCGCCGGATGCGCGGTCGGAGCGGCGATCGGACTGGTCGCCGGCGCCACCGTGGGGCTGCTGCGCGTCCCGTCCTTCATCGTCACCATCGGCACCTGGCAGATCGGCCTGGGCATAGCCCAACTGCTGTTCGGGGACACCCCGCCCCGGGTGGCCGACGAGTCCTTCCGCGCGCTCGCGGAGCACAGGACGGCCGGTCTCCCCGGCATCGTGTGGATCGCCCTGCTGGTCGTGGCCGTCGGATGGACGCTGCAGCGCTATACGCGCTTCGGCCGCTATGCCTACGTCATCGGCGGCAGTGAGGAGACCGCGCTGCTCTCCGGGGTCCCGGTACGCGCCTACCGGGCGGCCGCCTTCGTCCTCGCGGGCGCCACCGCGGGACTGGCCTCGGCGATGGCCACCGCCCGGTCCGGTGTCGGCGACGTCGGCGTCGGGACCGGTCTGCTGTTCACCACCATCGCCGGCGTGGTCATCGGCGGGACCCTCCTGACCGGTGGCCGCGGCGGAGTACTGCACTCACTGGTCGGGGTGGTCGTGATGGTGGCCATCGCCAATGCCATGGTCCTGGCCGGTGTCAGCTCGTACATCCAGCAAACCGTCCAGGGAGCCGTCGTGGTGATCGCGGCGAGCCTCACCCTGTGGCGCGCCCGGCAACGTCTGAGGGTGATCAAGTGAGTGACACACCGGTCATGGAACTGCGCGGGGCGACGAAGTCGTTCCCCGGTGTCCGTGCCCTGAGCGACGTCCACGTGGAGATCCGGCAGCACGAGGTGCTGGGCCTGATCGGGGAGAACGGCGCGGGCAAGTCGACGCTGCTGAAGGTCCTGTGCGGGCTGCAGCGGCTCGACTCGGGCTCCCTGCTGCTGCGCGGCTCGGAGGTCGCCTTCCAGGGAGTGGCCGACGCGAACCGCAAGGGTGTCGCGATGGTGTTCCAGGAGCAGTCCCTGCTGGAGAACATCACGGTCGCCGAGAACGTCCTGCTCGGCAACGAGGGACCGTCGGTGCGGTTCGGGCTCTACCGGTGGTCGGACCTGAACCGGCGGGCCCAGAAGTATCTGGATCTGGTGGGCGGCTCCCTGCGCGCCGCCACACCCACCAGCCGCCTGTCCTTCGCCAAGCGACAGATGGTCGAGGTGGCCAAGGCGATCGCCTCGGGCGAACGCGGCCACCACGAACCGGTCATTCTCCTCGACGAGCCGACCTCGGTCCTGGAGCACTCCGAGATAGAGACGCTCTTCTCCATCGTCCGTGAGCTGCGCGAGCGCGCCAGCGTCGTCTTCGTGTCCCACCGCATGGAGGAGGTGCTGGCGTTCTGCGACCGGGTCTACGTCATGCGGGACGGCGGTGTGGTCGGCGAGTGCCACCCGGCCGATGTCACCACCGACCAGCTCTTCGCCATGATGGTCGGGCAGGATCTCAGCGCCGGCTACTACCACGAGTCGGACCAGCGGCCCGCACAGTCCCGGCCGCGGCTCGAGCTGAGCAACCTCACCGGCACGACCTTCCACGACGTCTCCCTCACCATCGCGCGCGGCGAGGTGGTGAGCCTGATGGGCGTCCAGGAGAGTGGCCGGGAGGACGTGGCACGCGCCGTCTTCGGCGCCGTCCCGGTGAAGTCGGGCACCATCACGCTCGACGGACGGCGCATCAGGCCCAGGTCTCCGGCGCACGCGGTGCGGGCGGGCATCGGCTATGTGCCCTCCGAGCGCAAGGTGGACGGAGCGGTGCTCGGCATGGACGTCCGTGAGAACCTCACCCTCGCCCATCCCGGGCAGGTGAGCCGGGGCCCGCTCCTGGACCCGGCCCGCGAGCGGCGCACGGTCCAGGAGTGGATCGGGGACCTGCGGGTGCGAACCCCCTCCCAGCACACCCCGCTGCGCGACCTGTCGGGTGGCAACCAGCAGAAGGTCGTGCTCGCCAAGTGGCTCCTGGACCCCGATCTGCGGGTGCTGGTCCTCGACACCCCCACCCGGGGGCTCGACGTCGGCGCCAAGGCGGATGTCTACGCGCTGATCCGGCGGCTCGCCGCGCGCGGCCTCGCCGTCCTGTTGCTCGCGGACACCCTGGACGAGGGGATAGCGATGAGCCACCGGGTCCTGACCATGAAGGACGGCCGCATCACGGACGAGTTCACCTCGGGTGTGGGCTCTCGTCCGCGGCGCACCGATGTCCTCGAAAGGATGGTCTGAGATGGCCACCACCTCACAGACACCGCCCCAGACGCGGACCGACACGGCGGGGCCCTCGCGGCTGAGGCGACTCCACGAAGCCGGCGCCGCCCCACTCTTCGTCCTCGCGGCGCTGGTCATCGCCGTCGGCGCCTACGACTCCTCGTTCTTCCAGGCCGCGAGCCTGATCTCGCTGCTGGAGCAGGCCGCGCCCCTGACCCTGCTCGCGGTCGGCGAGGCCCTGGTGGTGCTCACCGGACGGATCGATCTGTCGAACGCCGGTCTCGCGAGCCTCGCCGGTGTCGCCCTCGCCCACGGACTGGGGAGCTGGGGCCCTGCCGCGGTGGCCCTCGTCGTGGTCGGCGCGGCACTGTGCGGGACGCTGATCGGTGTCCTGCACATCAGCACGCAGGTGCCCTCCTTCATCATCACCCTCGGCTTCCTGGGAATCTTCGCCGGTCTTTCGCTGACCACCTCGCGGGCCGACTCGATCCTCGTCACGGACGGCTACGGCTCCATCGAGTGGATCTTCTACCGGATCTTCGGCCTGCCCATCTCCTACCTGCTGGTGCTGCTGGTGGCCCTCGCGCTGATGGCCTG
Source organism: Streptomyces sabulosicollis (assembly GCF_016103465.1). GTDB lineage: Bacteria > Actinomycetota > Actinomycetes > Streptomycetales > Streptomycetaceae > Streptomyces > Streptomyces sabulosicollis. The sequence goes on from NZ_JAEEAP010000005.1 coordinate 57,350, forward strand.
GATGAAGGCGCTGCCGACCGGCCGCCGCATCCGCGCCATTGGGCTCAACGAGCGGGCCGCGGCGCACAGCGGTATCCGTACCCGCGGAATCGTCATCGCGGTCTTCACCGCCTCCGCCGCCCTGGCAGGGCTGGCCGCGGTCTTCCAGGTGGCCCGCCTGCAATCCGCCGGTGCCACCACCTCCGACGCGCTGCTGCTGCCCGCCATCGCGGCGGTCATCGTGGGCGGTACGGCCATCTCCGGAGGGATCGGCGGGGTGGGACGCACCCTGTGCGGCGCGCTGGTCATCGCGCTGCTCCGGGTCGGTCTGGACCTCGTCGGCATCAACGCGGCGTTCCAGCCCATCCTCTACGGCGGGATCGTGATCATGGCGATCGCGGCGACCGCGAACCGACGACGGGGAGCCTCGGTCGCATGACCGCTCATCGACGCGTGGCCGGACCCCGGGGAGAGACAAGGAGCCATCGACAGTGAACATCGTGGTCTGTGTGAAGTACGTGCCCGCCACCGCCGACCGCACGTTCAGCCCGGTCGACAACACCGTGGACCGGGCTGACGTGGACGGGATGCTCTGCGAACTCGACGAGCACGCCATCGAGGAGGCGCTGAGGATCACGGAGGCGGACGAGGGGGAGGTGACGGTGGTGACCGTCGGGCCCGAGGACGCGGCCGAAGCCATCGCCCGGGGTCTGCAGATGGGAGCGCACCGTGGTGTGCACATCGTCGACGACGCCCTGCACGGCTCCGACGCGGCGGCCACCTCACTGGTGCTGGCGGCGGCGGTCAGGAGGATCGGCTACGACCTCGTGCTGTGCGGGATGGCATCCACCGACGGCGGTATGGGTGTGGTGCCCGCGATGCTGGCCGAGCGGCTGGGGGTGCCGCAGCTGACCCTGGCGTCGAGGGTCACCGTCGAGGGCGGCACCGTCACCATCCGCCGGGAATCCAACACCGCCACCGAATACATCGAGGCGTCCGGGCCACTGGTGCTGAGCGTGACCGACCGGAGCAACGAACCGCGCTACCCCTCGTTCAAGGGGATCATGGCGGCGAAGAGGAAGCCGGTGGACACGTGGTCACTGGCGGACCTCGGCATCGCGTCGGAGGTCGGCCTGGAGGCCGCCGGGACGAAGGTCTCCGCGTTCGCCGCCCGCCCGGCGCGCGCCGGGGGACAGATCGTGTCCGACGAGGGCGAGGGCGGAGCGCGGCTCGCCGAGTACCTCGTCGGTCAGAAGCTCGTCTGAGCCGTCCGCAGACCCGAACCGGGAGGTCCACAAGCGCTATGAGCGAGATCCTCGTCGTCGTCGACCACACCGACGGCGCCATCCGAACGACCACGGCCGAGTTGCTGACCTGCGCGCGCCGCCTCGGCGAGCCGTCCGCGGTGTTCTTCGGAGCCGAGGCCGACGCCGCCCCCGGACAGCTGGCCGCGTACGGGGCCACCAAGGTCTACGTCCTCGACGACGCCGCCTACCGTGACTGCCTGGTGGCGCCCAAGGCCGAGGCGCTCGCCCACCTGGTCGCCGACCGGCGGCCGGCTGCCGTGTTGATCCCCTCGACCCTGGAGGGCAAGGAGGTCGCCGCCCGTCTGTCGATCAAGACGGATTCGGGTCTGGTGACCGACGCGATCGACATCGCGCGGGGCGACGACGGGGCCGTTCACACCACCCAGTCGGTGTTCGGGGGCGCCTACACCACGACGGCGAGCATCACCAGGGGCACACCGATCGTGACGCTGAAGCCGAACTCCCTCACCCCGGAGAGCGCCGAAGCCGCCGCCCCGGTGGAGGTCGAGACCGTGGAAGTGGCGGTGTCCGACGCCGCGAGAGCGGCACGGATCATCGGCCGTGAGCCCCGCGAGAACATCGGCCGCCCCGATCTCGCCGACGCCTCGATCGTGGTCTCGGGAGGCCGTGGCACGGGCGGTGACTTCGATGCCGTCGAGGCGTTCGCCGACTGCCTCGGAGCCGCGGTGGGCGCCTCACGTGCCGCGGTGGACGCCGGCTGGTACCCGCACGCGTTCCAGGTCGGACAAACCGGTGTGACCGTCTCCCCGCAGCTGTACGTGGCCTCGGGCATCTCCGGTGCCATCCAGCACATCGCCGGGATGCGCTCGTCCAAGATCATCGTCGCGGTCAACAAGGACGCCGAGGCGCCGATCTTCGGCCTCGCCGACTTCGGCGTCGTCGGCGACCTGAGGCCGGTTCTCGTCCAGGCCACCACCGAGATCGACAACCGCCGGGCAGCCGGCGCCTGACCACCCCTCAGGAGGTCCTCATGCGGGTCAATGAGCCCCGTCCGCTGGGGCGGACATCCGTCCGCACCACCGCCATGTCCTTCGGCGCGGCCCCCATCGGCAATTTCCTGCGCCCCTTCAGTGAGTCCATGGCCACGGACATGGTGTCCCAGGCGTGGGATCTGGGAATGCGCCACTTCGACACCGCTCCGCTGTACGGCCACGGGCTCAGCGAGCACCGTCTCGGTCACGCGCTGCGCGGCTATCCGCGTGACCAGTACGTCATCTCCACCAAGGTCGGCCGACGGCTCGAGCCGGCGGCGCCCGGCACCTTCGACTCCGGCCTGTGGGTGGATCCGGCGCCCTTCGCCGCCTACTACGACTATTCCTACGACGGGATCATGCGTTCGGTGGAGGAGAGCCTCCAGCGCCTGCTCACCGATCACGTCGACATCCTGCTGGTGCACGACGTGGATCGCTACACCCATGGCGACGCCCAGCCGGAGATGTTCCGCCAGGCGGTCGAGGAGGGATTCCCCGCCCTGGTCCGGCTGCGGGAGGAAGGAGTGGTGTCGGCCATCGGATTCGGCGTCAACGAGACGGACGTGTGTCGGGAAGCGGTCCGGCGGACCGATGCCGACTGTGTGCTGCTGGCCGGCCGGTACACCCTGCTGGAGCAGGATCCGCTGGACGAACTGCTCCCCCTGTGCGAGAAGCGGGGCGTCAGCGTGATCCTGGGCGGGGTCTACAACAGCGGTGTGCTGGCCACCGGCGCCATCGAAGGGGCGAAGTTCAACTACGCCCCCGCGCCCCCGGAGGTCCTGCGGCGGACGGCGCGCATCCACGCCATCTGCCGCGCACACGACGTGGCCCTGCCCGCCGCCGCACTGGGGTTCGCCGCGGCCCACCCGGCCGTGGCGAGCGTATGCGTCGGCTCACGCACCCCCGAGCAGCAGAGCGGAAGCGCCGCGCTGTTCGGGGCCCGGATCCCCCGGCAACTGTGGGACGACCTGCGGGACGCGGGTCTTCTGCGCCCCGACGCCCCGACGCCGTAGCACGGTGTCCACCGCAGCCGGAACGGAGCCCCGACCGGCACCGAACGAACAGGCAGGAGACGTATGAGGGCCGCTCGATTCCACGGACGAGGCGACATACGCATCGAGGAGATCCCGGAACCGGCCGTACGGCCGGGCGCAGTGAAGATCAAGGTCGACTGGTGCGGCATCTGCGGCACCGACCTGCACGAGTACGTGGACGGCCCCATCTTCTGCCCCACCCCCGAGGAGCCCCATCCGATGACCGGGGAGACCGCACCGGTCGTCCTGGGCCACGAGTTCGCGGGCACGGTCGCCGAACTGGCCGCGGACGTGGACGGCCTGAGCGTGGGCGAGCGCGTGACCGTCGAGCCCAGGCTGGTGTGCCGGTCCTGTCCTCCGTGTCTGGCCGGTCACCACAACAGCTGCGACCGGGCGGCCACCATCGGACTGGCGGGCGGCGGCGGGGGTCTGGCCGAGTACATCGTCGTCGACCGCGAGTTGGTGTTCTCCCTCGGCGCGATGACGACCGAGGCCGGTGCGCTGATCGAGCCGCTGGCCGTCGCCCACCACGCCGTCACCAGAGCGGAGATCGCCCCGGGTGCCAGTGCCGCCGTGTTCGGCGCCGGGCCGATCGGGCTGTTGATCGTGACGGTGCTGAAGGCGACCGGAGCCGGGCACATCAGCGTGGTGGAACCGTCCGCCGGGCGTCGGCGCCGAGCGCTCGACGCGGGAGCCGACGCGGTCATCGACCCGCTCGTGGAGAAGGCGGACGAGTGCGTCAGGGAGCTCACGGGCGGAGCCGGGGCCGATGTGGCCTTCGAATGCGCGGGCGTCGACTCCGTGCTGGCCGGATGCGTCGCGGCGGTCAAGGTCCGCGGGACCGTCGTCAACGTCGCCATACGGAGCCGTCCGGCGACGCTGGACATGATGCCGCTCGTGCTCAAGGAGGTGCGGCTGGTGGGCACCATCTGCTACGCGGGAGACCACCAGCCCGTCATCGACCTTCTGAACGCGGGCAAGCTCTCGGTGGACCGGTTCATCACCAGGCGCATCGACCTGGACGACCTGGTCGAGGGCGGTTTCGAGGCTCTGCTCGACGGCACCGGAGACCACATCAAGATCCTTGTGCGGCCGTAGGAACCGGAAGACCACGACTGCGGATATCGTCACACGTGTCCCCTTCCCGGGAGGCGCGCGTCGCCGGCCCACCGCACGCGGCAGCGGCCGGGTCAGCCGGCCGTCTTCACCTTGGTCGCCTTGGCGACCTTGCACGTCTTCGGCATCGCGGCGGAGTCGCCCTTCCACGCGGCGGACGCCAGCGCGCTCGTCATGGCACCGGCTTGGACGAGCTGGTTGGCGAGGGTGGCGTAGAACGCCTGATCGGGGTGTGCGAAGTTCAGGAAACGGACCCTGACGGTGTAGGCGTAGTCCGCCGCGCCGTGCGCGTTGTCGAGCTGGACGACCGCGAACAACTTGGCCGCGTCGCGCAGCCGGCACGACGTGATGCTGACCTCGGCCTCGGACGTGACGGTCCGGGCGGTGCCGGATCCGCCGGTCGGCCCGCCCACGCAGTACGCCCACCCGGGCTCAGCGGTGTGAAGGTCGGTGTGATGGTCAGCCGCCTCGCGCCGGGCACCATGAGCCTTCGCCACGCTTCGGGCGCGGCGGCCCGCCCCGGTCCGTCCTTCCCGGGTGGGGCGGGGCGGAGCGGCTGCCGACGCGGGAAGGCCGACCTGGTGCGAGAAGGCCCGCCCCCTCGGTACCGTCGCCGCGTGACCGTCACCCTCGTACGGAACGGCGAGGAGCCCCGCCCCAAGCTCGAGCCGTACGTCACCCGGCGGGTTCGATACGGAGGACGGCGGCGGCGGGCCGGATCTCGACGACCTTCAGGCTCATGACGTCGTTGATGGTCGCGGCGGGCCCCTCGCCGCAGCTCAGTCCGACGCCGCCGCCGCCCTCCGACGACACGCCGCCGCCACCGGAACAGCCCGAAACGCTGAAGCCCGAACCCGTCAACTGCGCGACCAGCTGGACCTCGTCGCCAGTGACCGCCGTCACCTTGATCCGCCCGAGGCCGTACGCCGCCGGGACTGTCACGACGTCCCCCGCGGCGACCTCGATCTCGCACGATCCGTCAGCGCACGGCCCGGTCGGCGAGGGCGACGGCGTGGCCGACTTCGTGGGAGTCGGCGCGGGGTCGGACACGAGTGACCCGGAGCCGGACCCGTGGGGCCGCCCCTCGGCGGGGGGCTCGTCCGAAGAGTCCGAGGAACACGACGTGAGAGCGGCGAACACGACAGCGACGGCGACGGCGAGGACGGCGGTGGATGACGTTCTGTGCATCATGGGTCCCATCGAACCCCGCCCCGACCGGGACCCCTCCCGTCCGGGCAGGCGCGCCGGCCGCCCGGCGCGGCGAGCCGAAGCGAAGGAGGCCGAAGCGAAGGAAGCCGTCCCCCGGGCGAAGGCCGACGTGGCGAGTGGCCCTTCGATCTGAACCCAGGGGCCGTTGTACATGTCAGCTCCCAGCCGTCGTGGGGGAGTTGTCGCGCCGCGAGGCGGCCAGGAGGCCGAGCGGCAGCAGGGCGGCGGCGCCGAAGGATGGCTTCCATGTGCTGCGGCACACCTACGCCTCGATCATGTTGGAGGTGGACTGCTGGGGAGGCAGGGGATCGGCATGCCGGCCGAAACTCCCCGGATTCCAGGGCTTGTGGCGGCGGATTGCTCGGCTTGTGGGTGGCGAGAGTAAATCGTGGATTGCAAGGTCAGTAAGTCGGATAGCCTGGGAAAATGTTGACCGAAGTCACCGCGATCCGCTATGTCACGCCGTTGCGTGAGGGCGGATCGCTGCCGGGCATCGTCGAGGCCGACGATCTGGGCACTTACGTCATGAAGTTCACCGGCGCCGGGCAGGGCCGCAAGACCCTCGTCGCCGAGGTCGTCTGCGGTCAGCTGGCCCGCCGGCTGGGGCTGCGGGTGCCGGATCTGGTGCGGATCCAGCTGGACCCGGTGATCGGCCTGGGCGAACCGGACCAGGAGGTGCAGGAGCTGCTCAAGGCCAGTGGCGGGCTCAATCTCGGCATGGACTACCTCCCCGGGTCGCTCGGCTTCGATCCGCTCGCCTTCGAGGTGGGCGCGGAGGAGGCCGGCCGGGTCGTGTGGTTCGACGCGCTCATCGGCAATGTGGACCGCTCCTGGCGCAACCCCAACATGCTGGTCTGGCACGGGCGGCTGTGGCTCATCGACCACGGTGCCACGATGATCTGGCACCACGGCTGGCGCGGGCTGGACAAGGCCGCCACCAAGCCGTACGACGCCTCCGACCACGTCCTCGCGCCGTTCGCGCCGGACATCGCCGCGGCGAGCGAGGCCCTGGCGCCGCGGATCACCGAGGAGCTGCTCACCGAGGTGGTGGCGGACGTCCCCGACGAGTGGCTGACCGACGAGCCGGGCTTCGACGGCCCGGACGCGGTGCGCCGCGCCTATGTCGAGGTGCTGCTGGAGCGGGCGGCCACGGTCGGGACGAGGATCACGCTGGGGGAGCGCACCGGTGAGGGGCCGTCCAAGGCCCCGGAGTGGCTGCGGGTGTGGGTCGACGGAAAGGCATCGCAGTGAGCGGGTTCCACAACGGACGGGATGTCTTCGAATACGCCGTGCTGCGGGTCGTCCCCCGGGTCGAGCGGGGGGAGCTGATCAACGCGGGCGTGGTCGTCTACTGCCGGGCCACCTCCTTCGTGGCGGCCCGGACCCATCTGGACGAGGACCGGCTGCGCGCCCTGGACCCCTCGGCGGACGTGCCCGCCGTACGGGCCGCGCTGCGCGCGGTGGAGTGCGTCTGCGGCGGTGGGGAGCGGGCCGGTCAGGCGGCCGGGGAGGACGCGGGACGGCGCTTCCGCTGGCTCGTGGCGCCGCGCTCCACGGTCGTCCAGCCGGGTCCGGTGCACACGGGTCTGACGGCGGACGCGGAGGCGGAGGTCGAGCGGTTGCTCGACCTGTTGGTGCGGTGACGCACCGGCTCACGGCGCGCGGAGTGAGCGAGCACATAGGGGCGGTCGTTGACAGGCGGTGGCGGGCCTCATAGCGTCTCGTGCGCAGGAGAGACTAAGCGGTTGCTCACTCCCGGGGGCCGGGTCGGTGAGCCGCCATCGATGCGAGGGAGAACCCGCATGTCCACCACCGAGCAGCGCGTTGCCATCGTGACGGGCGCGGCCCGCGGCATCGGCGCGGCGACCGCCGTGCGCCTGGCCGAGGAGGGCCGCGTCGTCGCCGTGCTCGACCTCGACGAGGGGGCCTGTGCGGCCACCGTGGAGAAGATCACCGAGGCGGGCGGCAAGGCCATCGCCGTGGGCTGCGATGTGTCGGACGCCGAGCAGGTCGAGGCCGCCGTCGCGCGAGTCGCCGAGGAGCTCGGCGCGCCGACGATCCTGGTCAACAACGCGGGTGTGCTCCGCGACAATCTGCTGTTCAAGATGAGCGAGTCCGACTGGGACACCGTGCTGAACGTGCATCTGCGCGGCGCGTTCCTGATGACGCGCGCCTGCCAGAAGCACATGGTGGACGCGGGCTTCGGCCGGATCGTCAACCTCTCCAGCAGCTCGGCGCTGGGCAACCGCGGCCAGGTCAACTACTCCGCGGCCAAGGCCGGGATGCAGGGCTTCACCAAGACCCTCGCCATCGAGCTCGGCAAGTTCGGCGTCACCGCCAACGCCGTGGCGCCCGGCTTCATCGCCACCGACATGACCGCCGCGACCGCCGAGCGCGTCGGCATGGGTTTCGAGGACTTCCAGAAGGCGGCCGCGAGCCAGATCCCGGTGCAGCGCGTCGGGGAGCCCGCCGACATCGCCAACGCGATCGCCTTCTTCACCGGCGAGGCGGCCGGTTTCGTCTCCGGCCAGGTCCTGTACGTGGCCGGCGGCCCGCTCAACTGATCAGGAGTCACGTACCACATGACCGCGCAGATACAGGACAGCGGCAAGACCGCGCTCATCACCGGGGCGAGCCGGGGGATCGGCTACGCCATCGCCGAGGCGATGGTGGCCCGCGGCGACCGGGTGTGCATCACCGGGCGCAACGAGGACGCGCTCAAGGAGGCCGTGGAGCGGCTCGGGGCCGACCGTGCGATCTACGTCGCCGGGAAGGCCCATGACCAGGTGCACCAGGCGGCCGCCGTCGAGCGCACGATGGAGGTGTTCGGACGGGTCGACCACCTGGTGAACAACGCCGGTACCAACCCGGTCTACTCGCCCATCGCCGATCTCGACCTCGATGTGCTCCGTAAGGTCTTCGAGACCAATGTGGTCTCGGCACTGGGCTTCGCCCAGCGGACCTGGAAGGCGTGGCAGCGGGAGAACGGCGGCACGATCGTCAACATCGCCTCGCTCGCCGGGATGTCGTCCTCGCCGTTCATCGCGGCGTACGGCGTCAGCAAGGCCGCCATGATCAACCTCACGGTGCAGCTCGCCCAGGAGTTCGCCCCGCGGGTGCGGGTCAACGCCATCTCCCCGGCGGTGGTGAAGACCAAGTTCGCCACCGCCCTGTACGAGGGGCGGGAGGAGGAGGCCGCCGCGGCGTATCCGCTGAAGCGGCTCGGCGTGCCGGAGGACATCGGGGGCGCGGCCGCGTTCCTCACCTCCGACCAGGCGGCGTGGGTCACCGGCCAGACGCTCGTGGTGGACGGCGGGATCCTCCTGGGCGCCGGGCTCGGCTGACCGGCGCGCCCGGTCCGGCCCCGCGCCGCTGAAGCGGCCCGGGCGCGGGTGGGGCGTTGTCAGCGGCCGCCGGTAGGTTCTGTGTCCGTAAGGCGGAAACACCGACCGGAGGTTGAAGACGTGCCCTATGTGCTGCCCGAGTCCTGGCGCGGGGTCCTCGGCGAGGAGCTGGAGAAGCCCTATTTCAAGGAGCTCACCGAGTTCGTCGAGGAGGAGCGGGCCAGGGGGCCGGTGTACCCGCCGCGCGAGGAGGTGTTCGCCGCCCTGGAGGCCACGCCGTTCGACCAGGTGAAGGTGCTCATCCTCGGGCAGGACCCGTACCACGGCGAGGGCCAGGGCCACGGTCTGTGCTTCTCGGTGCGGCCGGGCGTCAGGACCCCGCCGTCGCTGCGGAACATCTTCAAGGAGATGAAGGAGGAGCTCGGCCACCCGGTGCCGGACAACGGCTATCTGATGCCCTGGGCCGAGCAGGGTGTGCTGCTGCTCAACGCGGTGCTGACGGTCCGGGGCGGCGAGGCGAACTCCCACAAGAGCAAGGGGTGGGAGAAGTTCACCGACGCGGTGATCCGCGCGGTGGCCTCGCGCCCCGATCCGGCCGTCTTCGTGCTCTGGGGGAACTACGCCCAGAAGAAGCTGCCGCTCATCGACGCGTCGCGGCACGCGGTGGTGAAGGGGGCGCACCCGTCCCCGCTGTCGGCGAAGAAGTTCTTCGGGTCGCGCCCCTTCACCCAGATCGACGAGGCGGTCAAGGCCCAGGGCCACACCCCGATCGACTGGCGGATCCCGGACCTCGGCGCCTGACCGGGGCTAGAGCGTGTAGTCGAAGCGGTAGGGGATCTCGGACTCCCCCCGGACGGCGGAGAAGGTGCCCGATCCGGTGAGCCCGGTCAGCTCGCCGGTGCCGGATCCGGGCACCACCTCGAAGGTGCAGTGGACGGTGGCGTCCTCGCCCCAGCTGCCGTGCTGCACCACCACGAAGCTGCCCGAGCGCCCGTCCAGGGTGCCGGTCAGCAGCTCGTAGCCGCAGCAGACGCCGGTCTTGTCGGACAGATAGGTGATGGCGTACTGACAGCTGGTCCGCGGTGCCTCGATGCCGCCCGAGAAGGCGTTCGTCACCACGGCCCGGGCCAGCTTGGCGCCGTCCTCGGCCCCCTCGAGGACGGTCTCCTGCCAGTCGGCGTAGGTGAAGTGGCCGGTGGTGTGCGTGGTCATGGTGCGTCCTTTCAAGGGCCGGGATCGGCTGCGGAAACCACTCTGGCCGTCGTACCTGACATCTTCTGTCAGGTACGACGGCCACAATGGACCGCATGCGCGCCGACCGCCTTCTCTCCCTGCTCCTGCTGCTGCAGAACCGGGGCCGGATGACCGCGCCCGAGCTCGCCGCCGAGCTGGAGGTCTCGGTGCGCACCGTCTACCGCGACGTGGAGGCGCTGAGCGCCTCCGGGGTGCCGGTGTACGCCGACCGGGGCCCGGCCGGGGGCTTTCGGCTGCTCGACGGCTACCGCACCCGGCTGACCGGGCTCACCGGAGACGAGGCCGACTCGCTCTTCCTCGCCGGGATGCCCGGCCCGGCCGCCGAGCTGGGCCTGGGCGCCGACCTCACCACGGCCCAGCTCAAGCTGCGGGCCGCGCTCCCGGCCGAGCTGGGGGAGCGGTCCCGGCGCATCCAGGAGCGCTTCCACCTCGACGCGCCGGGCTGGTTCCGGGACGCCGACCCGGTGCCCCATCTGGCGGCGGCCGCCGAGGCCGTGTGGGAGCGGCGGATCCTGCGGGTGCACTACCGCCGCTGGCGCGGTGAGGTGCGGCGCGAGCTGTGCCCGCTGGGCCTCGTCCTCAAGGGCGGCATCTGGTACCTGGTGGCGCGGGTCGAGGAGGCCGTGCGCAGCTACCGGGTGTCGCGGATCCTCGACGCCGAGGTGCTGGAGGAGGTCTTCGAGCGGCCCGCCGGATTCGACCTCGCCGCCTACTGGGCGGAGTCGTCCCGCCGGCTGGAGTCCATGCGCTTCCAGGGCGAGGCCGAACTCCTGCTCTCCGAGCGCGGGGTGAGGCTGCTCCCGATGCAGTTCGGAGCGGCGGGCGCGGAGGCGGTGGCCGCGGCGGGCCCGCCCGACGGCCAGGGACGACGGCGTGTCGTCCTGCCCGTGGAGTCGCTGCCGGTCGCGGTCCACGACATGCTGCGGCTGGGCACCGACGCCGAGGTGCTGGGCCCGCCCGAGCTGCGGTCGGCCGTCACCCGCGCCGTCGCCGAACTCGCCCGCCGCTACGGCGCGCCGGACGACACCCCTTGAGGCCCGCCGGACCACCAGACCCCTTGAGGCCCCGCCGGGCCACGACACGCCGAGCGGCGCGTGCACGAGCGGCTAGCGTCGTCCCAAAGACGGGAGGCGGCGATGGCGGAAGCGCGGCAGCAGGCGCCGGAGGACGATGCCGTACTGACCCGGATCGGGCAGGCGGTCATGCTGCACCGGGGCGGCGACCGGGAGGAGGCGCGCAATCGCCTCGCCGCGCTGTGGCGGGAGATCGAACGGGACGGCGCGCCCTTCCACCGCTGCGCCCTCGCCCACTATCTGGCCGACACCCAGGACGACCCGCTCGACGAGCTGATCTGGGACCTGCGGGCGCTCGCCGCCGCCGACGCGCTCACCGGGGCCCTGGCGCCGCGGGCCTTCTTCCCCTCCCTCCACCTCAACGTCGCCGCGGGCTATCTGAGGCTGGGCCAGGAGAAGGCGGCCCGGGATCAGTTGGCGCTGGCCCGGGCGGCCGCAGGCGCGCTCGGCGACGACCCGTACGGCGACGGGGTGCGGGCGGCGATCCTGCGGCTGACGCTGGTCCTGGAGGGGGCCGCCGAGGACTGAGGGCCCGGGGCCCCTCCGGCAAGCCGCGGGCGCGGGGCGAACGGTCCGGCGGCTGGCGGTGCGGTCGGCGCCTATGCCGCCTGCGCCAGCCCCTCCCAGCGGTCGGCGAGCGCCTTCAGCTTGACGACGAACCGTTCGCGTTCCGCCTCGTCGAAGGACTCCAGGAGGATCTTGTCGAGCCTGCGCGCCCGGTGGTTCGCCTCCCGAAGGGCCTCTTGGCCCGCGTCGGTCAGGTAGAGCAGCTTGCGGCGGCCGTCGGCGGCCGCGGTCCGCCGGGCGAGCAGACCACGGTTCTCCAGTCGGCGAGCCACATCGGCCATGGTGGAGGTGTCCAGGGCGACGGCGGCGGCCATGGATCTCTGGTCCTGGCCGGGATGGGCTTCCACTGCCTGGAGCACCGCGAACTGAGGGCCGGTGAGGACCGGGTCCACCTCCCGCGCCCACACGGCGAGATACGCCTGGTAGAGACGGCGTACCTGATAGCCGGGCGCGGCTGTCAGGGCAGTGGGAGCGTCCGGGCCGGTTG
>NZ_JAEEAP010000600.1 GCF_016103465.1 Streptomyces sabulosicollis
CTCCAACCCCCTCGACCCCGCCGCCTCCCTCGCCCGCGGCTGCGCCGACGCCGCCTCCTGGCTCGTCGGCAAGCTCTCCAAGCTCGTCAAGGAGACGGCCAACGTCGACTTCACCAACGAGGCGTTCCTCCGCCAGTACGCCGTCGTCTTCGCCGCCTCCACCGTCCTCACCCTCATCCTCTGGCTCCTCGCCGTCGCCAAGCGCGCCATCCGCGGCGTCCCCCTCGGCGAGGCGCTCTCCGAAGCCATAGGTTTCCTCTGGCTGACGGTCCTGGCCTCCGCCTTCACCCCCCTCATCCTCTATACGGTCGTCACCGCGACCGACGCCGTCACCGACGCCATCGCCTCCGGTACCGGTGCGGACAACGACGCCTTCTTCGGCTCCTTCTCCCAGGCGCTCAAGCGGGACGAGGACATCGGCGGCGGCCCCATCATGCTCATCGTCGTCTCGCTCGTGACGATCCTCGCCGCCGGCGTCCTCTGCCTCGAGCTCGTCATCCGCGCCGCCCTCCTCTACGTGGGCGCGCTGCTCGGCACCGCCGTCTACTCGGGCCTCGTCGACAAGAACATGTGGGGGCACGTGCGCCGCTGGGCGGGGATCATGATCGCCGTGATCCTCGTCAAGCCGGTGATCATCACCGTCCTGGCCCTCGCCAGCGCGCTCTCCACGAACGGCGACAAACCCGACGCCTTCTCGGCCGTCGTCTCCGGCCTGTCCATCATCATCCTCGCCATCTTCGCCAGCGCGATGATCTACCGCTTCGTGCCCGGCTTCGGCGACGAGATCGTCAAGGCCCGCAGCGCCAGCGCCGACCCCGCGTCCCGCCAGGCCGCCGCCGTCATCAGTTCCCCCGCCGCCCTGGTGAAGCAGGGCATCAACACCCACAGCGCCCGCGGCGGAGGCGAGACCGGCGGGGGCGGCGCCGCCCCGGGGCAGGCCAAGCCCGCCAACCCCGTCTCCGGCGGTGTGGCGGCCCACTCAACCCGCACCAGCGGCGGAGGCGGCGGAGGCGCGTCCCCCGCGCCCGCCAGCCGCACCGGCCACACCGGAGGCTCCGGCGGCGCCTCCACCACGAACCGCAGCTCCGGCAACAACTCGGGAGGTGACCGGCGGTGACGATCGACGCCCAATCGCACCCCATCGCGCCCCGTCGCACATATCTGATCGGGCGCCCCCGCCCGAACGCGATCGTCGGCAAGAACCGCGAGACCGGCGAGATCGCGCTGATCATCGCGGGGGCGTTCCTCGGGATGATGTGCGGGCTGCTGGTGCCGGTGCTGATGTTCCGCATCCTCGCCCTGGTCGGTCTCCCCACTCTCGCCCTCGCCGCCGTCTACGTCCCGTACAACGGGCGGACGTTCTACCGCTGGTTCGAGATCAACCGCTCCTACAAGCGCAGCGTCCGTAAGGGCACCACCGCCTACCGCTCCGGCGCCGCCGAGGCCGGCACCCGTCTCGACGGGCGGGAGATCGAGGTCGGCCCGCCCCCCGGTATCGGCCGGATCAACTGGCTGGCCGCCCCCTTCGGCCCCGACGAGATCGCCGTGCTGCTGCACGCCGACCGCCGCACCGTGACCGCCGCCATCGAGATCGAGGGCCCCGGCGTCGGACTGCGTGACAGCGAGGACCAGGAGGCCCTCGTCGACCGGTTCGGCACCCTGCTCAAGCACGTGGCCAACGGCGACGGCTTCGTGACCCGGCTGCAGATGCTGGCCCGCACCCTCCCCGCCGACCCCGACGCCCACGCCAAGGACGTCGAGCGGCGCGGCGACGAGCAGGCCCCCAACTGGCTCAAGGACTCCTACGACCAGCTGCAGTCCATGGTGTCCACCTCCTCCGAGCAGCACCGCGCCTATCTCGTCGCCTGTATGCACTACACCCGCGACCTGGCCGCCGAGGCCCAGGCCATCGCCCGCGCCGCCCGGCACAGCGGCGGCGGCCGGCGGCTCGACAAGGACGCGGGCCTGGCCGTGGTGATGGCCCGTGAGCTGACCGACATCTGCGCCCGGCTCGCCGAGGCCGACATCCGGGTGCGCCAGCCCCTGGGCCAGGGGCGGCTGGCGTCGCTCATCCACTCCATGTACGACCCGGACCACCCCATCGACCACATCCAGGCCATGACCAAGCGGAACGCCTGGCCCGCCGAGCTGGACGCCATGGAGCCCACCTACCTCCAGGCCAAGACCCGGGAGTCCAGCACCCGCGAGCCCTGGTGCCACTCCACGGCCTGGGTGAAGGAGTGGCCCATGACTCCCGTCGGGGTCAACTTCCTCGCCCCGCTGCTCGTCCACACTCCCGATGTCATCCGTACGGTCGCCGTCTGTATGGATCTCGAGCCCACCGAGGTCGCCATCGAGCGGATGCTCACCGAGAAGACCAACGACGAGGCCGAGGCCAGCCGCGCCGCGAAGATGAACCGCACCGTGGACCCCCGCGACATCGCCGCCCACGGCCGGCTCGACCAGCGCGGCGAGGACCTCGCCAGCGGCGCCGCGGGCGTCAACCTCGTCGGCTACATCACCGTGTCCTCCCGGTCGCCGGAGGCCCTGGCGCGCGACAAGCGGACCATCCGCGCCTCGGCGGGGAAGAGCTACCTCAAACTCGAATGGTGCGACCGTGAGCACCACCGGGCCTTTGTGAACACGCTGCCGTTCGCGACCGGCATCCGCCGATAGAGCAGACAGCACAGACATCGCGGATATCGCAGACAGCGCAGACAGAGCCGATACAGCCCAAGAGCTGATAGACACGACTGGGACGACAGGGACGATAGGGGCTCCGCCGTGGCCGATCCGATGAGCGCCATCACCGATGCGTTCACCAGCTTTCTGTTCGGAAAGGTGGAGACGACGCGGCTGCCCGTGCGCACGTCCACCGGCCAGGCCCAGGCGGTCTACCTCCCCACCGCGGCCCCCGGCCTCGGCGACTCCGGCGTGATCATCGGCCGTGAGGTCTACTCCGGCAAGGGCTATATCTACGACCCCTTCCAGCTCTACGGCCAGCAGTTGCCGGCCCCCCACTGGCTGGTGCTCGGCGAGTCCGGAAACGGCAAGTCGGCCCTGGAGAAGACCTACGTCCTGCGCCAGCTGCGGTTCCGCGACCGCCAGGTGGTGGTGCTGGACGCCCAGGGCGAGGACGGGGTCGGCGAATGGAACCTCATCGCCCAGGAGCTGGGGATAACGCCCATCCGGCTCGACCCCATGGCGGCCCTGGACGGCGGCATCCGCCTGAACCCCCTGGATCCGGCGATCACCACGACCGGTCAGCTCGCCCTGCTCCGCACGATCATCGAGGTCGCGATGGGGCACGGGCTCGACGAGCGCTCCGGGTTCGCCCTGAAGGTCGCGCACGCCTATGTCAACGAGACCGTCGTCGACCGCCAGCCGGTGCTGACCGACATCGTGGACCAGCTGCGTCACCCCGAGGAGGAGTCGGCGGCGGCGATGAACGTCGATATAGACGACGTACGGGCCTGGGGCCTCGATGTCGCCCTGGTGCTTGACCGGC
This sequence comes from Streptomyces sabulosicollis, assembly GCF_016103465.1. Classification (GTDB taxonomy): domain Bacteria; phylum Actinomycetota; class Actinomycetes; order Streptomycetales; family Streptomycetaceae; genus Streptomyces; species Streptomyces sabulosicollis. Next base: position 3,509 of record NZ_JAEEAP010000600.1, read on the forward strand.
TGGTCGACGGTGATCTGCGCGGTATGTTCGACGGACCCACCACGGCCGGGATCGATCTTGACTCACCGCTGATCGTCTTCGACCTGTCCCATATCGATCGCAACTCGATCGCGATGCCGATCCTGATGGCCATCGTGGGCGTCTGGCTGGAGCACACCTGGATCCGTCCCGACCGTAAGAAGCGCATCTTCCTGGTCGAGGAGGCGTGGCACATCATCAACTCGCCCTTCGTCGCCCAGCTCTTCCAGCGGCTGCTGAAGTTCGGGCGGCGGCTCGGCCTGTCGTTCGTCGCCGTCGTCCACCACCTCTCCGACGTGGTCGACGGCGCGGCGGCACGGGAAGCCGCGGCCATCCTCAAGATGGCCTCCACCCGAACGATCTACGCCCAGAAGGCGGACGAGGCGCGGGCCACCGGCCGGGTCCTGGGCCTGCCCCGCTGGGCCGTCGAGATCATCCCCACGCTGTCCCCGGGTATCGCGGTATGGGACGTCAACGGCAACGTACAGGTCGTCAAACACCTGATCACCGAGGCCGAACGGCCCCTGGTCTACACCGACCGGGCGATGACGGAGGACGCGCTGGCCGTGCAGATGGCGGCGGAGGCAGAGGCCGAGGAGCGCGCCGCTGCGGCGGTCGAGGCGGCGGAGGCGGACACCTACGGCGGGCCGTCGTACGGATCCACGGTGGCGTGAGATGGCAGCGGGACAGAATCACGGCGGGCCCGCGGAGCACGGAAGACCTCCGTCCGCGGAACGCGGTATTCCGGACGGCCTGCTGGTCGGCGCCATCGCCTTCCTGCTGGGCACGCTCGGCCTGATGTGGTCGGCCACCGGGCTGTCCGGGCTCTTCTCCCACGGCGCCTGGCCGGACAACCTGACCTTCATGCGCGCACCGGTGGCGCTGCGCCATCTGCTGCAGGAGCCCCACGACCTGGCAGCGGCATGGCCCGACACCCCGAAGGACCAGTTGTCGGGGTACGGGCTGTTCTGGGGCATCTTCATCAGTGAGCTGATGGTGCTGATCGTCCTGACGATCTTCGTGATGGGCACGCTGGCCCGCTACCGGGTGGTCCGCGCCCAGCGCCGCGTCACCCGCGCGACCGCACGTGCGAAGGCGGCGGAGGCGAAGCGGCTCGGCCTCACGGGCACGAAAACCGCCGAGGACGGCGCCCGGCCCGCCCCCGTCATCGGTACCGGAGCGGAGCCGACGCCTGGCGTCGAGGCACCGCCGCCACCCGCCCCCGGCTCCGGCCCCGGAAGCGCATCAGCGGCCC
>NZ_JAEEAP010000601.1 GCF_016103465.1 Streptomyces sabulosicollis
GGTCGGAGGGGCCCGTGGGGCTGGGCGTGGGCTCGGGGGCCGTGCCCCGGCCCTCGAGCCGCACCACCGCGCCCGCCGGGTCCACCGAGACCCGAGCGCTCCAGTGACCGGTCGGCTCCCGATCGTGGTCCACCGAGACCGTGATGGTCGTGGAGTCACCGGGTCGCAGCACCCCGGCCGTGTGGTTCAGCTGGAGCCAGGGCGCCCCGGCGGAGGCCGACCAGTGCACCGGCGAGCCGCCGGAGGCGGTGAGGGTGATGACCGTCACATCGCCCTCGGGGTGGGCCGTGACCGTGAGCCGCCCGGGTCCTGGGACGGGCCGGGAGGGTCCGGAGCCGCCCCCGGGGCGGCCGCCACCGGCCGGAGAGCCGTCCGGGCGGGACGCCTCGCCGCCCTTGTGCCCCGGCCGCTCCACCGCCCCGTCCGCGTCGATCACCTCGACCGACACGTCCGACGTCCCACGGCCCGCCTTGGCGCTCCGCGGGCCCGAGCCGATCCGCGTGCCGGAACGGTCCTGCGCACTGCCGGTCTGCTCGTACGAGCGCCGGGCGGGCCGGTCCTGACCGGCCGGGGCCTGGTCCGCACCGTCCGCGTCGGCGGCGGCCACCGAGTCCGTGTCGCGCTCGTCACCGGCGAGCGGCGCGCCCCGGTAGGCGGCCCACAGAGCGAGCACCGGGGCCGCCACGACCGTGGCGACCACCGTCGTGGTCAGCACGCGGCTGCGCATCCGGCTGCGCCGGGCGGCCCGGTCCTGGGGCTCCAGCGGAAAACCGCGCCGGTCGAACCGGGGCCCGGCGCCCGCGCGGGCGGGGCGTCCACCCAGCGCGCCCAGCAGCGCGGCGTGCACGGCCGCGCGGGGAGCCTCCACCACCGGGAGCGCGGCGGGCGCGACGGCCGTACCGGGCCAGGGCCCGTCGGCCGTGGCGCGCTCGGCCATCCGGCGGCACTCGCGGCAGTCGTCCACATGGCGCACCAGCTCGCGGCGGAGGGCGGCGGAGAGCAGCACCTGGGTGTCGCCCGCGAGCCGCGCGACCACCGGGCAGTGGCCGAGCTCGACGACGGCGAGCGCGGCGCGGGTCCGCTCCACCTCGCAGGCGGCGCTGGAGAGCAGCGCGCGGGTCTCCTCCTGGTCCTTGCCGAGCACGGCGGCCACCTCGGAGGGGCCCAGCCGGTGGCGCACCGCGAGCTCGAGCGCCTCGCGCTGCTCGGCGGAGGTCCCGGCGGCCTCCGGCCAGGCCAGGGCGGCAAGTTCACGGCGGCGCTCGGCGGCGATGGGCTCGGGCAGCTCGGCCTCCGCGCCGTCGCCCGGGGTGTCCGTCCCCGTACGGCCGCGGCGCTCGGCCAGCTTGCGCAGACAGGCCCAGCGGGCCACCGCGTAGAGCCACGGGCGGGACAGCTCGCCCTCCGCGGTCACCCGGCCCCGCCCACGGCCGGTGCGGCGCTCGGCCACCGCCAGCACATCGCCCACCGCGACGGCCGCGGCGTCGTGCTCGCACAGGGCCGACAGGCAGTACGTGAACAGGCCGTCGAGGTACGGCTCGTAGCGTTCGGGAGGCCGCTGGGGGCGGGTGGTGGTGGAGCGGGGCGCACGGCGCCGCGCCCGCTGTGCGCCGGTGGTCTGTGTCGAGTGCTCGGACCTGCTGCTCATCACCCGGCGACGGTAGGCGGATGATGCAGACTTCCTCGCGCCACTTGCGCTGTTTTAACCCTTACGGGTGACCATCTCCCTCATAAGGGGACAGGTGTCCCCCTCCGGTGGCCGCAACCTGCTATGCCCCCCGGCGCCCCGGAGAGTCGACGCGGGCCGGGGACGGGGCCGTTGGAGGGCCGGCCGAGAGGGCCGACGAAACGCCCTGACCTCCGCCGTTCGGCTCTGTCGGTGGCCGACGCTAGCGTTACGGCATGGCTGCCCGTAGCTCCTCCCGCTCATCCGCCAAGGACCGGCCCTCCTACCGCTGCACGGAGTGCGGCTGGACCACCGCCAAGTGGCTCGGCCGCTGCCCGGAGTGCCATGCGTGGGGCACGGTCGAGGAGTACGGGGCGCCCGCGGTGCGCACCACCGCACCCGGCCGGGTCACCTCGGCCGCCCTGCCCATCGGCCAGGTGGACGGCCGTCAGGCCACCGCGCGGGGCACGGGCGTGGACGAGCTCGACCGGGTGCTCGGCGGCGGGCTGGTCCCCGGTGCGGTCGTGCTGCTCGCCGGGGAGCCCGGGGTCGGCAAGTCCACGCTGCTGCTGGACGTGGCGGCCAAGGCCGCCTCCGAGGAGCACCGCACGCTCTACATCACCGGTGAGGAGTCGGCGAGCCAGGTGCGGCTGCGCGCCGACCGCATCGGCGCGCTGAGCGAGCACCTCTACCTCGCCGCCGAGACCGACCTCGCCGCGGTCCTCGGTCATCTGGACTCGGTCAAGCCCTCGCTGCTCGTGCTGGACTCGGTGCAGACCGTCGCCTCGCCCGAGATCGACGGGGCGCCGGGCGGGATGGCGCAGGTGCGCGAGGTGGCCGGAGCGCTCATCCGCGCGTCCAAGGAGCGCGGGATGTCCACGCTGCTGGTGGGCCATGTCACCAAGGACGGCGCCATCGCCGGGCCCCGGCTGCTGGAGCATCTGGTGGATGTCGTGCTGCACTTCGAGGGCGATCGGCACGCCCGGCTGCGCCTGGTCCGTGGCGTGAAGAACCGCTACGGGGCGACGGACGAGGTCGGCTGCTTCGAGCTGCACGACGAGGGCATCACCGGGCTCGCCGACCCCTCCGGGCTGTTCCTCACCCGCCGCGACGAGCCGGTGCCGGGCACGTGTCTGACGGTCACGCTGGAGGGCCGCCGGCCGCTGGTGGCCGAGGTGCAGGCGCTCACCGTCGACTCCCAGATCCCCTCCCCGCGCCGCACCACCTCCGGCCTGGAGACCTCCCGGGTCTCGATGATGCTCGCCGTGCTGGAGCAGCGCGGCCGGATCAGCGCGCTGGGCAAGCGGGACATCTACAGCGCGACGGTGGGCGGGGTGAAGCTGTCCGAGCCCGCCGCCGACCTCGCCGTGGCGCTCGCGCTGGCCAGCGCCGCCAGTGACACCCCGCTGCCCAAGAACCTGGTGGCGATCGGCGAGGTGGGGCTCGCGGGCGAGGTCCGGCGGGTCACCGGGGTGCAGCGGCGGCTGGCGGAGGCGGCCCGGCTCGGCTTCACCCACGCCCTGGTGCCGGGCGACCCGGGCCGGATCCCGGACGGGATGCGGGTGCTGGAGGTGGCGGACATCGGGGATGCCCTGCGGATGCTGCCGCGGCGCCGGGAGCGGGGCGAAAAGGCGCGGGCGGAGGCGGAGAGCGGGGGCTGACATCGCGGGCGAGGCGCCACCGGAGCGGTGGCGGGAGCGTGGCCGAGTGCGCTGGTGAGGGCGTACGGCAGGGGTTGGTGAGCCGGGTGGCGCGCGGCCCAGGGGGAGTCGCACTCCGCTTCACGCCCACGGGCGTACGCCGGGAGACCCCACGGGAGGCCGGTGGCCGCCGGTAGACTTTGCCCTGGTCTCGCCCATACGTGGCCTCGCGCATCGGCATGGCGAGGCGACTCGTGGCACCGACAGACCTTGCGACGGAGGAGTGCAGTGGCAGCAGGCGACCGGGCAACGGCACCCGGCAAGGCCGACGGTCTGATGCGCGCCTCCCTGAGCGCGGTCGCGCCCGGCACGGCGTTGCGCGACGGCCTGGAGCGCGTTCTCCGGGGAAACACCGGCGGGCTGATCGTGCTCGGCACCGACAAGACCGTCGAGTCGCTGTGCACCGGCGGCTTCGTCATCGACGTCGAGTTCACCGCGACCCGGCTGCGCGAGCTGTGCAAGCTGGACGGCGCGCTGGTCCTCGACAAGGACATCACCAAGATCGTGCGGGCCGGGGTGCAGCTGGTGCCGGACGCGGCGATCCCCACCGAGGAGACCGGCACCCGGCACCGCACCGCGCAGCGCGTCTCCATCCAGACCGGGTTCCCGGTGGTCTCGGTCAGCCAGTCGATGCGGCTGATCGCGCTGTATGTGGACGGTCAGCGGCGGGTCCTGGAGGACTCGGCGGCGATCCTCTCCCGCGCCAACCAGGCGCTGGCCACGCTGGAGCGGTACAAGCTCCGCCTCGACGAGGTGGCGGGCACGCTTTCGGCCCTGGAGATCGAGGACCTGGTCACCGTCCGGGACGTGAGCGCGGTCGCGCAGCGGCTGGAGATGGTCCGCCGCATCGCCACCGAGATCGCGGAGTACGTGGTCGAGCTGGGCACCGATGGCCGGCTGCTCTCCCTCCAGCTGGACGAGCTGATCGCGGGCGTGGAGCCCGAGCGCGAGCTGGTGGTGCGCGACTACGTGCCCGAGCCGACCGCCAAGCGCACCCGTACGGTGGCCGACGCGCTCGCCGAGCTGGACCGGCTGACCCACGCCGAGCTGCTCGAACTCCCCATCGTGGCCCGGGCCCTGGGGTACACCGGCTCGCCCGAGACCCTCGACTCGGCGGTCTCGCCGCGCGGCTTCCGGCTGCTGGCCAAGGTGCCGCGGCTTCCGGGCGCCATCATCGAGCGGCTGGTGGAGCACTTCGGGGGCCTGCAGAAGCTGTTGGCCGCGAGCGTGGACGATCTGCAGATGGTGGACGGCGTGGGCGAGGCCCGGGCGCGCTCGGTCCGCGAGGGCCTGTCGCGGCTGGCCGAGTCGTCCATCCTGGAGCGGTACGTCTAGCGGCGGCAGGTCCGTCCAGCCGCTACGGGGTGGTGTCCGGCTGATCCTGCCCCTCCCCGCCCCTTCCCGTCCCAGGG
>NZ_JAEEAP010000602.1 GCF_016103465.1 Streptomyces sabulosicollis
CCATGAGCACCCGGCGCACCAGGAGCTCCCGGCGCGCCGGGAGGCCCAGGAGGACCGGGGGGACCTGGCGGCTGCGGGGTGCCCGGGGGCGGGGTCTGCCCACCGGGCACACCCGGACCACCCGCGAGCATCGTCGCGGCGGCGTGCACACCACCACCGGGCGCACCCGGCGCACCGGGCGGAGGCGGCGTCTGCCCACCACCCTGCCCACCATGAGCACCCGGCGCACCAGGAGCTCCCGGCGCGCCGGGAGGCCCAGGAGGACCGGGAGGCAGCGGGGTGCCGCCGAGGCTGTCGGAGTCGAGCTGCGAGACCAACTGCGTCGGTACGTAACCCCCGGCCGGAGCGCCCGGGGCACCCGGCCCGGACGGCGCGGGCGGCGGAGGCGTGGAGTCAGCACCGGGCCCGGCACCAGGCCCACCGGGAGTACCGGGAGTACCGGGCGCGCCAGGCCCACCCGGAGCACCCGGAGCACCGGGCGTCCCCGGAGCACCGGGCGGCGGAGGCGTCGGACCGCCGCCCGCCTTGCGGGTGGCGGCGTCCGCGATGTCGCTCGCGTTGGCGTCGGCGCCCGGACCGGCGCCGGGGCCGCCCTGCTGCGGCGGGAAGTCGAGGGACGGGGCGATGGCCGTGGGCGGCAGCGCGCTGCCGCCGGACATCAACTCGGTCTTGGCGTCCGGCCGTACGCCCGGCGCCGGGGTGTCCTCGTCGTCGGAGCCCGCGAGCGGCGGGGCGAAGACCGTGGCGGGCGGGGCGACCGAGCGGTCGTCGTCATCGTCGCCCTTGATGTCCGTACCGGCCCACGGCGTACCGCCGCCGGGAGTGGCCGCGTTGTCGGCCTGGCCGCCCGAGGGGGGCGTACCGGCGCCCGGCGCGGACGGGGCCCACGGGCTCCCCCCACCGGGCGGGGGCGCGTTTCGCCAGCCCTCACCGCCGGACGCGACACCGGGCGCGGACGGGGCACCCGGCGCGGGCGGACCGTCCTGCGACCCGGCCGCGAGCGGGCGCGCGACACCGTCGGACGGCCAGTCGTCCGCGGCCGCGCCCCGATCCCGGGGCGCGCCCGGAACAGGCCCAGGCGGAACGGGCCCACCCGGCACGGGCCCAGGCGGCCCAGGCGGCGCGCCCGGCGCGTTCTGCGGCGCGTCCGGCCCGGCGCTCCGCGCCCCGCCGTCCGACGGCCAGTCATCCACGCCCGGAGCCCCGTGTCCCGGCCCCCCGGACCCGGCGGCCCCGGGCCCCGGCCCACCGGCCGACGGCCAGTTGTCCTCCGGAGGCAGCGGAGGCGAAACGGCGCCACCGGCCGACGGGACGGGCGGAGCGGGAGCCGCAGGCGCGGAAGAACCCGGACCCGAAGCGGAGGCAGCGGCCGTGTCCGGCGCGCCCCCGCCCGGCTCCGCCCGCTGCTCGGGAAGGTCCGGCCGCCCCTCGGACCGACTGCTCATCGCGTCCGCCGCCTCCTGGAGCCACTCCGGCGGAGTCAGCAGGAAGGACGTCGCGTTCAGGTCGATGCGCTGCTGCCGGCCGGTGGTGGACTCGTCACGGGAGCCGTCCGTGGTGCCGTACCGCTCCTCGTAACGGCGGATCACCTCGCCCACCGGCAGCCCCGGCCACAGCGTGGTCTCACCGCTGTCGCGGGCGATCACCATCCGCGCGCCCTCGGAACCCCCGCCCGAGACCGGTCCGTCCGGGCGGTCCTCGGCCCAGACCACGAAGCCCAGGTCGAACTCCCGCACCCGCGCCTCGCGCTGCTGATAGGCCGGCACATCGCCGTTGATCCAGAGTTCCGCGCGCTCCTGCGCCTGTGCGAAGGTCACCATCGCGCTCACCCCTCCACCGGGACGGCGTACGCGAATCCGCCGTCCACCATCAGGTTCGCCACGGTCTCCAGCTCCGGCGGATTGCCCGCCAGCCGGAGCAGGAAGGCGTCGAAGTCGTCGCCGCACGGCAGCATCAGCCGCTCCACCCGCTCCTGGACCGTCCAGCCGTCACGGTCCCGCGCGTCGTCATACGCACAGAACCACACCGAGCCGATCGCGTCACCCTTCACCTTGACCGCGATCACCCCGCCCTGGACGAAGCCGACGCCCAGATAGTCCTTGGTGAAGTGGTCCCGCAGACACTTGTTGATATAGACGAGGTCGTTGACCGCCGCCTCGTCGCGCACCGTGAAGAAGGGCTGGTCGATCAGCAGCCCCAGCTCCGGGTCCAGCGCCGTGCCGACCGGTGCGCAGCCACCCGCCGCCTTGAGGAAGGCGCGGTACGACTCGGGCAGCCGGTAGCCGAGGTCCTCCTCGACGCCGAGCACCTGCTCCTCGGTGACCGAAATGCCCCGCAGCGGCAGGCCCACGTGCATCGGCCGGGTCTCCTGCAACGGGCGGGTGCCCCGCTTCTCCTGGTCGACCTGCGCCGTGGCGAGCCCGCCGTGGTGCCGCAGCAGCGCCTTGACCTCGACCGGGATCAGCTCCATGCGCCGGGTGCCGACGACGTGGTGCCAGGTCCAGCCGTGCGGGGTGGCCACCGCCGACGCCCCGTTCCACAGCTCGTGACCGGTGGCGTGCAGCGCCGCGTTCGCCGAGACGTAGTCCGTCAGCCGGAGCTCGTCGACGCCGAACCCCTCCGGGGGCTCGGCGATTTCGGCGGCCGCGCGCGCATACGGCGAGAAGTCCGGAAAGCCGTTTTCGTCCACCCGGACGCCCTTGGGGTGGCGGGCGGCCCGGACGGGATCCGGGAAGTGCACGACCTGCCCGGCGTAGGCCGTGTTCGGTGGCGCGGCGTGCTGCCCGAGCCGACCTGTCGTCATGGCGGTTGCCCCCTGCTGATGCTGGCTACTGGGCACAGCCTATGCGGTGACGCAACCGGCCGAACCGGGCGGCCACCCGCCCCCCTGGACCGCTCGCTCCCCACCAGGTCGTTCAGGCCCGGACTACCGCAGCGCCCGCGGGATTTGGCAATCTGATCATTGCAACCGGGGGATTGCACAGGAGGGGATCCACCACATGCACATCACGCAGAGCAACGGAGGCGGCGACGGCGCCACCGCCGCGGCCGGCGACCCCCGGCTGAGCTGGAGCAGCGTCGACCCCGACGCCGGCCCACCGCCGCTCCACCGCCGCCGCGACGGCATCCTGCCCGCCGTCGCGGCCGCGCTGTCCGTCCGCGGCGAGACGCTGACCTGCACCGGGGGCAAGGCCGACCAACCGCCGACACTCCATCCGCTGGTGCGGGAATTCCTCGACGCGCTCGCCAGCGGCCAGCGTGAACGATTCACCGGCCGCTGCCCCGAAGCGATCCTGCTCTCCCGCCACCTGGCGAACGTCGAGGCCGGCCGCTCCAAACGCGCCTCCCGCAAACCGCTCACCCAGGGTGAGGCCCGCCGCTCCCTCAAACAGGCCAAGCTCACCACCCGCCGGATCCGGGAGGCGGGCGACCCGCAGCACGGCAGCTACGCCCCGCCCTGCCTGTCCTGCGCCGCGCTGCTGGCCCATTTCGGCGTACGGGTGGTGGGTGAGAGCACGTGAACCAGGCACACCAAACGTCACGAGCACCGCAAACACCACAGACGGCACCGGTCCCGCCGGGAACGCGGACACGGCAGGCGACACGCCCGGCGCGGCAGCCGATCGACCGCATGGACGTCACCCGCTTCTCCGTCGCCGTCGACGCCGCCCTGCGCGAGGCGGGCTGGCAGCCCGGCCGCTGGGACATGCGGCGCGCCGAGGTCTGGGCCGACACCCTGCGCGCCCACACCTCCCCCGCGGGCCACCGGCACGCCGTCTTCCCGGCGGCGGTCGAGGCGTGGGCGGAGTTCGGCGGGCTGCACATCCAGCCACCCGGGGCGGGCCGCGAGATCGCCCCGACCCCGTTCCGCATCGATCCCCTGCACGGCCTCCACCTCGCCCGCACCCTCGGCGACCTGGGCCGGGCCCTGGACACCGAGGTCAGCCCGCTGGGCGAGGAGGCCGACGGGCAGGCGGTGTTGACCATCGACGCGGAAGGGCGGGTCTACAGCCTCGACCACACCGGGGACTGGTACCTCGGCCCCACCCTGGACGCCGCCCTCAGCACCCTCGTCACGGGCGCGCTCCCGGCCAGGCTGACGCGTGCCTAACGCGTGCCGTACCGCGCACAAGTCCGACCGGGCGAAGGCACTCCGGCCGCGCTGTCGGGCCCCGGCGGAGGCGCCCCGAAGGGGCCCGGGGCTGCGTCGATGTGCGGCTCCGCCCGCATGGGCGCGACCAGCCACGACGGCGCCGCAGGCGAACAACGGCGACTCAGGGCACTTCCGCAGAACGCTCAGGCGCTCTTCGCCCGCTCCACGCCCCCGGCACGGTCCGCGGGCCGATCCGTACGGTCCGTGTCATCCGGGTGGTCCCTACGGCCGCCGCCGTCCGCACCGTCCGGGCCCTCAGGCCCGTCCGTGCCGTCCGGGATGACCGCCGACACCCGGAAGCCACCCGCGTCCGTGGCCCCCGACACAAAACCCCCGCCGAGCGTCGAGACCCGCTCCCGCATCCCGACCAGCCCGTTGCCCCCACTCGGCAGCCCCGCGTCCGCCGCGCCGCGCTCCGACGGCCCGTTCTCCACCAGAACCGCGATCTCGGCGGTGCGGTGCGCCACCCGGACCCGGGCGCTAGCGCCAGGGGCGTGCTTGTGGACGTTGGTCAGCGCCTCCTGGACCACCCGGTAGGCCGTCTGCTCCACCGGAGCCGCGTACCGCCGCTCCTCGCCCTCGACCGACAGCTCCACGGCCATCCCCGCCGCCCGGGAC
>NZ_JAEEAP010000603.1 GCF_016103465.1 Streptomyces sabulosicollis
GGGACAGTGGCCGGGGGCCGTGCCGGGGGCCGTGCCGGGGGCCTGCGGATACGTCGTGCGTTCTGCGCCGGACGACGCTTTGTGTCGTGCCTCCTATTTTTTACCCGGAATAGCGTCGTGAATTAGCGAGAATTCCGGCAATTCCAAGCCTGGATTTATGTCAAAGTGCCCAATGGGTCGAGGTATATTGGTTGTGTTCCCGGGAAATCCGGCGAAACAATTCCCGTTAATGGGGTCCGCCCGAATACGGATTGCGGGTGGAGTGTGCCCGAAGGCGGCGGATCGCGAAAGGGAAGGAGGTTGGTGGTGGACGCACATTATGGCCTGCGCATCCTGCTGGGCCCCGGGGTCGGCCAGTCGTGCGGCACCGCGCCTCCGACTGCCCGCGCTGTTGCCGCCGCTGTGACGAACGAGAGGTGCTGTGATGACCTGCTCCACCCCGCCGCCCACACCGCCCAACGCGCCAGCTCCGCCGACCGCCTCGGCTGCGGTGAAGTCCCCGTCGAACCCTCCGGCTTCGACGACCGCTTCGAACGGGAGAGCCCGACCGGGGGAGTTGCGAGCCTGGATCGCGAAGGTCTTGGCCACGAGCCCCTCGGGCGCGCAGTTCAGTGTCACGGAACTGGCAGGCATGCTGGGGCATTCGGGCGGTGCGGTCGGGAATGCCTGCGAGACGCTGGTGACCCGGGGCGAGGCGGAAAGAGTCGGTTCCAAACCCCGTATGTACAGGGCGACGGGTCTTACGGCCGGTGCCGCACAGCGCGCGGTGACGCCACCGCCGGTGCCGCACCCGGCCACTCAACCAGGCGGTGGGGCTGCCTCGGCAGGAGGAGGGAAACCCTATGCGGTCACCCGGCCGAACGGGCAGCGGTACCACCCCAGGGCACTGGCCAACCTGCCCGATGTCGAGGCATTGCAGCGGCTGCGCGAGGCGAGCGTGCCGGTGTTGTTGTACGGGCCACCGGGCACCGGTAAGACGTCACTGATCGAGGCGGCCTTTCCGGATCTGATCACGGTTGCCGGGGACGGTGATACGACGGTCGGTGACCTGATCGGCGAATACATCCAGGACGAGAAGGGCGGTTACCGGTTCGTCTACGGGCCGCTGGTGACGGCGATGCAGGAAGGCCGGGCCCTATTGCTGGATGACGCGACGCTGATCTCACCGAAGGTGCTGGCAGCATTGTATCCGGCGATGGACGGACGCCGTCAGATCCAGGTCAAGGCGCACCAAGGCGAGACCATCACCGGTGCCGAAGGGTTCTATGTGATCGCCGGTCACAACCCCGGCGTCCACGGGGCGGTCCTGACCGAGGCCCTCGCGAGCAGGTTTTCGGTGCAGGTTCAGGTGGGTTCGGACTACGACCTCGCCGCCGCCTTGAAGATCAACACGACGGCGGTGCGGATCGCCCGTCACCTGGCTACCAGCCAGCAGGCCGGTGAGGTGGGTTGGGCCCCACAGCTACGGGAGCTGATCGCCTTCCAGAAGATCGCTGATGTCCTGGGCGCTGATGCCGCCTTCGCCAACCTGGTGGGCATCGCGCCCCTGGAAGACCGCGACACGGTCACCGAGATTGTCACCAAGGCCCTGGGCAGGCCCGTCACCGCGCTGGCCCTCGGCCGCCAGCTCTGACTCCACCCCATCCTGCCCCGTTCCCGGCCATCGGCCGCCCCAAGACATCTGAGGAAGGGACCGACCCGCATGCCTGCGCAGACCCAGGCCCACGTACAGCACCAGCCACCCGCCTTGTCAGAGTCCGAATGGGCCCAGGCCCGGTGGGAAGACGACGGTGGCCCGCCCTTTGAACCGAGTCCCGCACGGCAGGCCGGGCAGTGGCTACGGATCTCCGCCGCCCTCACCGCACGATTGCCGGAACTGGCCGGACGCGAGGACGTGATCGTCACCTGCGAGCCGGGCACCCGCTCCGGCGCCCCGGCCGCCTTCTACCCCGCCACAGCCGCGCTGGAGATCGACGCCACCCTCTTCGCCCCTCTCAATCCGGCCACCCTCAACCCCACGCGGCCCGGAGACGAGGAGCGCTATCCGGTGGCCTGGGGCGCGCTGGTGCACGAAGCCGCACACGCCGCCCACAGCCGGTGGAGCACCCCGCCCCAGCTGCGCGGCACGGCCCTGGACTCGGCGGGCGCACTGCTGGAAGAGGCCCGCGCCGAATGCGCCCACCTCGGCCGCCGTCCCGCCGACCGCCGGTATTTGAGGGCCTGCGTCCACACCCTGATCATGGCGGACATCAACGCCCGGACACCCAGCGGCCGGTGGCAGGCCGCGCTTACCGCCGGTCTGATCCTCGCCCGCCGTGACGCGGGCATCCTCGACTCCGACGAGACCGAACCGGTGGCGCAGACCGTCACCGGCATCCTCGGCCCCGACCTTCTGGACACACTCACAGCCATCTGGACAGTCGCACACGTCACCGGTGACGCTGACGGACCCGGAATGCTGGAGCACGCCCGAGCCTGGTGTCAGGCGCTGGGCACCGAACCTTGCGGAGCGGAACCCGCAGGCGGCGGGCGGCCAGGTGAACTGGCCGAGGCGATCGGCAAAGTCGTCGAACGGGTACGGGCGAACGAAGCCGCCCAGGCCGCAACCCAGGCGAGGGCCACTGCCGCGCGGACCGCCCGAGCCCGGGCGAAGGCGGCCGAGACGGCCCGGGCGCGGCAGGCCGCCCAGACGGCGGAGCGCGTCTTCGCACCCGGGGCTCGACCGTTCACCCCGGGCAAACCTGAGCGTGGCACCGGCCGGTCGCCGGTGACTGGCACCCGGCCGCCGAACGGGGCCGAGAAGTCGGCCGCCGGGCAACTGGCCAGGGCCTTGCGGACTGCCGCCTACCGGGAACGCACCACCACGGTAACCACCTCTGCCGCCCCGCCCGGTCGCCTGAACATGCGCCAGGCACTGGCTCGGGACGCTCAGCGGGCCGCAGGCGCCACCCCGACCGCGACACCCTGGACCCGTACCGAACACCGGCCCAGTCCGACTCCACCGCTGCGGGTGGGGATCGCCGTCGACGTCTCAGGATCGATGGGCGCCGCTGCCGCTCCGATCTCGTCGGCTGCCTGGATCATGGCCAGGGCCACCGCTCTGACTGACCCGGACTCGCGTACTGCCACGGTGGCCTATAACCGGTCCCTGACGGCCATCACGGCCCCCGGACGCACCCCCACCCAGGTCACCCAGTTCAGGGCAGGCGGTGTCGGCCACAGCCTGGCCGAGGCCATCGACGCCCTGTCCGCCGGGCTCGCCCTCACCCAACCGGGCGCGGGCCGCCTGCTGGTGATCGCCTCCGACGGCTACTACGCACACGAGGAGGCCACCCGTGCCAGCGGGCGCGTCGCCGCGCTGAACAAAGCTGGGTGCGCGGTGCTGTGGCTCGCCTTCGCCCCGGACCCCTGCCCGCTGCCCGGCACCACGCCGCTGGAGCTGACCGACCCTGCCCGCGCAATCGCCGCGATCGTCAAGGCCGCAACCGCCGCCCTGACCGCTGCCCGATAACAGGGGAACCCACCGCACCCGCCCCAAGACAGCGACTGCGCCCGGCCCAATACCGGGGACCCGGCTCAACACCGGGCCGGGTCGTGAATCGGTCGCATGCCCGAAACACACGCCGCCGACTCCCCATGACCAGGGAAAGTGTCGCGCCACGGGCGATGCTCGACGTATTGCGTCGCATAGCAACGAAGACACCTGAATTCCTGTCGTGAATTCGCTAAAATTCCAGCAATTCAGAGCCTGAATTCGGGCTGGCGCTTCCCGTGTATCGAGCTATGGTGGTCGCATTCCCCGGAAATGATGGGGGAGTCAATTGCGGGATCACTTCATCCAAAATCCGACTGTGGGGCGACCTTGCCTAAGCGGGGTGCAGGGCCATGCGGCCGAATGCGAACTTGACGGTCCAGCGCCCCTGAGCCACGGCTTCCATTTGAGGGACGCCGCAGATGTGTTCAGCCCGGCGCTGACCGCGCCTGTCAGGGCAAGGTCCCACCCGGCACCTCCGCACCGTGGCAAAGAACCACATCTGATTTCTCTATTCCTATGGGAAGGAGCCTGCGTCATGACACACGCCACCGCCGCTGCCCGTATCCCCGTGCGCCCTCGCTATCTGGCCGGGAGTGACGGGGGCGGTGAAGCCGCCTTCGCCCTGCTGACCGAACCGAGGTGGCACAAGCGCCAAGACGAGTGGGGCAACTATCACGCATTCGGCGATCAGGGGCGCCTGCACATCGGGCTCATTCCCCGCTTCTGCGAAAGGGTAGAACCGATCGGCCTGTGGCACATCGAGGCCCGGTCCGAATACGGTGCCCCCGCCGCCTGGAGAGCGGCGATGAGCGAGCACGCCCCGCCTGAGATCATCGCTGCCTTCACCACCGCGCTGGCCGCCGACGCCGCCGTCGGCGGCGGCCGCCCGCCTTATCTCTCCAACACCGGCCACCCGGACACCGTCTGGCGCTTCCTGGCCGGGGCCGGATGGCGGGTCGGTGTCAGTGGATTCGGCATCCGCGCCCTCGCACCGGACATGCTCGCCGAGGTCACCCACACGCCACCGCGACCCGGTCCTGCCTTCGAGCAGGCCCGTGAGGAGGCATGGCAGGTCGAGGTCCGTGCCGGTGACGAGGGCGAGGCGCTGTGGTGGGCCGAATTCCACAGCACCACCCCCGCTCACCTGATCGCCGCCTTCACGACGGCCCTGGCTTCCCCGGAGCCGCTGTGGCGCACACAAAACGCCCTCCCGCCCCAGGTCCGCCACCTGATC
>NZ_JAEEAP010000604.1 GCF_016103465.1 Streptomyces sabulosicollis
CCTCGACCCCGCGCCCCCCTGGAGTCCGTGCCGGGCATGGGGTCATACGAAGACGGCCAGGCTCTTCGCCTTGCCCTTCGACTCCTCCACCAGGGCCAGGAAGCGTCCCTCCGGCCCGAAGACCGCGACCGGCCCCGGACCCGGCGCCCCCTGCGCCCCCGGCTCTCCCGACGGCATGTCGATCCGCACCCCATTGCCCAGCAGCCGGGCCTGCCGCTCGTCGACGTCCCAGCGCGGGAAGGCGGCGGCCGCCGCCTCCGCGATGGGCAGGATCTCCAGCGACTCCTCCAGCCGCTCCAGCGTCCTGGCCGCCTCCAGCCCGTACGGGCCGACCCGGGTCCGGCGCAGGGCCGTGAGATGGCCGCCGACGCCGAGTCCGGCGCCCAGGTCGCGCGCCAGGGCCCGGATGTAGGTGCCGGAGGAGCACACCACCGTGACGTCGAGGTCGAGGACGGCGGTGCCGTCCTCCGCCTTGGCCTCGCGGCGGTCGTGGAGGACGAAGGAGGAGACGGTCACCGGCCGCGCCGGGATCGCGAACTCCTCGCCCTCCCGCGCCCGTGCGTAGGAGCGCTTGCCGTCGATCTTGATGGCGCTGACCTTCGAGGGGACCTGCTGGATGTCCCCGGTCAGTTCCTCGATCCCGGCCCGGACCGCGTCCGGGCCGACCCCGGCGGCGCCCTCCGAGGCGGTGATCTCGCCCTCCGCGTCATCGGTGACCGTGGTCTGGCCGAGCCGGATGGTGGCCCGGTACTCCTTCTCGGTCAGCGCCAGATGGCCCAGCAGCCGGGTGGCCTTCTCCACGCCGACCACGAGCACGCCGGTGGCCATCGGGTCCAGCGTCCCGGCATGGCCGACCCGGCGGGTGCCGGCGAAGCGGCGCATCTTGGCGACGACGTCGTGGGAGGTGAAACCGGCCGGTTTGTCGACGATCACCAGTCCGTCCGGCGCCCCGGAACCGGCCCTGCTCTTGCGCGTCATGCGTCCGCTGAACCCTTGCCGTCCGTGCCGGGCTCCTCGTCGTCCTCCTGGCCGGGCTTGCGGTACGGGTCGGCGTCGCCCGCGTAGCTGGCGCCCGAGGACGCCTGGCGCACCTGCGCGTCCGCCTCCCTGGCCTTGGCGAGCAGATCGTCGATGGTGCGGGCGTTCTCCGGCAGTGCGTCCGGGACGAACGTCAGGGTCGGGGTGAAGCGCACCCCCGTCTGGCGCCCGACCTCCGACCGCAGCACGCCCTTGGCGCTCTCCAGGGCCGCGGCGGAGGCCGCCCGCTCCTCGTCGTCGCCGAAGACCGTGTAGAAGACGGTCGCCTCCCGCAGATCACCGGTGATCCGGGTGTCGGTGATGGTCACATAGCCCAGCCGCGGGTCCTTGATCCGTCGCTGCAGGGTCTCCGCGACCACGACCCGGATGCGGTCCGCCAGCTTGCGTGCCCGCGCGGTGTCGCTCATGCGTCTTCTTCTCTCTTCTTCGCGTCAGTTCTTCGCGTCGGTCATCGATGGCCACCGGCGGTCGGCGACCGCCGCTCCGGCCCTCATTCATCATCGCCGCCATGGAACCGCCGTCGCACCGACAGCAACTCCACCTCCGGCCGTGCCGCCACCAGCCGCTCGCAGCGGTCGAGCACCTCCGTGAGGTGGCCCGCGTCCCCGGAGACCATCGCGAGGCCGATCTGGGCCCTGCGGTAGAGGTCCTGGTCGCCGACCTCCGCCACGCTGACCGCGAACTTGCGGTGCAGCTCGGCGACGATCGGGCGGACGACGGAGCGCTTCTCCTTCAACGACCGTACGTCGCCGAGAAGCAGGTCAAAGGACAACGTCCCTACATACATGCGGTCCGGGTCAAGCCACCCGTGGGGCCTTTGTGAGTGCGGGCTTCTCGCACCGTACACGCAAGGGCCGGGGCCGATCGACGGAAATTCCTCCGCCGATCGGCCCCGGCTGCACAGCCGCTCGTCAGCCGCGCGGCTTCTCGCGCATCTCGTACGTCGCGATGACGTCGTCGACCTTGATGTCGTTGTAGCTGCCGAGGTTGATACCGCCCTCGAAGCCCTCGCGAATCTCGGTGACGTCGTCCTTGAAGCGACGCAGACCCTCGATGTTGAGGTTCTCCGCCACGACCTTGCCGTCGCGGATGAGGCGGGCCTTGGTGTTCCGCCGGACCTCGCCGGAGCGGATGAGCACACCCGCGATGTTGCCCAGCTTGGACGAGCGGAAGATCTCGCGGATCTCCGCCGTACCGAGCTCGACCTCTTCGTACTCCGGCTTGAGCATGCCCTTGAGGGCCGCCTCGATCTCCTCGATCACCTGGTAGATGACCGAGTAGTAGCGGACGTCCACACCCTCGCGCTCGGCCATCTGCGTGGCACGCCCGTCGGCGCGCACGTTGAAGCCGATGACGATGGCGTCCGAGCCCGTCGCCAGGTCGATGTCGGTCTCGGTGACCGCACCCACACCGCGGTGCAGCACCCGCAGGTCCACCTCTTCGCCGACGTCGAGCTGGAGCAGCGAGGACTCGAGGGCCTCCACCGAACCGGACGCGTCGCCCTTGATGATGAGGTTGAGCTGCTGGACCTGACCGGCCTTGAGCACCTTGTCCAGGTCCTCCAGGGAGACCCGGCGGGTGCGCTTGGCGAAGGCGGCGTTCCGCTCGCGGGCGGCGCGCTTCTCGGCGATCTGGCGGGCGGTGCGGTCCTCGTCCACGACGAGGAAGTTGTCACCCGCACCGGGCACGTTGGTCAGACCGAGCACCAGGACCGGGGTCGCCGGGCCGGCCTCCGCCACGTTGTTCCCGTTGTCGTCGAGCATCGCCCGGACGCGGCCGTACGCGTCGCCGACGACCATCGTGTCGCCGACCCGCAGGGTGCCGCGCTGGACCAGCACGGTGGCCACGGCGCCGCGGCCGCGGTCGAGGTGGGCCTCGATGGCGATGCCCTGCGCGTCCTGCTCCGGGTTGGCCCGCAGGTCGAGCGAGGCGTCGGCGGTGAGGACCACGGCCTCCAGCAGCTGGTCGATGTGCAGACCCTGCTTGGCGGAGATGTCGACGAACATGGTGTCGCCGCCGTACTCCTCGGCCACCAGGCCGTACTCGGTCAGCTGGCCGCGCACCTTGGTCGGGTCCGCGCCCTCGACGTCGATCTTGTTGACCGCGACCACGATCGGCACATCGGCCGCCTTGGCGTGGTTCAGCGCCTCGATCGTCTGGGGCATCACACCGTCGTTGGCCGCCACCACGAGGATCGCGATGTCGGTCGACTTGGCACCACGGGCACGCATGGCGGTGAACGCCTCGTGACCCGGGGTGTCGATGAAGGTGATCCTGCGCTCTTCCTCGTTGACCTCGGTCGAGACCTGGTAGGCACCGATGTGCTGGGTGATGCCGCCGGCCTCGCCCGCGACCACGTTGGTCTTGCGGATCGCGTCCAGCAGTCGGGTCTTACCGTGGTCGACGTGACCCATGACGGTCACCACCGGCGGACGCGCGGAGAGCATCTCCTCGCCGCCCTCGTCCTCGCCGAACTCGATGTCGAAGGACTCGAGAAGCTCGCGGTCCTCCTCCTCCGGGCTGACGATCTCGACGTTGTAGTTCATCTCGTCGGCGAGAAGCTGGAGCGTCTCGTCGGAGACGGACTGCGTCGCGGTGACCATCTCGCCCAGGTTGAACATCACCTGGACCAGGGACGCCGGGTTGGCGTTGATCTTCTCCGCGAAGTCGGTCAGCGAGGCACCCCGCGACAGCCGGACCGTCTGGCCGTTGCCGCGCGGCAGCATCACACCGCCGATGGACGGGGCCTGCATGGCCTCGTACTCCTGGCGCCGCTGCCGCTTCGACTTACGGCCACGACGCGCCGGACCGCCGGGACGGCCGAAGGCGCCCTGGGTACCACCGCGGCCACCGGGACCGCCGGGACGGCCGCCGAAGCCGGGACGGCCACCGCCGCCGCCGAAGCCGCCACCGCCGCCGGGACCCCCCGGACGGCCGGCGAAGCCGCCGCCACCGGGACGACCGCCGCCGCCACCGCCGGGACGGCCGGCGAAGCCGCCGCCACCACCGGGACGACCGCCGCCGGGACGACCGCCGCCGCCGGGACCGCGACCGCCGCCACCGCCGGGACCCGGCCGCGGGCCTGCGGCCGGACGCTGCGGCATCATGCCCGGGTTCGGGCGCGGGCCGCCGGGACCCGGACGCGGGCCGCCACCCTGGGCGCCCTGCGGACGGGGCATCTGGCCCGGAGTGGGACGGGGACCGCCGGGACCGCCCTGGCCACGGCCCGGACCGCCCTGGCCGCCGCCCTGCGGGCGCGGGCCGGCGCCGGGCTGGCCGCCGGGACGCGGGGCGCCGCCGGGACGGGGCGCCTGCGGGCGCGCCATGCCGGTGGAGCCACCGGAGGTGAAGGGGTTGTTACCGGGACGGGGACCGGCCGGACGGGGACCACCCGGACGCGGACGCTCCTGACCCGGGCGCGGCGCGCCACGGCCTCCCTGACCGCCCTGGCCCTGGCCACCCTGACCCTGACCCTGGCCCTGGCCCGGTCCGCCCGGACGGGCACCACCGGGGCGCGGACCGGGAGTGGCACCCGGCTTGCTGGGCGCGCCCGGCTTGGCCGCGGCGGGCTTGGGGGCGGGGGCCGGCGGCGCGGTGAACTCGGGCTGCGCCGGAGCCGCCGGTGCGGGACCCGGCTTGGGGCCGGGGGTCGGACGGGCACCCGGCGTGGGACGCGGGCCCGGCGTGGGCGCCGCGGAGGGGGTGCCGCGCTGGCC
>NZ_JAEEAP010000605.1 GCF_016103465.1 Streptomyces sabulosicollis
CGCGACGTACAGCTCACCCGGCACCCCCACCGGAACCGGCCGCAGGGCAGTGTCCAGTACGTATGCCGTCAGGTCCGGCAAGGGGACACCGATGACACTGGCACTTCCGGGGACGGCGTCCTGGGAGGAGAGGGCTCGGTGGGTCACATGGACGGTGGTCTCCGTGATCCCGTACATGTTGATCAGCGTCGGCGCGCTGTCCGAATGCCTCCCGTACCAGGGCGCGAGCCGACCGGGGTCCAGGGCTTCGCCGCCGAAGACCACCGATCGCAGGACCAACTGGTCGCCGAGTTCCGGGTTTTCCCCGTCGGCGTCGATGAGCGAGGAGAAGGCCGAGGGCGTCTGATTCAATACGGTGACGCGTTCTTCGACGAGCAGCCGCAGGAGCTTCTCCGGAGCGCGACTGGTCTCGTGGGGGACGACGACCAGGCGTCCACCGTGCAGCAGCGCACCCCACATCTCCCAGACGGAGAAGTCGAACGCATACGAGTGGAAGAGCGTCCACACCTGGGATGGGCCGTAGTCGACGCTGGCGCCGAGCGCTTCGAAGAGCCGGGTGGCGTTGTGGTGCGAGACGGTGACGCCCTTGGGCGTTCCGGTTGATCCCGAGGTGTAGATCACGTACGCCTGGTTACTGGGCGTCAGGGGCCCGAGCCGGTCGGCGTCCGTGACCGGATCCGGCTTTTCGCCGGCCAATGCGGCCGCGGTCGTCGGCGCGTCGATCGCGAGGACCGGTAGTCCATGAGCGCTGGGGGTGTTCTGCGCGCTGAGGATGTGCTGTGTCCCGGTGGTGGTGATGACGAGGGCCGGGGCGGCGTCGCGGAGTGTGAACTCAATGCGGTCAGCGGGATAGTCCGGGTCGATGGGCAGGTAGGCGCCGCCAGCCTTCAGTGTGGCCAGCACGGCGGTCACCATCTCCACCGACCTGGGCAGGGCGAGTGCCACGAGCCGTTCCGGTCCCACGCCGAGGGCGATCAGCCTGCGTGCCAGCCGGTTGGCAGCCTGGTCCAGCTGCGCGTAGGACAAGGTTTCGCCGCCCCAGACCACGGCGGTGGCCTGGGGCGTGGCCCGTACTTGGCTGGCGAAGAGCTCGGGAATGTGCGTACGGGCCGATGCCTGGGCCGTGGCGAGGCGTGCGTCCCATTCCCTGCGCAGGCGCTCGCGTTCGGACGCGTCCAGCAGGTCGAGAGAGCCCACCGAACGGTCCTCGTCGGCGGCTGAGGCGATGTCGCGCAGCAGGTGGAGGAAGCGGCGGTGGTGGTCGGCCGTACGGTCCTGGTCGTACAGGGCGGCGTTGGTGTCGAAGTCGATCCGGGTGCTGTGGGCGCCGGATGTGCGAGACCGGTCGTAGACGATGATGGCGGAGTCGTCCACCAGGCCGGTGGAGATATTGTGGCCGGTGACCGGATGGCCGCCGAACTCGAATTCATAGGCGAATCCCATGAAGTTGAGTTGGAGTCCGATGAGGCTTCGGATACCCGTGCCGGCCCCCGCGTGGCGCGCCACGTCCTCGCCTCGGTAGCGCTGGTGACGTGCGGCGTTCCGGACCTCGTCGGCGGCTTGGCGCAGGAGTGTGGAGACGGACATGCCCGGCTGTACCCGCAGCCGCAGCGGCACCACGTTGGACACGGCCCCCGGAAGCCATTTCAGCCGCGGTGAGGTGCGGGCGGCCACCGAGAGACCGAGTGCGACTTCCTGTTCACCCGTCATGCGATGCAGATAGGCAGCGGCGGCCGCGACCATCAGCGAGGAGAAGCGTGCGCCGCCCCGCTCCGCCAGCTCACGGAGAGTGCCCGAATCGCCGGGGGAGAGTTCCCCGGTCGCACGGCGTATCGACTGCGCTGGCCGATGGGGTTCGGTCGCCAGCCGGGCCGCGGCCGGAGGGGTGGAGAAGCGGCGGGTCCAGTAGTCGTGATCCTCGCGGTACTGCTCTGACGTTCGGTACGCCGCGTCTTCCTCGATGAGCCGGCTCAGCGGGCCGAACGGAGAGGGCGGCGGATCGGCTTGGGCCACGAGTGCGGAGTAGACATCGCTCACCCGCCGGGCGAGGAGTGCGAAACCCGCGCCGTCGACGACCAGGTGATGGAAACTCTGGTACCAGGCGAAGCTGTCTTCGCGCAGCTTGAACAGGGCGAAGGTGAAAAGCTGCCCCGATTCCGGCCGCATGGGATCGGACATCTCCGACCGCATCCACGCCTCGGCCTCGGCGAGGGGGTCACGCTCGCCGCTGACGTCGAAAACGGGTAAGGTCCAGTCGGACAAGGGGGTCACGTACTGGTAGACGGTCCCGTCTTCTTCGGCGAAACGCGTTCGAAGTGACTCCGCCTCGTTTATCACGTGCCGTAATGCCCGCTCGAGGACGGCAGGGTCGACCGGCCCGTGGATCTCCAGATACTCACCGATTCTGTAGGTGGGTGATTCCGGATCTATTTGGTGCGCGATCCATATCTCTCGCTGGGCGGTTGTGACAGGAAGGCGTGTTTCGCGCCCGGAAGAGTGCCCCATTGTTCGTCCCACGAATCAGTTATCCCATGTGTAACAACATGCACTATAAAAGCAATTGAAACAACAGCAACCTAACACGTGCTCCACGCGAGGAAGGGGTGGATTCGAGCCAGTTTGATCATCTGGGAGAGGTCCGAGATGTCCCCAATCGGCCTGGTGTGGCTCCGCTCGACTCCCGCGCTGATCAGGTGATTTACCTGAACCTTGCCCTTGGCCGAGATGGTCGTACATGAACCGGTGCCTTTCGGTCAGGCGTACCCGTCCGCCCACACTCCGCCCGAGACGGTGACCAGCGCGGCGACGGACGGTCAGCCGCTCCTGACCCGATGTCACGACCGGCCCCATGACCCCACCTTTCGGGCAGTGTCGCCAGAGGAGGGCGTGAACCGGGGCGCGAGCCCCCATTTCTCGGGGGTCGCGCGGTTTGAGCTCCGGGGGTACAGGGGCGGTGCGCCGGAACGGCCGAATCCACCTCGGTGATACGACACCACCTACCGGCCGCTGTCCTCCAAGGCGTAGCGTCAACTATTCCACCCGTCCTTTCCGGACGATGAGCGGATCTCCCGACGGAGACGACTCACCATCCAGCGGGGAAAGGCTTGGAGTACGTCCAACGCCGCGCCGCACCCGCCGAATTCGCCAGCAACCGATTCCGGAACACCGGCGGTCCACTCTGCATTCGGCGACTCGCCGCAACCGGCGGCCCCGTACTCCGGTGTGAGCGAAAGGGACCACCGTCATGACCCTCCTCAGACCCGGCAGGGCCTCGTGAGCCCGCGCCGGCACCCACCCCGGCCGGCCCCCGGGGGCCCCGGAAACCCACGGGACGCGGTCGTCACCGGCCTCGGTTTCTGCCTCCCGGGCGGCGACGAACCCGTCTTCACCGCAGCCGAGGTGTGGGACATCGCCTCCCACGGCCGCACCGTCCTCGACCGGCACGCCATCCACTACGGCTCGGTCCACCTCAGCGCCGAGCAATTCGAGGAACGCCTCCCCGATATCCCCGAGTTCTTCTCCCGCCACTACACCAGTGCCCATCGGTACGGCCTGGTCTCCCTCGTCGAGGCGTGCGCCGACGCGGAACTGGACGTGACCGCCGGTGATCTGGGCGAGGCGGCCGTGCTCGTCGGCCGGGGCGGCGTGGACGCCAACGTCGACAGCTATGTCACCCTGCTCGGCACCGACCCCGACTCGGCCACCCCCCTCGACGCCGTGGAGCTGCTCGTCGCGACCGAACAGGCCGTGTCGCCCTCCGATGTCGCCCTCGTCCAGGGCGCCCTGGCCCGGACCGTCGGTCCCTGCTTCACCGTGTCCTGCGGCTGCGCCTCCGCCGCCGTGCAGATCGGCAACGCCCGCCGGCTCATCGCGGCCGACGAGACCGATCTCGCGCTGGTGACCGGCGTCGACGTCTTCGACGTCGGCCTGATCCAGAACGCCCAGCGGCTGCTCCGCGGCGCCCAGCATGCCCACGGCGCGACGGACGCCGTCGGAATGCCCGATCTGCTGCCCTCCTTCGACTCCCTGATGCGTCCCTACGACCGGCGAGCGGACTGCATCAACCACGGCGAGGGATCCGCCACCGTGATCCTGGAGAGCCGGGAACACGCCCGACGGCGGGGCGCCCACATCTACGGCCAGGTGCTCGCCACCGCCCTGACCCGCGACGGCCTGGCCAACCCGCTCGCCGCCGACGACTCCGGCGCTCAACTGATCAGGGCCGTCCGTCTGTGCATGGGCGACCGTTGGGGGATCGAGCAACTGCCGTACATCAACGGCGCGAGTGACGGCGACCCGGTCGTCACCGCCCTGGAGGCCAACACCGTTCGCGAGCTCTACGGCCCCGACTCCACGGTGCTGATGTCCTCCCAGGAAGGATGTTTCGGCCACCTCGGATCGGCCTCAGGCTGCCTCGACCTCGCCCTGACCCTGATGATGATGGAGTACGGCGAGGTGTGTCCCACCGCCAACTGCGAACAGCCCGCGGACGGGCTCCCCTTCGACCCCGTCCCCGGCACCCGCACCCGTCCCCTCGACTTCGACCACGCGCTGAGCTTCAACTACCAGATCGGTGGCGTGAAGCACGCGATGCTGCTGGGCGGTCCGGACGCCACCTGAGTCCGTAACTCCCACGGCGATCTCCACCCCACGGCCCCCCACCTGTCTCTTCTACACATCT
>NZ_JAEEAP010000606.1 GCF_016103465.1 Streptomyces sabulosicollis
GCCCCCGCCCCCGTCGGCAGAACCTGGCGGGACGGGCTCGTCCTGCTGCCCGCCATCCCCGCGCTGGCCCTCCTCGCCTCCGTATGGCTGCCGTTCGTCAACGCCGAGCGGCTCTGGTTCGGGATGCCGTCGCTGTACGTCTGGATCTGCGCCTGGGTGCTCGCGCTCACCCCCGCGCTCGCCGCCGTCGAATGGGGCCTGTGGCGCCCCCGCGAGCGGGCGGGCGGTGAGCGGCGGTGAACGTCGTCCTCGCGGTCTCCCTGCTGGGCATGTGCGCCCTCGCCCTGTGCGGTTTCCTAGGCCGGACCGGCCGCACCACCGATCTCGCCGAATGGGCCGTGGGGCAGCGGAACTTCGGCACCCTCGCGATGTGGTTCCTGCAGGCGGGGGAGGTGTTCACCACCTTCAGCTTCCTCGGCGTCGCCGGGGTCGCGTACGCGGGCGGCAACGCGGCCACGTACGCGATGGCCTACCTGGCCCTGGCCTTCCTCCTGCTCTTCTTCATCCAGCCCAGGCTGTGGCGGCTGGGCGAGCGGCACGGCTATCTGACCCAGGCCGACTACTTCACCCAGCGGTACGGCAGCCCGCTGTACGGCAAGGTCATCGCCGTCATCGGCCTGGTCTTCCTGATCCCGTACCTCCAGCTCCAGATCACCGGGCTCGGCATGGTCGTCGGCCTGGTCACCGGCAGTACGGCCTCCGGGCGGCTGAGCATGGTGCTGGCGTCCGTGCTGACGGCGGCGTTCGTACTGTGGTCGGGCATCCGGGGGCTCAAGAACAGCGCGTACTTCAAGGACGTGCTGACCCTCGGTGTCATGCTCGTCCTGGCCATCGCCATCCCGCTGCACTACACCGGGGGTCTGGGCGAGGTGTTCCGGCAGGTGCACGAGGTGCAGCCGCAGATGCTGACCGTGCACTCCGGGGAGCGCGACCGGATGTGGTGGACGACCAGCGTGCTGACCTCGGCGCTCGCGGGCGGGCTGATGGCCACCCCGCACCACTGGCCGCCGCTGATGGCGGCGGGCGGACCGCGGGCCATCCGCACCAACAACGTCTTCATGCCGCTCTACCAGATCGCGCTGATGGTCCCGATCACCATCGGGTTCACCGGGATGCTGGTGGTCCGGCCGGGCGGGGGCGGGGACGCGGACGGGATTCTGCTGACGCTCGCCCAGGGCGCCCTGCCGGGCTGGGCCACCGGGCTGGTCGTGGTGGCCGCGGCGGCGTCCGCGATGGTGCCGGCCGGTGCGATGTGCGTCGGCATCTCGACCCTGGTGGCGCGGAATCTGCTGCCCGCCCGCCGGGAGGCGGCCCGGATGGCGGTCAACCACAGCGTGGTCGTCCTGGCCATCGGGCTCGCCCTCACCCTCGGCATCCTGCGGCCGGGGCTGCTGGCCGACCTTCAGCTGCTGACGGTGAGCGGTTTCATCCAGATCGTGCCGGGGCTGCTGGCGGCGATCGGCCGCCGACGGCTGCTGACCGCCCCGGCGGCGCTGGCGGGCCTGGTGACCGGTGAGGCGGTGGTGACCTGGCTGACCCTGGCCGAGGTGGGGACCCACCACGTGAACGCGGGCCTGGTCGCGCTGGCGGTCAATGTGCTGGTGGCGGCCGCCGTGACGGCGCTCTTCCGCCGTCCGGCCGCTTCCCCGACCATGCATTCTGACCCCGGGGCCGGCGGGCCCCGTGGGGACGACCGTAAGGACGGCGGGCCCCGTGGGGACGACCGTAAGGACGACGAGCCCCGCGAGGACCATGGGCCCCGTCAGGACCGTGGTACGAGGACCCGCGCGGCGATGACCATCGAGGAAGGCGAGCGACCGTGACGACGACGGATGACGATCTCTGCTTCAGGACCGCCGTGGACCTCAGCGCGCTGCTGCGCTCCCGCGAGCTGTCCGCACGCGAGCTGCTCGAGGCCCATCTGGCCCGTATCGAACGGGTCAACCCGGCCGTCAACGCGATCGTCACCCTCGTCGCGGACCGCGCCCGCGAGGCCGCCCGGCAGGCCGATGAGCGGATCGTGGCGGGGGAGGAGCTCGGGCCGCTGCACGGGCTGCCCATCGCCCACAAGGACACCCACAACACCGCGGGCATCCGCACCAGCCATGGCTCGCCGCTCGCCGACGGCGTGCCCGACCAGGACGATCTGCTGATCGAGCGGATACGGGCCGCCGGGGCGATCACCATCGGCAAGACCAACGTGCCCGAGTTCGGCGCCGGTTCACACACCTTCAACCCCGTTTTCGGCGCCACCCACAACCCACACGACCTGGGCCGCAGCGCGGGCGGCAGCAGCGGGGGCGCGGCGGCCGCGCTGGCCTCCGGCATGATCCCGATCGCGGACGGCAGCGACACCGGCGGCTCGCTGCGCAACCCGGCCTCGTTCTGCAATGTCGTCGGGCTGCGCCCGTCGCCCGGGCGCGTCCCCGCCTGGCCCGCCGCGAACGCCTGGAGCACCCTCACCGTCAAGGGGCCGCTCGCCCGCACCGTGGCCGACACCGCCCTGCTACTGTCCGCCATCGCCGGGCCCGACGCGCGGTCGCCGATCGCGCTGGAGGAGCCCGGCGCCCGCTTCGCCCGCCCCCTGGACCGGGATCTGACCGGGCTGCGGGTGGCCTGGTCGCCGGATCTCGGGGGGCTGGTGCCGGTCGAGCCCGAGGTGGCCGCGGTGGTCGAGTCGGCGG
The DNA here is from genome assembly GCF_016103465.1 of Streptomyces sabulosicollis. Taxonomy (GTDB): domain Bacteria; phylum Actinomycetota; class Actinomycetes; order Streptomycetales; family Streptomycetaceae; genus Streptomyces; species Streptomyces sabulosicollis. Next base: position 2,685 of record NZ_JAEEAP010000606.1, read on the forward strand.
CGGAGGTCTTCACCGGCCTCGGCTGTGTCGTGGAGCGGGCCTGCCCGGATCTGACCGAGGCCGAGGAGGTCTTCCGCACGCTGCGCGCCTCGATCTTCGAGGTCGCCTTCGGCGCGCTCATGGACCGTCACCCCGACGGGCTGAAGCGGGCGATCCGGGAGAACGCCGAGCAGGGACGCAAGCTCACCGGGCCGGACGTCGCCCGCGCGGAGGTGCTGCACACCCTGCTCTACCACCGCGTCCGGGAGTTCTTCGGCGGCTATGACGTGCTGCTGCTCCCGGTGAGCCAGGTGGTGCCGTTCGACGTCGGCATCGAGTACCCCACCGAGATCGCCGGGGTGGCCATGGAGGACTATCTGGACTGGATGCGCTCGGCGTATCTGGTCAGCTCGACCGGCAGTCCGGCGCTGTCCGTACCGGCCGGGTTCACGCCCGGCGGGCTTCCCGTCGGGGTGCAGATCGTCGGTCCGCACCGGGCGGACTTCGCCGTCCTCCAGGTCGGCCACGCCTTCGAGCAGGCCACCGGGCACTGGCGGCGGCGCCCGGCGGGGATCGCATAGCCGGGGGCGCCGGGCGACCGGCCGAGCGGGCGGCGGCGGGTGAAAAACACCTGTTACCGCCCGCACACCCCTGGATAATCCGCGCCGTCGAGCATCAGAGTGAACGGGTCCGGGTAGTGCCCCGGCGACGACCACCGGCGCTGATGAGCGGAGGAGCCATGTACGACGACTCCTCGTACGACGACGCCTCGGACGGCCTGCTTTCGCTGGCGACCAGGGCCGCCGGGTTGGCCGGTGGCCCGGTCACCATCGAGAACGACGCGTCCGAGCTGATCACCTACTCCCCCGGCCAGGAGAACTCGGACGACGCGCGCGTCGCCACGATCCTCAGCCGCCGGGTGCCCGACCGGTACCGCACCCTGCTGCGCACCGAGCATCTGGACGAACGGCTCGCGGGATCCTCCGGCCCGTTCTACGCGGATCTGCGCGGGGCCGGGATCCTGCCGCGCGCGATCATGCCCATCCGGGCCGGAGATACGGCCATCGGCTCCATCTGGGCGATCGTGCCCTCCTCGCCCTCCCCGGAGCAGCGGGCCGCCCTGGAGGAGTCGGCCGCGTTGATCGCGCCCCTGCTCGCCCGGCGGGCCGAACGGCGGATGGCCGCGGACGCGCGGCGGACCGCCGCCGTACGGGCGCTGCTGCGCGGCGGGGACGAGGCCGCGGAGACGGCCCATGAGCTCTCGCTGGCGCCGGGACCGCTGGCCGTGGTCGCCGTCCGCCCACTGCCGTCGGGCCTACCGCCCGCCCCCGGCCCGGCCAGCCCCGGCCCGTACGACGGCGGCCCCTACGACGGCGGCCCGTATGACGGTGCGTCCGACGGTCCGTCCGGCGATCCGCTGCGCCGGGCCCTCGCCGACCTCGACCGCAGGCTCTCCGCGTTCCGGCCCGGCGGGCTCAGCGCGGAGGTCGACGGTGTGGGCTATGCCGTGGTGCCGGTCGGTGACGAACAGCGGCTGCTGCGGGCCGTGGGGGAGCTGCCGGGGACGGCGGCCGGTGTTGGCCGCACCGTCCCCGGGCCCGGACGGCTCGGCCGTTCACGCGCCGACGCCGAGCTGGTGGTCCGGCTGCTCACCCGGCTCGGCGCGGCGGCACGCACCGCCCATATCCGCGACGTCCAGCTGGACGCCCTGCTCATGCGGACCGTGGACCTGGCCGTCGAGGCGGGTCACGATCCGCTGGGCGCGCTCGCGGAGCTGGAGGACTACGACCGCAGGCGCGGCACCGCGCTGCTGGACAGCGTGGACCGCTATCTGGCCGCCGGAGCGGACGCCCGGCTGGCCGCCCGCCAGCTGCACGTCCACCCCAACACCCTGCGCTACCGGCTGCGGCGGGCCCAGGAGATCACCGGGCTCGATCTGAGCGATCCCGCCGCCGCGTTCGACATCCGGCTGCGGCTGCGGCTGCGCGCCCTGCGCCTGCCGTAGCCCCTGACCGGTCGGGCCGCCCTACGGCGGGCCCCCCGCCCCCGGCGCCCGTCAGACGGACAGTCCGCGCC
>NZ_JAEEAP010000607.1 GCF_016103465.1 Streptomyces sabulosicollis
GGTGTGACCACGGGGTCAAGGGGGCGTGGGTGGCCCGGGGAGTGCTCAGACCGCCGCGTGGGCGGCCTTGAGCTGGTCGGCGATGTAGGAGCGGGCGTGGGCGGCGAGGTCGGCGCCGTCGGCCCACAGGTCGCGCCAGACGGCGAGGTCGTGGGAGAGGCCGGGGGCGACCACGGCGGAGGAGAAGGACTCGAAGGTGATCGGGCCCTGGTAGCCGATGTCCGCGAGGGCGTGGAAGAAGGCGGGGAAGTCCACGGTGCCGGAGCCGAGGTAGCCGCGGTGGGACTCGCCGATGTGGACGTAGCCGAGGCGGTCGCCGCAGGCGCGCACCGGGCGGGAGAAGTCCTGCTCCTCGATGTTCATGTGGTACGTGTCCAGGTGCACCACCACATTGGCCGCGCCGATCTCGTCGATCAGCTCCAGGCACTGTCGCGCGGTGTTCACCAGGTTGGACTCGTAGCGGTTGACGACCTCCAGGCCGAGCGTCACCCCGAGCCCGTCGGCCTCGGCGGCGAGCCGGCGCAGGGCCTGGACGGCGTGTTCGCGTCCCTTGGGGGTCGGCGGGTGGCCGTACTTGCCGAGCGCGCCGTAGAGCACCCCGCCGAAGTAGTGGCCGCCCAGGTCATGGGTGAGGTGGAGGGCCTGGCGCAGCAGCGCCTCACCGCGGGCGGCGGTGGCGGGGTCCTCGGAGGAGACGTCGGAGTCGAAGGCGAGGCCGCGGGAGCAGGCGACCCCGAGGTCGTGGGCGGCGAGCACCTCGCGGGTGGCCTTCACGTCGACGATCCCGGGGTCGTGGAGGGAGATCTCGACCAGGTCGTATCCGGCCTCGCGGCTGCGGGCGGCGGCGGCCCGGGCGCCCTCGGGCGTCCAGTCGCCGGTCCACACGAGTGCGTGCACTCCGAGGTCGTTCATGGCGATCCCTTCCTCTGCCTGCCCTTCGGGCGTGCTGTGCGGCATTGCCTGCCTGATGTTACGCATCTTTTGCGTCAAGGCAATACATAAGCATTCTTGGGATCGGTCGTAAAGGGAGGTACGGTGTGGGCGGTACCGAACAGAGCGTGAACAGCGGAGGACAGGGCCCAGTGGCGGAGGCGGTCTCGGCAGGTCAGCCAGCACAGGCGCATCCCACGGGGCCGGGGGCGGTGCTGGCGCTCATCCGTGGCGGCCGGGCCACCACCCGCGCCCAGCTGATGGCGGCCACCGGGCTCTCCCGGTCCACCATGGCCACCCGGCTGGAGGCGCTGACCGAGGCGGGCTATCTGGAGGTGTCCGGGGCGGCCGACTCCACCGGCGGCCGCCCGGCGGGCTCCTTCCGGCTGCGCCCCGACTCCGGGGTGCTGCTGGTCGCCGACATCGGCGGCGGCCATGTGCACACCGCGCTCGCCGACATGGCCTGTGACGTGCTCGTCTCGCACCGCCGGGACCTCGATGTGGCCGAGGGGCCCGAGGTGGTGCTCGACCAGGTGGCCGCCGACTTCCGGCGGCTGCTGAAGGAGGCGGGCGAGCCCGCCGAGCGGGTGCGCGGCATCGGCGTCGGCGTGCCGGGCCCGGTCGAGGCGGGCACCGGCCGGGTGGTCAGCCCGCCCATCATGACCGGCTGGGACGGCTATACGGTGCCGGACTTCTTCCGCGAGACCTACGACTGCCCGGTGCTGGCCGACAAGGACACCAATCTGATGGCGCTGGGCGAGCACCGGGTCAACTGGCCCGACGTCCAGCACCTGCTCTTCGTGAAGGCGGGCACCGGCATCGGCTCCGGGCTGGTCCTCGGCGGCCGGCTCCACCACGGCTCCCAGGGCGCCGCGGGCGACATCGGTCACATCCCCGCCCCCGGGCTCGACGAGACCTCCCCGGACGCGCCCCTGTGCCGCTGCGGCAACTCCGGCTGCCTGGAGGCGATGGCCGGCGGCTGGGCTCTGGTGCGCGACCTCACCGCCGCCGGGCACCAAGTGGCCGCCACCGACGATGTGGTGCGCCTGGTGCGCTCGGGCAACGGCGACGCCGTACGGCTGCTGCGCCACGCCGGGCGCCTGCTCGGCCAGGGCGTCGCCGACGCGGTCAGCCTGCTCAACCCCTCGATCCTGGTGGTCGGCGGCGGCCTCGCCCACGCCCAGGAGCATCTGATCGCCGGTATCCGGGAGGTCACCTACCGCCGCTCGCTGCCCCTGGCCACGCGGGACCTGCGGGTCGTCCTCTCCCCGCTGGCCACCCGCGCGGGCGTCACCGGCGCGGCCCACATGGTCGCGGACGCCCTCTTCGACCCGGCGGCGGTCGACTCCCAACTGCGATGACTTCCGGGGTCCCGGGGTCCCGGGGTCCCGGCGCGCAGGCGACGGGCGCGCACGCGGGGGAATTTCCAGGGAATCTCGGCACAGGGCACATCCATCGGGCCCTCCCGGACGTCTGACCAGGGAGCGGCCCTGTGATGTGGCCGCAGGCCAGGGGCATTTGGAGATATTCACGTTGAAAACCGGCATGAAGGGTCTACGTCGCGCATCCGCGGTCGCGATCACCGCTGGAGCCGTACTGACGGCGGGGGCGTTCACCGCCTCCGCGCAGGCCGCGACGACCGCTACTCCCACGATCGCCGCCAAGGGCGGGTTCGTGATGAACAACGCCACGGGCAAGAGCCTGTTCACCAAGGCTGCGGACACCCGTCGTTCCACCGGCTCCACCACCAAGATCATGACCGCCCGGGTGGTGCTCGCACAGCCGAACCTCAACCTGGACGCCAAGGTCACGGTCCAGAAGGCGTACAGCGACTACATCGTCGACAACAACTGGGCCTCCTCGGCCCGGCTGATCGTCGGCGACAAGGTCACCGTCCGCCAGCTGCTGTACGGGCTGATGCTCCCGTCCGGCTGTGACGCGGCGTACGCGCTGGCGGACAAGTTCGGCACCGGCTCGACCCGGGCCGCGCGGGTGAAGTCGTTCATCGGCAAGATGAACACCACCGCCAAGTCCCTCGGGCTGACGAACACCCACTTCGACTCGTTCGACGGCATCGGGCACGGCGCCAACTACTCGACGCCGCGCGACCTGACCAAGCTGGCCAGCAGCGCGATGAAGTACTCCACGTTCCGCTCGATCGTGAAGACAAAGTCGACCAAGCAGAAGGTGACCACGAAGAGCGGCGGCTACCGCTACATGTCGTGGACCAACACCAACACCCTGCTGGGCAGCTACTCGGGCACCATCGGCGTCAAGACCGGCTCGGGACCGGAGGCCAAGTACTGCCTGGTCTTCGCCGCGACCCGGAACGGAAAGACGATGATCGGCACCGTCCTCGCCTCCACCTCGGTGGACAACCGCACGGCGGACGCGAAGAAGCTGATGAACTACGGCTTCAGCAAGTAGCGGTCCACCCGCGGCACGAGGGGCCTGCCCCGCGACCCGATGGGTTCGCGGGGCAGGCCCCTCGCCGTGGCTCGGGCGCCGTGCTCAGCGCACCGCGTTCCAGGAGTGCGCCACGTCCACCACGACATGGCCGTCGGTCTGGAAGACCCGGAACGGCAGCCGTGCGCGCACCCCGAGGCCGACCTGGGTCTCACCCTCGAAGCTGGCGCCGAAGCGGGTGTCCCGGAAGGTCTGGTAGCCGGAGATGTCCACCCCCGGCAGCGGCTTGCGCGCCCGCCCCGGGTACGACTCCGCGCCGCTGCCCGGGTCGTAGCTCGGCGCGGACACATGGATGTCCAGGATCGCCCCGCCGCTGACCGGGATCTCCTCGCCCGAGCCGTCCTGGTACAGGGTGTTCACATACCCCACGCGGTAGCCGACGCGATCGGCCGCCGTGGCGCCCTTCACGTCGAACACGATGCGGTCGTAGCACGCGTGCCGGCCCGTCCTGATGTCCCCCAGCGGTGCGTGTCCCGCCGGCTGGGCCGTCTTCCCGCCGCTGCCCCAGCCGGTCTCACAGGCCGTCGCCGCCTTGGCCGCGGTCGGCGTGACGGCCCCGGCCGTCCCCGCCGTCGCCGCCAGCGCGCCGCCCGCGAGCGCCATCGCCGCGAGTGCGGTCCCCCACCGTCGCATGGTCGAGCCCCCAATGGTGTGTTGATGACAGGTGATTCACCAGGTTGGACGGGCCGGGTCGGTGAGAGGTTGTCCCGGTCCGGGAAATGTGTCCCGAATGCTACGTGCGCGGCGGTCCTCATGGCGGTCGCCCGGGGGTTATCCCCCGAGCGGGTCGGCCGGTTGCCCGGATGGGGCGGGGAGGCCCGTTCGACAAGGCTTGTGCCCATGAGACCGATGACCGGCAGAACCGCCGCACTGGCCCTCACCACCGCCGCCACCGCCTCGCTCCTCGGGGTCGCGTCCGCGAACGCGAGCCCGGGAGCCCTGGCCGATCCCACCGCCGCCGCGCTCGACTGGGGTGCCTGCGAGGGCACCGGGCTCGACCCCCGTCAGGAATGCGCCACGGTCGAGGTGCCGCTGGACCACCGCGACCCCGGCGGGAAGCGGATCTCCCTCGCCGTGTCCCGCATCCCCAGCGAGCGGCCGCAGGCCCGCCGGGGCACCCTGCTGCTGATCCCGGGCGGCCCCGGATCGCCGGGGCTGGCCCGGCCTACCACGCTCGGCAAGCGGCTGCCGAAGCCGGTCCGTGACGCGTACGACCTCGTCAGCTTCGATCCGCGCGGCATGGGGAAGTCCACCCACACCGGATGCGATCTGAACCCCGCCGATCTCTCCCTGCTCGCCTCCCGCCCCTGGCC
>NZ_JAEEAP010000608.1 GCF_016103465.1 Streptomyces sabulosicollis
GGTACGGCGGGGGGCGGGGGTGGTCGCGTCGTCGGCGGACGCGGGCGCGGTGGTCGCCAGTACGGCGGTGCACGCGAGTGTCATCGCGCTGAGGACAGTGCGGCGCATGGAGTCGCTCTCTTTCGTCGGTCCGCCCGGCGGTTCGGCGGGCTGGGTTACGGATCGAGCGGAGAGACGAGGCAGCGGCGCGGCGCGTTGTAAAGAGATGGCAAAGCGTGTCCGTCGGCCCCGACCGGGCCGGCACGCGGGCCGGAAGCCGTCCAGGCCGGCCCGTGCGGACCGGCCTGGACGTGGTGTGCGGAGCGGATCAGGCGAGGTCGAACCGGTCCAGGTTCATGACCTTGACCCATGCCGCGACGAAGTCGTGCACGAACTTCTCCTTGGCGTCGTCGCTCGCGTAGACCTCCGCGAGGGCGCGCAGCTCGGAGTTGGAGCCGAAGACGAGGTCGGCACGGGTGCCGGTCCACTTGACCTCGCCCGAGGCGTCACGGGCCTCGAACGTGGTCTGGTCCTCGGAGGTGGACTTCCAGGTCGTGCCCATGTCGAGCAGGTTGACGAAGAAGTCGTTGGTGAGCTTGCCCGGGGTCTCGGTGAGGACGCCGTGCCGGGACCCGTTGTGGTTCGCGCCCAGGACGCGCAGACCGCCGACCAGGACGGTCATCTCGGGGGCGCTCAGCGTGAGCAGGTTCGCCCGGTCCAGCAGCAGGTACTCGGCCGGCAGGCGGTTGCCCTTGCCCACGTAGTTGCGGAACCCGTCGTACATCGGCTCCAGAGCGGCGAACGACTCGGCGTCGGTGTGCTCATCGGTCGCGTCGACCCGGCCCGGGGCGAAGGCCACCTCGACGTCGACGCCCGCGTCCTTGGCGGCCTTCTCCACCGCGGCGGAGCCACCGAGGACGATCAGGTCGGCGAGGGACACCTTCTTGGCGCCGGAGTTGAACTCGCCCTGGATGGTCTCCAGGGTGCGCAGGACCTGGGCGAGCTCGTCGGGGTTGTTGACCTCCCAGCCGCGCTGCGGCTCCAGGCGGATCCGGGCGCCGTTGGCGCCACCGCGCTTGTCGCTGCCGCGGAAGGTGGCGGCGGACGCCCACGCGGCGCCGACCAGCTGGGAGACGGTCAGACCGGAGTCGAGGATCTTGGCCTTGAGCGCCGTGACGTCGGCGGCGTCGATGGCCTCACCCTCGGCCTCGGGCAGCGGGTCCTGCCACAGCAGGGTCTCCTCCGGGACCTCCGGGCCGAGGTACAGCGACTTCGGGCCCATGTCGCGGTGGGTCAGCTTGTACCAGGCGCGGGCGAAGGCGTCCGCGAACTCCTGCGGGTTCTCGTAGAACCGGCGGGAGATCGGCTCGTAGATCGGGTCGAAGCGCAGCGACAGGTCGGTGGTGAGCATCGTCGGGCGGTGCTTCTTCGACGGGTCGTGCGCGTCCGGGACGATCTCCGGGGCGTCCTTGGCCACCCACTGGTTGGCGCCGGCCGGGCTCTTGGTGAGCTCGTACTCGTACTCGAAGAGGTTCTTGAAGAACCCGTTGCTCCACTGGGTCGGGGTGGTGGTCCAGGTGACCTCGAGACCGCTGGTGATGGCGTCCTTGCCCGCGCCCGTGCCGTGGGTGCTCTTCCAGCCGAGGCCCAGCTGCTCCATCGGGGCGGCCTCCGGGTCCGGGCCGACGGCGTCCGCGGGGCCGGCGCCGTGGGTCTTGCCGAAGGTGTGGCCACCGGCGATGAGAGCGACGGTCTCCTCGTCGTTCATCGCCATCCGGCGGAAGGTCTCACGGATGTCGCGGGCCGCGGCGATCGGGTCCGGGTTGCCGTTGGGGCCCTCCGGGTTGACGTAGATCAGACCCATCTGGACCGCGCCGAGCGGGTTCTCCAGCTCGCGGTCGCCGGTGTAGCGCTCATCGCCGAGCCAGGTGGTCTCCGGACCCCAGTAGACGTCCTCCTCGGCCTCCCAGACGTCCTCACGGCCACCGCCGAAGCCGAAGGTCGTGAAGCCCATCGTCTCCAGGGCGACATTGCCGGTGAGGACCATGAGGTCGGCCCAGGAGATGCTCTGGCCGTACTTCTTCTTGACCGGCCACAGCAGACGGCGGGCCTTGTCCAGGCTGGCGTTGTCCGGCCAGCTGTTGAGCGGGGCGAAGCGCTGCTGACCGGCACCGGCGCCGCCGCGGCCGTCGCTGATCCGGTAGGTGCCGGCGCTGTGCCAGGCCATACGGATCATCAGCGGGCCGTAGTTGCCGAAGTCGGCGGGCCACCAGTCCTGCGAGGTGGTCAGCACCTCGGCGATGTCCCGCTTCACCGCCGCGAGGTCGAGGGCCTGGAACGCCTCGGCGTAGTCGAAATCCTCACCCAGCGGGTTCGCCACCGGTGGGTTCTTGGCGAGGATCTTCAGATTGAGCCGCTCCGGCCACCACTGACGGTTGCCGCCGCCCTGAGTCGGGTGCGGAGCACGCCCGTGCGCGACCGGGCAGCCCCCCGTTTCCTCTGTCTTGGGGTCTACGACGATTGCCTCATGGTTCTCAGACATGGGAATCCTTCCACACTAGGGCGGATCATGGTGCTCAGGAACTGGTGGCGGTGGAACAGTCGGGGCACTGGCCCCAGTAGATGACCTCGGCCTCGTCGATCGCGAAGCCGTGGTCATCGGACGCGGTCAGGCAGGGTGCCTCACCGGCAGCGCAGTCGACGTCGGCGACGGCACCACACGAACGGCATACGACGTGGTGGTGGTTGTCCCCGACGCGTCCTTCGAACCGGGCGGGGTTGCCCGCCGGTTCGATGCGGCGTACGAGGCCCGCCGCGGTCAGTGCGTGAAGGGCCTCGTACACGGCCTGGAGGGAGATGTGGCCGACGCGGTCGCGCACCCCGGAGGCGATCGCCTCGACACCGAGGTGATCACCGTCCCGGACGGTCTCCAGCAACGCGACCCGGGCAGCCGTCACTCGCAGGCCGGCACCGCGCAGCTCCTCGGCAGTGGTCGGAGTCTGGGATGCGGTCATGGCGCCGAACCTACCCGCACAAACGCGAACGCTACAAGGAAACGAGCCGTTAAAGTCTACCGCCGCGCGGAAAAATTTTGTCCCGATTCGGTCGGTTTTCTCCGCTGGATCCTCAGAGCCGCTTGGCGCTGCGGAAGAGTCCGGCGTAGAAGCCGTTGCCGTCGATGCGGGACACACCGCCGTTGTCGCCGATGGTGGGGCCGTTCTGCTCCTTGCGGCTGGAGACGAACACGCGGTGGCCGTCGGTGTCCAGCCCCAGGTACAGCGCGACATGGTCCATGTGGTCGCCGGTGCGGTGATCCATCTTGAAGAACAGCAGGTCACCGGGTTGGAGCACATCGATGTTGGTGGGCCGGGTGTACCACGGGCCGGGGCCCTGGATCTTGATGATGTCGACGCCGACCTTGGAGCGGGCCATGCCGTTGGCGGTGCGCGGCAGGCCGTCGCCGAGGGCGTTGCTCGCCATCAGGGGGTAGCGGGCGCGGTAGCCCATCACCATGCGGATGAAGCCGGAGCAGTCCAGCGCCCGGTAGCGGTCCTTGCGCGCGGCCATCGTGGTGCCGTCGCGGAAGGTGTAGGAGATGCCGAGGTAGTCGTAGAAGTCGTTCTGCTCCAGCCGGTCCACACCGTCCGGTTTGAACGGCCCGAAGACCGCGTCGCCCGCGTACGGGATGCCCTGGGCGTCCTTCTTGACCGGCGCGCCCGTCACGTACTGGAAGGCGATCGCGAAGATGTCCTCCTTCTCGCTGCGGTAGTTCTCCTTGAACCAGTCCTTGAACCACTGCTCCTTCTCGGCGCCCTCGGCCCACGGCTCCGGCATCAGCCGCACCCAGTCCTCGGTGATCACCTTGGACTTGGTGTTGGCGGGCTCGCTGAAGGTGCGGGAGGGGCCGCGCAGGGTGGCGGTGCGGGCGTGGTCGGTGAAGGTGGCGAGGATCTGGCCGTTGGCGCCGCGCAGGATGGTGCGGGCGGGATTCTTCAGCCGCTCCCAGGTCTGCTTGCCGCTCTGCTGGCCGGTGCCGTTCTCCAGGTTCGGCTCGTCGATGACGGCCTGGGTGACGGGCGTCTTGTCCTGCTCGTCCTTCCTGAGCTCCACGGTCAGATAGCCGCTGGCGCCGAGCAGCGCGAGCACGGTGACGGCGTGCAGTACGGGGCGTTTCTTCTTCGGTGGCATGGGATCGGCTCCGGTGGTGGGTCAGGCGGACGGCATGACGCCGAGGAGGATTCCGGCGGTGAGGACGACATAGGCCATCAGCGTCACCGACCCGGTGGACAGCAGAGTGGCCCCCCGGGGCTGGCGGACGAGCTGGTAGGCGATCAGGCCCGGGACGATGAAGCCGAGGGTCTGGTTCGCGTACATCAGCGGGAACTCCAGCGACAGGATGATCATTACGGTCGCCTGGAGCGTCACGCCGAGCAGCACGACCGCGGCGAACAGCCGCTTGCCGTAGAGGATCACGTACTTCTGCATCAGCAGCGTGCCCACGTAGGTGAGCACGGTGACGCCGACGACCATCGCGGCCCGCTGCAGATCCTCGACGAGGGTCAGCGCCAGCCAGCCCGGGGTGATCATGCCGCCCGGCGAGAGGTTGGTGGTCAGGTAGCAGACCAGCGAGAAGAGCAACCCGATCGCGATGCCGATGGCGGCGATCTCGGGGGTGAGGACGGAGGGGATCAACGCTGCTGCTCTCCTGGGTTCTGCCACTGCTGGGAGT
>NZ_JAEEAP010000609.1 GCF_016103465.1 Streptomyces sabulosicollis
TTTTTCTGACGGATCGGCGGACCACCGAGACCTACACTCGACTAGTCGTCGGCAGCGTCAGAGGTGTATAAGAGACAGGGCGGCCCCCGCCGACGACGCCGTGACAGTGGCCGCGTCCGGTGCGCGGACGCCCGCTCACCGGGCAACCCGACACCGCACGGCCCGGCCACCAGGCGGTGCCGACACCAGGCAGCCCGGCCACCAGACAGCCCGACACCAGACGGTGCCGACCACCAGACAACCCGACACCAGACAGCCCGCGGACGGTGCCGACCACCGGCGGTGTCGGCCTTACCGGGGCGGTACGCTCCGCAGCCGGGGGCGGACCGGCGGCCGCGGCCGCGTCTCCGTCAGCCCGGCCGCGGCGTCGATGACCGCGTTCCGCAGCCCGCGTTCGGGCAGCTTCGCCATCCTCGCCCGCGGACCGGACAGCACGAGCGCGGCGGAGACCCGGCCCTCGCCGTCCCGGACCGGTACGGCCAGCACATACTCGTCCAGCACCATCACGTCCGGCCCGTGCGCCCAGCCGCGCTGCCGCACCAGGGCCAGCTGCGCCGCGTTGAAGCGCGCGCCGCGCAGCCCCGCGTACAGCTCGTCCGGGTCCTCCCAGGCCAGGAGCACCTGGGCGACCGGGCCGGACTTGGCGGGCCGGGCCGTGCCGAGGGGGACCGCGTCCTGCCCGGTGACCGGATCGGCCGAGCTGGCCACGCAGATGTGCACGGCGTCGCGGCGGCGGTGCACCCGGGCGTTGAGGCCGGTGCGCGCGTGCAGATCGGCCAGCACGCCCTCCGCGAGGTGCTCCAGCCGGTCGCGCGGCTGCCCGGCCGCGGCGTGGCCGATCCGGGCGCCGGGCAGGAACCGGCCGTTGGCGTCCCGGCTGAGCAGCTCGAGCCGTTCCAGCGCGGTGGCGATGCGGTAGACGGTGGGGCGCGGCAGCCCGCTGATCGCCACCACCTGGGCGAGGCTGGCGGGGCGCTGCTCGACCACGCTGAGGATCATGGACGCCTTGTCGAGCACTCCGACGCCGCTCATCGGCAGCGGCCGCGACGCGACGCTCATCGTGCCCGCCCCGTCGGCGTCGGCGCGCCGGCAGACCGGTCCGATCGGCATGTGACTCATGGAGGATTCGCCTTCCGCACGGCGGACACCGGATGGCGCGAGGCTCCGGGGCCGCGCGGCACCGGAATCCCGCACATCGACGGCTCGCAGGTGTGGCAACCGGCCGCCGGGACGGGGCGGGAGCTGCGGCTCGCCGGTCCCCCGCTCTGATGTGCCCCATCCAATCCAAGGGCCCCGGCACGGGCAACGCCGGAGACAGGAAACTGCCAGGCCGACCCCGCCGGGCGCCCCCTTTTGACGACAGACCCTAGCCGCGGCCATTCGGCTCCGCCCCCGGCGTGGGCGGGAGGAGGCCCAGCTCGGCGGCGCGGACCCCGGCCTGGAACCGGGAGTTGGCGCCGAGCTGGGACATGATGTCGGCCACGTAGCGCCGGTAGGTGCGCACCGAGACGGTGAGTTCGCGGGCCGCGACCTCGTCGGTGACCCCGGCCTGGAGGTACCTCAGGATGCGGCGGGCGAACGCCGCCCGGGTGCGGTCCCCGAACACGAACCGCTCCCCGGCCCGGAAGGCGTCCTTCCAGATGGAGTCGAAGAGCATCCGCAGCGAGTGCAGCAGCTCCGCCACCCGTATCACCGAGGCCCGCCGGCCCGCCGCCGACTCGGCCACCACCAGCGCCACGCTGTCGTCCACGATGAGCGCCTGGAGCGGCGGCATGTGGGCCACCCGGATGGCCACGGCCCGCTCCCGGCCCAGCTGTTCCCGGACGAAGTCGTCGTCCAGCAGCGTGGGCGTGGTCAGCAGCCGGATCGCCACGTCCTCCCGGGCGCCGTAGAGCAGGTCCCGTTCGACCTGGTCGGTGCGGCGCCGCAGCCGGTCCGCCCGGGACGGCCGCCGGGCGTGGATGATGTCGATGCTGGTCCGGGCCTCCTCGACCAGGCCCTCGGCCGTCTCCAGCACCACGTCGTAGGTGTTGTCGACCACGGTGATGAGCTGCTCCTGGGAGCTGCGGTCCCGGTGCAGCGCGACCATCGACTCGATGCGCGCCTTCGCTTCCAGCAGGGCCTTTTCGAGTTCGTCCTCGCGCGAGCCGGACATGCCAACCATCCCCCTGAAGATATGGATCAGCGGGCCGCCGCGGTCCCCCGTGGCGGCCCGGTCCCGACAGCGTCGTGTCGTCGCCCTCAGTCGGCGAGCAGGCCGAGCTCGACCGCGCGCGCCCCGGCCTGGAAGCGCGAGCTGGCGTCCAGCTCCCGCATGATCTCCGCGACATGCCTGCGGTAGGTGCGCAGCGACACATTGATCGCCCGCGCCGCGGTCTCGTCGGTGTGCCCGGCGCGCAGGGCCTCCAGAACGGTGCGGGCGAACTCCGTGCGCAGCCTCGGCGCGAGCCCGAGGTGGTCGGCCAGCTTGCGGCCCCGGGACCAGGCACCGGCGAAGAGGAGCTCCAGGGCCCGTACGGCGCCGAGGTCGTTGACGACGGCCACCTGCCCCTCCGGCTCCTGGACCTGCGTCTGCACCAGCGCCGAGGCGCCGTCGACCACCACGATGCCGCGCAACTCGCTCTGCGAGACGCGGACTTCGGGGCGGACCCGGGTCAGCGGGCGCAGCCGCTCGGCCACGCCCTCCGCGGCCGGCACATTGCACAGCACCCGGACCACCGCCCGGCCCGGGGTGCGGTCCAGCTCCTCGATCACGGCGTTCTCGAAGGCGCCCGCGCCGGTGAGGGTCACGGCCACCGAGTACCGGGCGCCGCCGATGAGCTGGGCGAGGGAGTCGCCGAGCCGGGCGCCGTCGGTGCGCACCACCGGGGAGGGCGTGGTCCGTCTGCGCGAGTGCAGCAGGACCGTGGACTCGATCAGCTTGCGCGCCTGTAACAGCGCCTGTTCCAGATGAGACGCGTGGTCGTCGGCCCGCTCCGTCGTCTCGTCGGCACCCCGTGGCTCAACACCACGTGGATCAATTGCCACACCCATCACGAATCCCCCGTCGATTGGCATGCACCGGTTCTTCGCCATCCACCGGGTCCTGAGAATTCACCCGAGCGGAATGGCACCGTGCGTAGCAGTGTATTGGACACTAGATTGAGCGAACAGATTGGGTCAACCGCAAGCGAGTCAAGGCGCTCACCGGCCAAAGAACAAGTAAACGACCGTTTTCCATGAGGCGTGCACCAATGCGTCGCGCCTGTCAGGTTGCTGCGCACCGACCCCCTAAGCGGAACCGCTCCCCCTCCTTTTCGCCCCGATGCGCATGCACTCGATCACGCTTCGCCACACTGATGTCCTCTTGAGGTCAACACCAATCCACCACAGGCATCTTGCTGCCTACGGTGATCACGTGATGGCACGGCCTCAGAGGCCGCTTCAGCACCTTACGTCAGAGTAGTCATCAATGACCACATCGGCACCAGGCATTTTGGCCTGCGCTGTCGACCGAAAAGCGCCATGAATTGGTCCCTCCTTTGTTGAGCGATAAAGAATTCAGCCGTGCAAGGGGAATGAATTCGGCCATGCTTTCCGCTCCCCGCCCGTCCTGCCGGGGGACGAATCCCGCTCCCCCGAGCGGCGGAGCCGGATGGTCCCGGAGAGGGACGCGGCCCCCGACGCCGAGCGCGAAGATGATCGCACCGCACAGAAGGAGAGCTCGATGGACCGGTGGGACCGGATGGGGCGGCTGGCCGCGTACGGAGGCGCCGCCGCCATGGCCCCCTATGCCGTGATCAAGGTGTCGTGGGTGGTCGGCTCACTGCTCGGCCTCGCGCCGGTCGGGGCCGGGTTCGGGCTCGCCGAATGGGTGGTGCTCAACACCGTGACGGTCGGGATGGCGGTCATCGGGATCACTCTCGGCCTGGCGCTGGCCCGGCCGTGGGGGATGCGACTGCCCGGGGTGCCGCTGGTGTTCTGCGCCTGGGTGGGCGCGGGGTTCCTGGTGTCGATGCTGCCGTACGCGGTGGCCGACTCGCTGCTGTCGGAGCCGGACACCTCCGGGTCCGGGGGCGACGGCGACCCGCGGATGCCCGGCTGGGAGGCCGCCCTGATCCAGTTCGGCTTCATCGGCATGGGCCTGGGTCTCACCCTCGCGCTCCCCGCCTATCTGCGCCGGCGCTGGCCGGAGGCGTTCACCGGCCGGGCCGGCGGGCCCTCACCACTCGGCCGGGCGGCCGTGGCGCTCGGCGCCGCCGTGGGGCTGATGTGGCTGTACTGGGCGGCGGGCGGCACCGCGGGCCTCGCCCACCCCGACGAGGGCCGCAGCACCTGGCGCCTGCTGTGCGGGATCTGCGGCACCTGGGCGCTGGTCGCCGCGTGCGCCGTGGCCCGCCCGGGCCGCGAGGGCCCCGGACGGCTCCCCCGCTGGCTGCCGTCGGTCCTCGGCTGGCTCGGCTCGGGCTCGCTGTTCGCGTGGAGCGGCTGGAAGCTGCCCTTCACCCTGTACGTCGCGATCGCCTCGCCCCCGGACGTCGTCCTCCCGGAGCGGCTGGGCCTCGCGATCAGCCTCCACCCTGTCTCCTATACACATCTCCGAGCCCACGAGACACTCGCTACTATCGTATGCCGTCTTCTGCTTGAAAAAAAAATCTGGTGGAAAACTACCGTCAAACGCCGGTCATACAGATCACCGTCAAAATCCAACAGATGCACTTCCAGGTG
>NZ_JAEEAP010000060.1 GCF_016103465.1 Streptomyces sabulosicollis
CCGCCCAGCCCCCCACGCCCGCCCCACCGCGGCCGCGGCCTCCGTACGCCGTGCGAGGGTGACCGGTGCCACTTAGGCTCGGTGTGTGGGCCGGACGGGTGCGTCGATGGATTGACTCGGGACCGGCCCTGTCGTCCGAGCCCGGAGGAAGCCATGCCGGAGCTGTTCATCGGCGGCCACTGGACGACCGCCCTCGACGGACACAGCCGCGAGATCCGATGCCCGGCGGACGGCTCGCTGGTCGCCGTGGTCGACGAGGCGGGGCCGAAGGACGCCGCCGCGGCGGTGGCGGCCGCCCGGGACGCCTTCGACCGCGGATCGTGGCCCGGCACCCCGGCCGGTGACCGGGGCGGGCTGCTGCTGCGGGTGGCCGATCTGCTGGAGCGCGAGAAGCCGACGCTCGCCCGCGCCGAGTCCCTGGACACGGGGAAGCGGCTGGTCGAGAGCGAGTACGACCTCGACGACATCGCGAACTGCTTCCGCTACTTCGGCACCCTCGTCTCCTCCGGGAGCGGCGGCCGCGTGGTGGAGGTGGGCAGCCCGGAGATCGACAGCAGGGTGGTGCACGAACCGGTCGGGGTGTGCGCGCTGATCACGCCCTGGAACTACCCGCTGCTGCAGACGGCCTGGAAGGTGGCGCCCGCGCTGGCCGCCGGGAACACCATCGTCCTCAAGCCCAGCGAGCTGACCCCGCACACCGCGATCCATCTGATGCGGCTGCTGACGGAGGCCGGGCTGCCGGGCGGCGCCGCCAATCTGATCCTCGGCTCGGGGGCCACCGCGGGGGCGCCGCTGGTCACGGACGAACGGGTGGACATGGTGTCCTTCACCGGCGGGGTGGTCACCGGACGCTGGATCATGTCGGCCGTCGCGCCCACGGTGAAGAAGCTGGCCCTGGAGCTGGGCGGCAAGAACCCGAACATCGTCTTCACCGACTGCGATTTCGACACCGCGGTGGACTACGCGCTCACGGCGGTGTTCCTGCACTCCGGCCAGGTCTGCTCGGCCGGTGCCCGGCTGCTGGTCCAGGAGCAGCTGCACGACGCGTTCGTCGACGAGATCGTCCACCGGGCCCGGAACATCCGGCTGGGCGGGCCGTTCGAGGAGAACGCCCGCACCGGACCGCTGATCTCCGCCGAGCACCGCCAGAAGATCGCCGACTATGTGGCGGCGGGCATCGACGAGGGCGCGGTGCTGCGCTGCGGCGGGACCCCGCCCGACGACCCGGACCTGGCGAAGGGCTTCTACTACCTGCCGACCGTCCTGGACGACTGCACCCCGGACATGTCCGTGGTGCAGGACGAGTCCTTCGGCCCGGTGCTCACCGTGGAGCGGTTCCGGGACGAGGACGAGGCGGTGGCGCTCGCCAACGACACGGTGTACGGCCTGGCGGGCGGGGTGTGGACGCAGGACACCGAGAAGGCGCACCGGGTGGCGTCCCGGCTGCGGGCCGGGACCGTGTGGATCAACGACTTCCATCCGTATGTCCCGCAGGCCGAATGGGGCGGGATGAAGCAGTCCGGTGTCGGCCGGGAGCTGGGCCCGTCGGGGCTGCACGAGTACCAGGAGCTGAAGCACATCTGGCGCAACACCGCGCCCCGTCCGCAGCGGTGGTTCGAGTGACGGCGCCCGAACCGGCCGGACCACCGCCGGAGCCACGGCCGCCGGGCGGTTCGCACGACGACGACTCGCTCGCCGAGCTCGGCTACCGTCCGGAGCTCAAGCGCACCCTGGGCAACTTCCACACCTTCGCCGCCGGGATCAGCTACATCTCCATCCTGACCGGCACCTTCCAGCTCTTCTACTTCGGCGTGACGCACGGCGGCCCGGCGTACTGGTGGTCGTGGCCGATGGTGTTCACCGGGCAGCTGATGGTGGCGCTGTGCTTCGCCGAGCTGGCCGGCCGCTATCCGGTGGCCGGTTCGGTCTACAACTGGTCCAAGCTGCTGGGCGGTCCGCATGTGGGCTGGCTGGGCGGCTGGATGATGATGACGGCGTCGATGGTGTCGCTGGCCGCCGTCGCGCTCGCCTACCAGGTGACGCTGCCGCAGATCTCGGCGTGGTTCCAGGTCGTCGGCGACGGCTCCACCGGCACCGAGCGCGCGGCCAACGCGGTGCTGCTGGGCAGTGTGCTGGTGCTGTTCACCACGCTGGTCAACGGCTTCGGGGTGAAGCTGATGGCCCGTATCAACTCCGCGGGCGTGGCCATCGAGCTGATCGCCACGGTCGTGCTGATCCTGCTGCTGGCCGCGAACTTCAGCCGCGGCCCGTCGGTGGCGCTGGACACCTTCGGCCGTGGCCAGGGGGAATCGCTGGGCTATCTCGGCGCGTTCCTCACCGCCTCGCTCGCCTCGGCGTATGTGATGTACGGCTTCGACACCGCGTCCTCGCTGGGCGAGGAGTCCATGGACCCGGGCCGTAACGCGCCGCGCGCCATCCTGCGGGCGCTGGTGGCGTCGTTCGCCCTCGGCGGGCTCATCCTGCTCTTCGCGCTGATGGCGGTGCCGGATCCGCACGACAAGCGGCTGGCGGCGGACGGTCTGCAGTTCGTGGTGCTCTCCTCGCTCGGCCACGGCGTGGGCCTGATGGTGCTGTGGTGCGTGGTCGTCGCGATCACCGTGTGCGCGCTGGCCGTGCACACCGCGGCGATCCGGCTGATGTTCGCCATGGCCCGGGACAACAACCTGCCCGGCGGCCCCCGGCTGGCCCGGGTCCATCCGCGGTTCCAGACACCGCTGCTGCCCGCGATCCTGATCGGGGTGGTGGCCGTCGCGATCCTGGTCCTCAACATCAACCAGCCGCAGATCTTCTCCGTGGTCACCAGCATCGCGATCATCATGATCTACTTCGCGTATCTGATGGTCACCCTGCCCCTGCTGGTACGGCGGCTGAGGGGCCGATGGCGCCCGGCCGAGGGCCGCTTCTCGCTGGGGCGGCTGGGGGTGCCGGTCAATGTGCTGGCCGTGCTGTGGGGCACCGCGATGACCGTCAACCTCGCCTGGCCCCGCGCCCAGGTCTACAACGCCACCGGACCACAGCACTGGTATCTGCGCTGGGGTGCGGTCCTGTTCGTCGGCGCGGTCGCGCTGGGCGGCTTCACCTACTACTGGTTCGTCCAGCGGGCCCGTACGGGTGTGCTCGCCGAACACGCGGCCGCCACCACTCCGTGAGGACGTGAGGAGAGGCCCGTGGACCAGTTCGACTACGTGGTGGTCGGCGGCGGTACGGCCGGGGCGGTGGTCGCCGCCCGGCTGTCCGAGGACCCCTCGGTGAGCGTCTGCCTGCTGGAGGCGGGCCCGTCCGACCTCGGGGACGACAACATCCTGCGGCTGAACCGCTGGATGTGGCTGCTGGAGTCCGGCTACGACTGGGACTATCCGGTCGAACCGCAGGAGAAGGGCAACAGCTTTCTGCGCCACGCCCGCGCCAAGGTGCTCGGCGGCTGCTCCTCGCACAACTCCTGCATCGCCTTCTGGGCCCCCGCCGAGGACCTCGACGAATGGGCCGCCCTGGGCCTGGACGGCTGGTCGGCCGCCGACTGCTTCCCGCTGTTCCAGCGGCTGGAGGACAACGACGCGCCCGGCGACCACCACGGCCGCGGCGGCCCGGTCCGGATCCGCACCGTGCCGCCCGAGGACCCCTGCGGCAGGGCGGTGCTGGCGGCCTGTGAGGAGGCGGGCATCCCCGTCACGCCGTTCAACACCGGGACGACGGTGGTGAGCGGCGCCCACTGGTTCCAGATCAACGCCCGCGAGGACGGCACCCGCTGCTCCGCCTCGGTGGCCTACCTCCACCCCGTCATGGACTCCCGGCCCCATCTGGAGGTGCGCACCGGACTGCAGGCCAAACGGCTGGTCCTGGACGAGAACCTGCGCTGTACCGGGGTCGACTACCTCTCCCCCGATCTCATCCGCACCCTGAGGGTGCACGCCCGGCGCGAGGTCATCGTCTGCTGCGGCGCCATCGACACCCCGAAGCTGCTGATGCTCTCCGGTATCGGCCCCGCCGGACATCTGCGGGAAACAGGGGTGGAGGTGCTCGTGGACTCCCCCGGCGTCGGTGGCAACCTCCAGGACCACCCCGAGGGCGTCATCATGTGGAACGCCGAGCAACCCATGATCAAAAGCTCTACCCAGTGGTGGGAGATCGGCATCTTCACCGCCACCGAGCCCGATCTGGACCGCCCGGACCTGATGTTCCACTACGGCGCGATGCCCTTCGACCTGAACACCTACCGCCGCGGCTACCCCACCTCGGAGAACGCCTTCTCCCTCACCCCGAACGTCACCCGCGCCCGCTCCCGGGGCACCGTGCGGCTGGCCACCCGCGACTTCCGCGACAAGGCGCGCGTCGACCCCCGCTACTTCACCGACCCCTACGACATGGACATCATGACCCGCGGACTGCTGCTGGCGCGCAAGATCGCCGCCCGGCCAGCGCTGGCCATGTGGGCGGGCGCCGAACTGGCCCCCGGGCCCGATGTGCACAGCGGCGACGACCTCGCCGCCTACGTCCGCGAGACCCACAACACCGTCTACCACCCGGCGTGCACCGTGCGGATGGGCGCGCCCGACGACCCGGACGCCCCGCTCGATCCGCAGCTGAGGGTCAAGGGGGTGACCGGGCTGCGGGTGGCGGACGGCTCGGCGATGCCGTATCTCATCGCCGTCAATCCGTGCATCACCACGATGATGATCGGCGAGAAGTGCGCGGACATGATCAAGCGGCGCCATCCCTGAGGCGCCGCCATCCCTGAGGTCGCCATGCCCTGAGGCGCCGCCATCCCTGAGCGGATCCCGCGCCGGTCCTCCAGCCGGGAAGGGTCCCGCGCCCGGCCCCGCGTGCGGAACCGGGCCTACGGGCGCCACCGCGGGCCCGTGCCGGTGCCCCTCGGCACGACCGCCTCGATCTTCGCCCGGATCTCCCGCATCACCGCGACGATCCGCTCCTCCCGCCCCTCGGTCAGCCGGGCCGTCGGTACGGAGCAGCTGATCGCGTCCAGCGCCGGGACGTCGTACCGCAGGGCGAAACCGAAGCCCACGATGCCCAGGACCCCCTCCTCCCGGTCGATCGCGTGACCCCGCTCCCGCACCCGCGCCAGATCGGCGACGAGGGAGGTGCGGGTGCGGTGGGTGTTGGGCGTCATCGACTCCAACTCCTCACTCTCCAGTGGGAGTTCACCATCGATCCGCTCGGCGAGCAGCGCCTTCCCCAGAGCCCCCACATGGGCCGGGAGCCGCCGCCCGACGCGGCTGAAGGGGCGAAGGTACTCATGCGACTCCCGCGTGGCCAGGTAGACCACGTCGCCGCCGTCCAGCCGGGCGAAGTGAATGGTCTCGCCCAGCGCGTCGGACGCCTCGTCCAGATACGGCCGCGCCGCCCGCACCCGTGGATCGCTGTCCAGATAGCTGGTGCCGGTGAGCAACGCGCGGATGCCGATGCCGTAGAGCGAGCCGGTGACGTCGGTACGCACCCAGCCGCGGTCGATCAGGGTCTTGAGGAGGGCGTACATACTGCTGCGCGGAACCCCCAGCTCCTCGGCCAGCTCGCGCAGCCTGGCCGGCTGGTCGCCGCGCGCGGCGAGCAGCTCCAGCAGGTCCACGGTGCGGCCCGCGGACTTCACCTCGCGCACGCCACCGGTTTCCGCCATGGCGCACATCGTAACCGTGGCCGCACACCTTGACGTTGAACCGATTCAAGGCTTCCATCGTGAGGCGACCGAGCCTGGGAGCGCTCCCAGGCTCACCCCACCCCCGAGAGGACCCCCATGCCATCGATCCCGCACGCCTTACGCAGACCTTTGCTGTTTGTAATGATCGCGTCGCTCTGCGCGCTGGGCCTGAACCTCGGCCTCACCTCCACCGCACGGGCGGCGGCCCTGGGGAACGGCTCGGTGACCGACCCCAACATCGTCTACACCGGCCGCTGGGACCTTGGCTCCGCCACCGCCGCCATCCCCAACTGGACCGGCGGCTACCTCCAGACGGCGTTCACCGGCACCACGGTGAAGGTCAAGGCCCGGGAGGCGGTGAATTTCTACGCCAGCGTCGACGGGGGCCCGGACGTCTTCTACGCCGGCGTCAGGGGCACCGTGAACCTCACCCCGGCGCCACTCCCCCAGGGCAACCACACCCTCCGCGTTTCCTACCGCTCCGGCGACACCGTCTTCCAGGGCCTGGTCCTGGACCCGGGCGCGGGCACGGTCGCCCCACGCGTCCCGTCCGGGCTCATCGAATTCGTGGGCGACTCGATCACCGCAGGCGCCCTCACCGACCGGCTCGCGCTGGACGCGTACGGCTGGAAGACCGGCGAGCGGCTCGGCATGCGGCACACCCAGATCGCCCGCTCGGGCTACTGCCTGGTCGGCAAGGACGGCTGCGTGGGGCTGGCCTCCCAGTTCTTCAAGACGGCCTCGACCGGCGACCAGAACTGGGACTTCGCCCGCTACCAGGCCACCGCCGTGGTCATCAACCTCGGCACCAATGACATCGGGCACGGCGTGACGGGCGCCGAGTTCCAGTCCGCGTACACCGGTCTCCTCCGCGACATCCGCGCGAAGTACCCGAACGCGGCGCTCTTCGCCGTCCAGACCCTCAAGAAGCGCTATGTGACGGAGACCAAGGCGGCCGTGAGCGCCCGCAACGCGGCCGGTGACGCCAGGGTGAGCTATGTCGACACCACCGGCTGGCTCACCGACGGCACGGACTACGAGGACGGCAACGGCCACCCCAACGAGGCGGGGCACACCACGTTCGCCGACCGCCTGGCGCCGATCATCGCCGCGACGCTCGGCACCGCACCCGGCTCCGCGCCCCTGAAGACGGCCGCCCCCGGCCGGCCGGGCGACCCCAACATCCGGTTCACCGGCCGCTGGGACACCCAGAGCTCGGCCACCGCCTACACCCCGTACTGGGCGGGCGCGTACCTCCGCACCGGCTTCACCGGCCGCACCGTCAAGCTCCAGCAGCGGGGCGCGATCGACCTGTGGGCCAGCATCGACGGCGGCCCCGCCACCTTCTACGACGAGGCCAAGGGCACGGTGAACCTCACCCCGGCCCCGCTCGCCGCCGGAAGACACACCCTCCAGGTCAACTACCAGGTGGTCGCGGGCTCCTACCACGGTGACGCGGTCTTCCAGGGCCTGACCCTGGAGAGCGGCGCCACCACCTTCACCCCGCCCGCCCCGAAGAACCTGATCGAATGCGTCGGCGACTCGATCACCGTCGGGACCACCACCTCGCAGAACGCCCGCACCGCCTACGGATGGCTCATCGGCGAACGGCTCGGCGCCGACCACACCCAGATCGCCCAGGGCGGCGCGGCCCTGGTCGACACGGCGGACGACCGGATGAGCCTGGAGCAGCAGTTCACCAAGCTCAACCCGAACGCCGCCGCGCCCGACTGGGACTTCTCCCGCTACCAGGCCACCGCCGTGGTCATCAACCTCGGCACCAACGATGTGGGCCGGGGTGTCACCCCGGCCCGGTTCCAGGCGTCCTACGCGAGCCTGCTGCGCAAGGTCCGCACCGCCTACCCGAACGCCTGGATCTTCGCGCTGCGCACCTTCAGCGGCCGGTTCGGCACCGAGACCAAGGCCGCCGTAACCGCTTCCGGCGACGCCCGGGTGTCCTACGTCGACACCACCGGCTGGCTCGCCGCCGACGACCTCTCGGACTCCGTCCACCCCAATGACAAGGGCCACCGCACCATCGCCGACCGCCTGGCCCCGGTCATCTCTGCCAAGCTCCGGACATGACCACGTCTCCTTCCGTCGACCATGACCTCGTCCGGGCCGCGACCCAGGTGGCGGCCGCCCGCAGCCGGGGTGACAACCACACCGTGGCGGCGGCGGCCCGTGACCGGGACGGGCGGATCGTCACCGCGATGAACGCCTACCACTTCACCGGCGGCCCCTGCGCCGAACTCGTCGTCATCGGAGCGGCGGCCGCCCAGGGCGCGTACGACCTGGTGACCATGGTCGCCGTGGGCGACCGCGGCCGCGGGGTGATCCCTCCCTGCGGCCGGTGCCGCCAGATGATGCTCGACTACTTCCCGGACATCCACGTCATCGTCGGGGCGGGCGAGCGGCTGCGCGCCGTGCCCGTCGCCGATCTGCTCCCCGAGAGCTACCGCTGGGCCGACCACCAGGAAGAGGACGGCGCTCAGGGGGAGGACGGCGGCCCCACCCCCTGACCGCTTCCCGGGTCTACCGCGGGTGAGCCGCCACGACCCACGGTGACCAGCCGTTTGTCCCGTTTGGACGGCGCGGGGAGCGGTACTCGGGGGCCATGGTTCGATGGGGATACACGATGATGACCGAGCAGGCCGGGCCACGTCAGCTCGTCGACGACGTGGTCCGGGCCGAGCAGGTCGGGTTCGACTTCTCGGTGACCTCCGACCACTACTTCCCGTGGCTGGACTCCCAGGGGCACGCCCCGTACGCCTGGAGCGTGCTGGGGGCCGCCGCGCAGGCCACCTCCTCGATCCCGCTGACCACGTATGTCACCTGCCCCACCGTGCGGTACCACCCGGCGGTGGTGGCGCAGAAGGCGGCGACGCTCCAGCTGCTGTCCGAGGGGCGGTTCCGGCTGGGGCTCGGGTCCGGCGAGAACCTGAACGAGCACGTGGTCGGACAGGGCTGGCCGTCGGCCGATGTGCGCCACGAGATGCTGGAAGAGGCGATCGAGATCATCCGGGCGCTGTTCGGTGGTGGCTATGTCACCCACCACGGCACCCACTACGACGTCGACTCGGCGAAGCTGTGGGATCTGCCGGACCAGCCGCCGCCGATCGGCGTGGCCGTCTCCGGGCCGCAGTCCTGCCGGATGGCCGGGCGGCTGGCCGACATCCTGATCGCCGTGGAGCCCAAGTCCGAGCTGGTGGCGGACTTCGAGGCGAACGGCGGCGGCGGGAAGCCACGGATCGGCCAGATCCCGGTCTGTTACGACCCCGACCGGGACGCGGCGATCGCCCGCGCCCATGACCAGTTCCGCTGGTTCGGGGGCGGCTGGAAGGTCAACTCGGAGCTGCCGGGGCCCGCCTCCTTCGCGGGCGCCACCCAGTTCGTCCGGCCCGAGGACGTGGCCGCGTCCATTCCGTGCGGCGATGACGTCGAGGAGTTCACGGAGCTGATCCGGCCCTTCGTCGACGCGGGCTTCACCGATGTCGCCCTCGTCCAGATCGGCGGCGACCACCAGCGGCCGTTCCTGGACTGGGCCGAGAAGCAGCTGCTGCCCGCGCTCAGGGAGCTGTAGCCCGGGGAGTTCCAGGAGTGTCCGCGCGCCGTACGAAGAGTTCGTGCAGATCGCGCACGGCGCGCGGCACGGAGCCCGAGCGGCGCCGCTGGATCATCAGCAGCACCTCGGTGGCCTCGCCGTCCGCGAGCGGCCGGTGGGTGATCGCGCCCCCGCGCTCCAGGGGGTCGCCGATGACGCTGAAGTCGGGGAGCACGGTGACGCCGAGCCCCTCGGCCACCATCAGCTTGCCCATCTCGGCCCCGTCGGTGGAGTACGAGAAGGACGGGGCGCGCCCGGCCAGCAGCCGGTGGACGAAGCGGTGCATCAGATAGCCGGAGCGCATCACGATCAGCGGCTCCCGCCCGTCCAGCAGATCCGCCGCGCTCACCGTCGGCCGGGCGGCCAGCGGGCTGTCCGGGCGCAGGCAGACCACCGGGCGGCCGCGCAGCAGCTCGGTGGTCTCCAGGGTGGGCGGAACGTCGTCCCCCCGCAGGCAGTTGACCAGGCCCAGGTCGAAACCCCCCTCCAGCAGCGCCCGGTGGATCTCGGCCTGCTGCGCGCCCACCACCTCGACCTGGGTCACCGGGTGGGTGGCGCGGAACTCCCGGACGGCCGGGATCAGCAGCGGCACCGTCGCGGTGTTGACCGTGCCCAGCCGGATCATCCGGCTGACCCGGTGCTGGTCGCCCGCGGCGCCGCGCAGCCGGTCGACCGCCTCGATGACGCTGGCGATGTGCGGGAGCAGCTCCCGTCCCTCCGCGCTGATCGTCGCGCCGGAGCGCTTGCGCTCCAGCAGATCCACGCCGAGTTCGCGTTCGAGATTGCGCACCGTCTCGCTCAGCGCGGGCTGGGACAGATGCAGTTCCTCGGCGGCGCGGCGGAGCGATCCGAGGCGGGTGACGGCGGCGATGTATTCCAGCTGTTCAATGCGCACACGCCGCACCATGCCCCTCCGGTGCTCCCCTCTTCAAGGGGATCCCTATCACGGTCTCATGAATACCGACTCACTCCCCGGCCCGCGTCCCGGGTAATCTCGAAGCGGGCGCCGCGGAATTCCGCGGCCCGGCCCGCGCGTCCGGGATATGGAATGGCTCCCGGGCCTTCTTGACCGGCAGGACTTCCCCCTGGTTGGATCGGTGACATGAAGCGACAGGACCTCACGCGGCGACGCCACGTCGACCTCGCGCGTGTTTCCAGCGCGTTCTGTTGCTGTCCGGCCTGACCCGCCGTTACGGGTCCGAGCGAACCCTGAGGAATCGCCTCCGCTTCGCTCCCCGCCGCCTCCCATGATCGGGAAAGGCTTTTAGCCGCCGCCACCGAGAAACGCGGCCGCGCTGCCCCGCCTTCGCCGCCCCTTCGCGCTCCCGGTCTTTCCGCGCCCCCTGCCACGGTGAATTCCGCTCGCCGCCGGGGCGCTGATTCCCCATGCCCGCAATTGCTCCACCGGGAGTTCCCCATGCCCGCAGAACCCCTCCGTTTCGCCTATTGGGTACCCAATGTCAGCGGCGGCCTGGTCACCAGCACCATCGAGCAGCGCACCGACTGGGGCTATGACTACAACCGCGACCTGGCCGTGCTCGCCGAGAACAACGGCTTCGACTACGCCCTCAGCCAGGTCCGCTACATGGCCAGCTACGGCGCCGAGTACCAGCACGAGTCCACCAGTTTCAGCCTCGCGCTGCTGCTGGCCACCCAGCGGCTGAAGGTCATCGCCGCCGTCCACCCCGGGCTGTGGCACCCCGGCGTCCTGGCCAAGCTGGGCGCCACCGCCGATCACCTGTCCGACGGGCGGTTCGCGGTGAACGTCGTCAGCGGCTGGTTCAAGGGCGAGTTCAGTGCGCTGGGCGAGCCCTGGCTGGAGCACGACGAGCGCTACCGCCGCTCCGAGGAGTTCATCCGTGCGCTGCGCGCCATCTGGACGGAAGACCACGCCGAACTGGCCGGGGACTTCTACCGGATCCGTGACTTCTCCCTCAAACCCAAGCCGCTGATCACCCCCGAACGCCCGCATCCGGAGATCTTCCAGGGCGGCAACTCCACCGCCGCCCGCGCCATGGCGGGCCGGGTCTCCGACTGGTACTTCAGCAACGGCAAGGACTTCGACGGCGTCACCGAGCAGATCGGGGATGTCCGCGCCTCCGCCGCCACCGCGGGCCGCCCCGCTCCCCGCTTCGGCCTCAACGCGTTCCTCATCGCCCGCGACACCGAGGCGGAGGCCCGCGACACGCTGCGCGAGATCGTCGCCAAGGCCAACAGCGACGCCGTGCACGGCTTCCGCGACGCGGTGCAGCAGGCGGGGCAGTCCACCGCCGACGGCAAGGGCATGTGGCAGGACTCGTCGTTCGAGGACCTGGTGCAGTACAACGACGGCTTCCGTACGGGGCTGATCGGCACCCCAGAGCAGATCGCCGAGCGCATCGTCGCCTACAAGCGGCTCGGCGTCGATCTGTTCCTCCTCGGCTTCCTGCACTACCACGAGGAGGTCGAGTACTTCGGTGAGCGGGTGCTGCCGCTGGTCCGCGAGCTCGAGGCGGAGCTGCCGGAGCCCGTGCCCGCGCTCGCCTGACCGCCGCCGTTCCCACCGGCTCCCGACCCCACCGCCTCGCCCCACCGCATCACGAAGGGTTGCTCATGGCCACCGTCCTGTCCCTCTCCGGCTCCCCCTCCGCCACCTCCCGCACCGCCCGGCTGCTGCGCCATCTGGACGCCCGGCTGACCGCCCAGGGCCATCATGTGGTGCCGCTCGACGTCCGCACCCTGCCCGCCGCCGCGCTGCTCGGCGCGGACTTCTCGCACCCGGCCATCGTCCGGGCCAAGGCGCTGGTCGAGCAGGCGGACGGGCTCGTCGTGGGAACACCGGTCTACAAGGCCGCCTACTCCGGGCTGCTGAAGTCCCTGCTGGACCTGTTGCCGCAGTACGCGCTCGCGGGCAAGACCGTGCTGCCGCTGGCCACCGGTGGCACCACCGCCCATGTCCTGGCCATCGACTACGCGCTGCGGCCGGTGCTGTCCTCCATGGGCGCGGCCCATATCGTCCAGGGCTGGTTCACCCTGGACAAGGACATCACGGTGGAGCCGGACGGCGGGGTGAGCGTGGCGGCGGGGGCCGCCGAAGCGCTGGAGCAGGTGGTCGACCAGTTCTCGGCGGCGCTCGGCCACACCACCGTCCTGGCCACGGCGAGCTGACCGTGTCGTCCCTGCCCGAGCCCGCCCATGTCATCGCCGATGACACCGAGGCGCTGAAGGTGGCCGCGGCCCTGGCCGAGGAGTTCCGTACCGGCGCCGCCGAGCGCGACGCACGGCGCAGGCTGC
Organism: Streptomyces sabulosicollis; assembly: GCF_016103465.1. Classification (GTDB taxonomy): domain Bacteria; phylum Actinomycetota; class Actinomycetes; order Streptomycetales; family Streptomycetaceae; genus Streptomyces; species Streptomyces sabulosicollis. The sequence goes on from NZ_JAEEAP010000060.1 coordinate 12,549, forward strand.
CGCGGGCCGAACTGGACCGGCTGTCCGCGTCCGGGCTGCTGGCGATCACCGTGCCGGACGGACACGGTGGCGCGGACGTCTCGGCGGTCACCCTCGCCGAGGTGTTCCGGCTGCTGGCGGCCGCGGACGCCAGCCTCGCCCAGATTCCGCAGAGCCACTTCGTGTACATCAACGTGCTGCGCCGTCAGGGCACGCCGGAGCAGCAGGCGTTCTTCTTCGGCGAGGTGCTGGCGGGCCGGCGGTTCGGCAACGCCCAGTCGGAGGCGGGGACGAAGCACATCCAGGACATCCGCACCCGCCTGGAGCCACGGCCCGACGGCTCGTACGAGCTGACGGGCGTCAAGCACTACTCCACCGGCGCCCTGTTCGCCGACTGGATTCCGGTGCTGGCGCGCGGCGCCGACGAGGAGCTGTACGTGGCGTATGTGCCACGGGAGGCACCCGGGGTGAGCGTCGTGGACGACTGGGACGGCATGGGGCAGCGTACGACCGCCAGCGGCACCGTACGGCTGGAGGGCGTGCACGTGCCCACCGACCGCGTGGTGCCGCATCACCTCACCTTCCACGGCCCCCAACTGCACGGAGCCGTGGCCCAGTTGCTGCACTCGGCCATCGACGCGGGGATCGCCTCGGGCGCGCTCGCTGAGGCGGTGGCGTTCGTCCGCACCAAGAGCCGTCCGTGGTTCGAGAGCGGCTTCGAGACCGCCGCCGAGGATCCGCTGCTCATCCAGCGCTTCGGCGAACTGGCGATCCAGGTGCGGGCGGCCGAGGCGCTGCTGTCCGCCGCCGCGCGGGCCGTGGACACCGCCCGTGGCCGCCTCGACGACGACACCGCCGCCGAGGCGTCGATCGCGGTGGCCGCCGCGAAGGTGGCGGCGGCCGACGCGGCGGTGGAGACGGGCAGTTCGCTGTTCGAGGTCTCCGGCACCCGCTCGGCCCTGGACGCCCTGGGCCTGCACCGCCACTGGCGGGACGCCCGTACGCACACCCTGCACGACCCGGCCCGCTGGAAGGTCCAGCACATCGGCCGCTACGTGCTGAACGGCACCCGGCCGCCCCGGCACGGCCTTCTGTAACCCCCTCACGAGAATCCCCTGATCGGAGCCGCATCCATGTCCCTCACCTTTCACTGGTTCCTGCCCACCAACGGCGACAGCCGCCATGTCGTCGGCGGCGGCCACGGAACGCCCGTCACCGCGGCCGGTGGCGACCGTCCGCCGTCCGTCGGCTACCTCACCCAGATCGCCCGCGCCGCCGAACACCTCGGCTTCGCCGGTGCGCTCACCCCGACCGGGGCATGGTGCGAGGACGCCTGGCTGACCACCGCCATGGTCAGCCAGCACACCGAGCGGCTGAAGTTCCTGGTGGCGTTCCGCCCCGGCTTCCTCTCGCCCACCTTCGCCGCCCAGATGGCCTCCACCTACCAGCGGCAGACCGGCGGACGCCTGATGCTCAACGTGGTCACCGGCGGCGAGAGCCAGGAGCAGCGCGGCTACGGCGACTTCCTCGACAAGGACGCCCGCTACGCCCGCACCGGCGAGTTCCTGGGCATCGTCCGCGACCTGTGGGACGGCAAGACCGTCGACCTGAACGGCGAACACCTCCATGTCGAGGGCGCCAAGCTGGCCCGGTTCCCCGATCCGATCCCCCAGGTCTACTTCGGCGGCTCCTCCCCCGCCGCCGGTCGGGTCGCCGCCCGCCACTCCGATGTCTACCTCACCTGGGGCGAGCCGCCCGCCCAGGTGGCGAAGAAGATCGCCTGGATCCGTTCCCTCGCCGCCGAGCAGGGCCGTACGATCCGCTTCGGCATCCGGCTGCACGTCATCACCCGCGACACCGCCGAACAGGCGTGGGCCGAGGCGCGCCGACTGCTCGACGGCTTCGACCCGGAGACCGTGCGCTCCATCCAGCGCGGCCTCGGCCGCAGCGAGTCCGAGGGCCAGCAGCGCATGCTCGCCCTGCACGGCGGCAGCCTGGACAACCTCGAGATCTACCCCAACCTCTGGGCCGGTGTCGGCCTGGTGCGCGGCGGCGCGGGCACGGCGCTGGTGGGCAGCCACGCCGAGGTGGCCGAGCGGATCGCCGAGTACCACCGCCTCGGCATCGACGAGTTCATCCTGTCCGGCTATCCGCACCTGGAGGAGGCGTACTGGTTCGGCGAGGGCGTCCTGCCCCTGCTGCGCAAGCAGGACCTGTGGTCCCACCCGTTCCAGCCCGCCGCCCCCGAACAGCACACCGCCCAGGTCCCCTTCGCGGCGGCGGGCAGCTCCTGACGGCACGGCGGTGAGCAAGCCCCTGGGCAGACGGGGCTCGCTCATCACTCACCTCAGTCCGGCAGGCCCCACGGCTTGGACTCGCCGACGGCCGGGACGTCGCGCGGGGCCGGGTCCGGGCGGTGGCCCCGGGGCGTGATGAGGGCCGTCGCGTCACGGGCGAGGGGGATCTCGATGCGGCCGGGGCCGGTGGTGCGGTAGCGGAGGGAGCGGCCCCGGTGGTCGCGGACGTCGATCGGGCCGGGGATGCCGTGGTGCAGGACGAGCGGGGCACCGGCCTCGCTGTGGACGCGGATCCAGCGGGTGCGCCCGGCCGAGCGGTCGGCGTCCACGAGGAAGGCGCCCTGGGTGCGCAGGGAGTGGACCGAGAAGTCGGGCCAGCGGCGGGAGACCGAGGGGAAGACCCGCAGCACGCCGTTGTGGCTCTGGACGGCCATCTCCAGGACCGACTGGGCCGCCGTCAGGGGGCTCTCGGTGGCGAGGTTGCCGCCCTCGACGTACATGGTGTTCGGGGTGATCCAGGCGTTGTTCACCTTGTTGCCGCCGATGAGGAAGGTGAGGTGGTCCAGCGCCTCCTCGGGCCGTTCCATGCGCGAGGCCATGGAGGAGGCCACGGCGTAGCTGTAACCGGCCCACAGGCCGCGATCCTTGACCCAGTGGTCGAAGGTGGTCCGCATGATGTCCCGGTCGGCCGGGCGGTCCCAGTCCAGCTCGTGCAGCGGGTAGAGCCAGAGCATATGGGAGAAGTGGCGGTGGGACTCGGTGAGCGGCTTGCCCGCGCCGATCATGATGCCGGTGGCATCGCGGGGGTAGGCCACCAGGCGGTCCAGGATCTCCCGCCAGCGCCGGGCGCGGGGGTGGTCGGTGCGCAGGATGCGCAGACAGTCCAGGAGGGTGGCGCAGCCCCAGCGGAGCAGCGAGAGGTCGTAGGTGCAGTCCTCGGCGTCCGCCCACTCCGGTGAGCGGGTCAGGGGCAGATGCAGTCTCCCGTCGCCGCCCTCGTACAGGAAGTGGTCGTAGAAGTTCACCGCCTTGGCGAGGATCGGGTAGAGGACGTCACGCACGATCGCTGCGTCCATGGTGTGGCGGTAGCTGAGCCAGATGTTGTGCATGGCCCAGATGAGATTGCCGTTGTTGTCGGTCTTGGTGGAGGTGCCGGGGATGCCGACGGTCTTGTCCCCGGGGCGCAGGAGCCAGTCGGAGGGGTGGGCGAGGGCGTAGGTGTTCCCGTCCTGGTACTCCGGGGGGACCGACAGCGGCAGGTTCTTCTCGAAGTCGCGGAAGGTGGAGGTCACCGAGTCGAGTTCGAGGTGGTTGGAGCCCTGGATCAGCCAGGTGGCGATCTGCACGTTGAGGTTCCACCACACCGCGGTCCAGCTGCCGCCGGTCTCCGGGTACCACGGCCCCCATTCGGACATCGAGGGCCCGTCGGCGCGGGTGGCGCAGGCGGCCTTGTAGAGCTGGATCCAGTAGAAGTGCTGGAGCCGCTTGTCGGGTACGGAGAGCAGGCTGCGCCGGTAGTAGCGGTGCCACCAGGCGCGGTGTGAGCGCACCAGGTCATCGGGGTCGGCGGCGAGGGTGCGGGCCACCTCGGCGACGGCCAGTTCGGTGGTGTGCGACAGGTTCTCGGGGTGCCGGTAGACGATGTGGGCGGCCAGCAGCCTGCCGGTGCCCACGCGCCGTTCCCGCCAGGCGGTGGTCCATCCGCCGCCCGCGATCAGCGGCTGCTCCACATAGTGGGTGGCGCCCGCGGAGCCGGTGCGGGGGTCGGGGTTGCCGGTGTAGTCGGCGGGCTTGTCCTTGGTCCGGGGTGAGGCCGCGGGCATCCATGTGAACGACCAGGCCGCAGCCTCCTCCCCCGCGCTGGGCCGGGTGGAGATCAGCAGCGCGGTGCGGGAGTTGTGCACCAGCATGGTGAAGCGGACGCTGCCCCGGGTGGTGGTGACGGTGCCGCGCAGCTCGGCGTCCCAGATGTCGAGGGTCCAGTCGACCCCGGTCACCTCTCCGGCGAGGGTGAGGTCGAAGTGGCCGATGGGCAGGCGGGAGTAGCCGTACGGGGCGCGCCACTGGGGGCGCTGGTCCTGCACCTGACTGTGGCTGAGCATGACTTTCACGGAGTTGGGCGTGGCGCCGCGGTACACCACCGCGCCGAGCAGGCCGTTGGCCAGGAAGGGGCCGTCCTTCCAGTCGGTGGGCATCCGCCGCCACCGCGGGGCCGCGGCCCTGGCCATCCGTTCGGGCAGGGCCGCTGCCCCGCCGGACGCCTGGGGAGCGGCCCAGGCGGTGCCGGATCCGGCCAGCCAGCCGCCGGCGCCGACCACGGCGGCCGTGCCGATCACACCTCTTCGAGAGATCCCGTTCCCTGTTGGCGCGGTCACGTATGTGCCTCCCATGGACGGTTGTGAACTACCGGCATGGTGCAGGGCACCGAGACGCCTGGGAATACCTCCGACGTATAGAAATTCAGCCGGTTAGGTATCCGCAGGTGAGACGGGCTCAGCTCGTCACGTTGAGCCGCCGAGGGCCAGAGTCAGCCGATGTCTGATCGTTGAACAACCATGGTGGCGGCCACGGTCGCGGTCATAGCCCGGCGAGTTCCGCGCGCAGCCGTACCGTCTCCGCCGGGTCCCAGCCGTCGTGCGGCACCGACGACAGCAGGAGCCGGGTGTACGGGTCCTCCGGGCTGTCCAGCACCCGGGCCGTGGGACCGGTCTCGACCGCGCGGCCGCGCCGCATCACCAGCGTGTCGTCCGTGATGTGCCGTACGACGGCCAGGTCGTGGCTGACGAAGATGAGGGCCACACCGGTCTCCCGGCGGATGTCGGCGAGCAGCCGGAGGATCTGCGCCTGGATGGACACGTCCAGCGCCGCCACCGCCTCGTCCAGCACCAGCACCTCGGGCTCCACGGCGAGCGCACGGGCGATGGCCAGCCGCTGGCGCTGCCCGCCCGACAGACCGCGCGGGCGGGCGTCGGCCTCCCGCTTGCCCAGGCCCACCTGGTCGAGGAGTTCCCCGATCCGGGCGGCGGCGGCCTGCCCCTCGTACCGGCCGTGCAGCCGCAGGGCGGTGTGCAGACACTGACGCGCGGTCAGGCGCGGGTCCAGCGAGACGTACGGGTCCTGGAAGACGATCTGGATCTCGCGGGCCCGGCCCAGCCGTGCGGCCCTGCGCGCGCCCGGTCCGAGCGGCCGTACGCCGCCCCGCCGCCCCGGTGTGCGCTCCCGCCCGTTCACCGTGATCGTCCCCGCGTCCGGGCGCACCAGGTCCACCAGGATCCGGGCCACCGTGGTCTTGCCGGAGCCGGATTCCCCGACGATGCCCAGCGAGCCGCCGGCCGGTACGGAGAACGAGACGTCGTCCACGGCCGTCGTCCGGCCACCGCCGGGGAGCGCATAGCTCTTGCGCAGCCCCTCCACGACGAGTGCGGGCTCGGTCATGCGCTGCTCCTCGATACGAGTTCCAGTCGGCGGCAGGCCGCGGAGCCGCCCTCCTCCGGTCCGTCGCCGTCGCCGTCCCCGCCGCCGAACGGGACCGCCACCGGCGCCCAGCTCTCGCACTCCGCCTCGGCCCGTGCGCAGCGCGGGAGGAAGGGGCAGCCGGTGAAGGCGTCGGACAGGGAGGGCGGACGGCCGGGGATGGGCCGCGGCTCGCGGTCGTCCTCCAGGCTGGGCGAACACTCCAGCAGACCGCGGGTGTAGGGGTGTTTCGGGTCGGCGAACAGCCTGCGGGCGGGCTGCTGCTCCACCACGCGGCCCGCGTACATCACGTACACGCGGTCGCAGTAGGCGGCCGCGAGCGGCAGGTCGTGGGTGATGAAGAGCGTCCCGAGGCCGCTGCCGGCCCGCCGCCGCTCCTCCTGGACGCCCCGCAGCAGGGCCAGGACCTCCGCCTGGGTGGTCGCGTCCAGCGCGCTCGTCGCCTCGTCGGCGAGGAGGAGGTCGGGCTCGGTGGACAGCGCGGCGGCGATCACGACCCGTTGCAGCATGCCGCCCGACAGCTCGTGCGGGCGCTGGCGCATCCGGCGCTCGGGGTCGGAGAGACCCACCGAGGCCAGCAGTTCGGTCGCCTTCGCCACGGCGTCGCGCCGGGACAGGCCCAGGACCCGGGTGAGCGGATCGGTGAGGAAGTCGCCGATCCGGCGGACCGGGTTCATCGCCGAGCGCGGGTCCTGGAAGATCATGGAGACGGTGCGGGACCGGTGCCGGCGCAGCCGGGCCGGGTCCATGGCGAGTACGTCCTCGCCGTCCACCCACACCGAACCGGAGGTCCGCGCTCCCTCGGGCAGCATGCGCAGCACCGCCCGCGCCGTCGTGGACTTGCCCGAGCCCGACTCGCCCACCAGGCCGACCACTTCGCCCCGGCCGACCCCCAGCGACACCTCGGCGAGCATCGGCCGGGCGGCGGCACCGGGCGGCAGCTCGATGGTGAGATCCTCGATGTCCAGCAGCATCGCCGCCTACCTCCCCTTGCCCAGCCGGTCCGAGACCCGGACCCCGACGATGTTGAAGGCCACCACGACGGCGGCGATGGCCGTGCCGGGCACGAGGGCCGGCAGAAGCGCCCCCTGCACCACGGCGTCCTGCCCCTCCTGCACCATCAGCCCCCAGTCGATCGAGGGGGATCCGGCACCGAAGCCCAGGTAGCTGAGGGTGGCCAGGCTCATCAGTCCCTCGCCGAAGAGCACCACGAGATAGCCGACGATCGCCCCGGCCAGATTGGGCACCAGGTGGCGCACACAGATCCGGGTCCCGCTCATGCCCTGCACCCGATAGGCGTCGATGTACGGCTTGGACCGCTCGGCGAGGGCGAGACTGCGGGTGTACCGCGCGATGGTGGGCGCGTACGCGAGCCCCAGCGCGATGATCGACGTGGTGAGGCCGTCGCCGAAGACCGCGATCACCAGGACCACGAACAGCAGACCCGGGAAGGCGTACATCACATCGGTCACCCGCGAGAGCAGGGTGTCCACCCAGCCGCCGCGCCACGCCGCGACCGTGCCCATGGTCACGCCGAGCAGCGCGGCCAGCGCGAGCAGCGCCAGGGGTGCCAGCAGGCTCGACCGGGCGCCGTACAGCACCCGGGAGAGCAGGTCCTGGCCCGAGGCGTCGGTGCCCAGCGGATGCTGGGAGGTGGTCCCCGCGAGCGAGGCGGACAGGTCGACCGCGTCGGGCGCGTGCGGGGCGATCAGGGGTGCGCACACCGCCGCCACCACGACCAGGGCGAGGAAGCCGCCCGCGATCATCACCGGTACCGGGCGCCGGGCCCGTCCCCGCACCGGGGCCAGTGCCCCGGCCGTCACCGTCGTCATGCGGTCTTCCCTTCCGGCTTGCTTCGCGGCTTCCCGCCCGGCGCGACCCGGGGGTCGATCAGCGGATGGACCAGGTCGACCAGCGTCGTCACCACGACATAGCCGATGACCATCAGCAGCAGCACCGCCTGGGTGACCGGGAAATCATGCGTGGTGATCGCGCTCACCAGCAGGGAGCCGATCCCGCTGAGCCCGAAGGCGGTCTCGACCACCACCGTTCCGGCGAGCATGCCCGCCATGACGAGCCCGCACATGGTGACGATCGGGCCGAGCGCGTTGCGCAGCACGTGCTGGACGGCGATCTGGCGCTCCGACTGTCCGGAGGCGCGGGCCGCCTCCACGTGGTCGGAGGCGTACGCCTCGGCCATGGCCTGCCGGGTGACCCGGCTGATCACGGCGAGGGCGCTGAGGGCGAGGGCGAACGCGGGGAGCGTGAGGTGGTGCAGCCGCCCGGTGAACCCCTCGCCCTGGCCGGTCACCGGGAACCAGCCGAGACGCACCCCGAACAGGGAGACCAGCGCGATAGCCGCCACGAAGGCGGGCACCGAGGCGGCGAGCGTGGTGCCGCCGACCACCGCCGAGTCCACCCAGCCGCGGCGCAGCGCGGCCAGCACCCCGGAGCCGACGCCCAGCACCACGAAGAACACCGTGGCGTAGGCGACGAGCTCCAGGGTGGTCGGCAGCCGCGCCCCGATCAGGTCGGCCACATGGTCGCGGTACTGGAACGACCGGCCCAGGTCGCCCTGGAGGCCGTCCCACAGCCACCGGCCGTACTGGACGACGAGCGGCTCGTCCAGATGGTGCTCCGCGCGGACCGCCGCGAGCTTCTCCGGGGTGAGCTCCTGCCGGCTGCCGGAGAGGAGGACGGCGGGGTCGCCGGGGGCCGCGTAGACGGCGGCGAAGATGAGGAACGAGGCGGCGAGCAGCGTGGCGAACAGGCCGGCGATCCGCCGCGGCAGTCCGCGGATCATGGTGTCAGCCCTTCTTCGCGCCGAGGTCGGCGGCCCACGGGTAGTACATCGACACCATGGACGCCGGCGGGCCGGTGTACTTGTCGCGGAGCACCATCACCGACGGCACCTGCACCAGGGGGATCCACACCGCGTCGTCCGCGAACTTGGCCTGCGCGTCGATGACGAGCTTCGCGCGCTCGCGGTCGTCGATGGTCTGCTGGGCCTTGCCGACGAGGGCGTCATAGCCCTTGTCCGAGTAGCCGAGCCAGTTGTTGGCGTTGCCGGATATGCCGTTGTCGTAGAAGCCCGCCGGGTCGGCCTTGGAGATGTACCAGTCGACCGGGATCAGGTCGAAGCCGTTCCGGGACTCGGGGTCGGAGAAGAACTCGTCGTAGCGGCTCGACGCGATCGTCTTGACGGTGACCTTCAGCCCGATCTTCTGGGCCGCGCCGCGCACCGCGTTGGTGATGACCGTCTGGCTCTCGCTGCCGTCGCTGGAGACGACGAGCGGCTTCGAGGGCGCCCCGGCCTGCTCGACCAGCTTCTTCGCCCGGTCGATGTCGTCCGACGAGGGCGACGCGGTGTAGGCGGAGGAGCGTTCCAGGTCCTTCTGGGCCTTCTGGAAGGCGGTCTTCTCGTAGCCCCAGGCGCCGGGGCCCACGGGGGTCGCCCAGGGCTCGGCGAGGCCGTTGAAGCCGGACTTGGCGATGCCCTCGCGGTCCATGGCCAGCGACAGCGCCTTGCGCAGCCGGGCGTCCCGCAGCGCGCCGCTGCTGGTGGGGCTGAGCGACCAGGCGGTGGTGCTCTGTCCGTAGTAGGCGTGCACGCCCTTCTTCTTGGACAGCACGGCGGCGGGGCCGGTGGCGGTGAGATAGGCGCCGTCCGCGGCGCCCGTGGAGACGGAGTTGACCAGGGCGCTGCCGGAGGCCCAGCGGAAGACGACCTCCTTGGTGAGCGGGCGGACGCTCTTGTCCCAGTAGTCCGCGGAGCGCTCGATGGTGAGGGAGGAGCCGGAGTTCCAGCTCTTCAGCCGGTACGGGCCGGTGCAGGCGTCGGGGTGGCCGGGGGTGCCGAAGTCGTCGCCCTGCCGCTCCACCGCCTTGCGCTCCATGATGATCCCGGCGTCACCGGCGAGGGCCTTGGTGAACAGGGCGCTCGGCTTCTTGAAGGTGATGGTGACCTGGTGCGCGCCGGTCTTGGCGATCGTGTCGACGTCCTCGTACTCGTCCGACTCGTTCATCTCCGGCCGGGCGTGCCGCTTGAGGCTCCACACCACGTCGTCGGCGGTCATCCGGGCGCCGTCGTGGAAGGTGACGTCGTCGCGGAGGGTGAGGACGAGCTTCTTGTCTCCGGTGTACTCGGCCTTCTCCGCCAGCCGCGGCGCGGTGGTCAGATCGGGCTTGAGCAGGAGCAGCCGCTCGCAGATGTTGGCCAGCACGGTGCGGGTGCTGCTGCCGCCCTGGGCGTCCATGTCCAGGGTGGCGGGTTCCTGCTCCACGAGCCAGTTCACCGTGGCGGCCGCGCCGGTTGCCTTGGGGGTGGTGTCGGTGAGCTTGAGCTTCGCGGGGTCGACGGACGCGCCGCCGGACCCGGAGGTCGCCCCGGAGCATCCTGCGGTGAACAGCAGGGCACCCACGAGGCCGACTGCGGTGGTACAGAGCTTGGTTCTCATGGCAGGCTCTCTGGTCGTTCGTACGGACGTGAGGGGCGTCAGTTGGGGGCGTGCGGACCGTCGTAGACGTTCCAGGGCAGGTGCTGGTACGCGTGGTCGCAGGGGGTTCCGGGGGTCACGTGGTAGTCACCGGTGGTCAGGTCCACGCAGGAGGACAGCAGCGTTGTCCACCACTTGACCTCGGGCTGCCGGGGATCGGGGTGGGTGCACAGCCCCTCGGGGTGGCCGAGGTGGTCGGACATGGCCTGGTGGATCAGCTTGCGGGACTCGTCCGGCGCCCCGGCCTCGCGCAGCCGGCGCAGCCCGGCCTCGGCCCGGGGCACCCGGATCAGGGAGTCGGAGGACTCGGGGCGGTAGCGGGCCGCGAGCTGGACGGGGACGGTGGTCTGGTAGTGGTTGCCGTGGACCAGCAGCCCCCGCGTCGGATACATCCAGCCGTGTGCGCCCGGAGTGGTCTCCAGGTCGAGGGCGAAGCCCTCGCGGCAGGTCAGCAGGGCGTTGCTGGCGATGTGGCCGCGGGTGCGGCACAGTACGTCGACCGCCTCGCTGATCGACTCGCTGTCCAGGACCCGGCGGCGGATCACGGTCTGGGGCAGCCCCACGGCGTCGTCGAACCGGCCGCCGAGGCCGTTGGCGTTGAGGGCGACGCCCGCGGAGTTGGCGCCCTGGCGGCCGATCTGCCCGGCCTCCACCTGCATGATCAGGGTGGGGCGCGGGGGCTGGACGATCCGGAGCATCAGGACGGTGTCCGCGACGCCCGCCCGCCAGTCCCAGTTCTGGCCGCAGTAGACGTGGCCGTCACCGCTCGCCTCGCCCAGGACGGCGAAGGACGTGCAGCCGTCGGTCACCTCGCGGTCCTCCGTGACGTCCGCGACCGCGTCCGCCCTGGCCCGCATCCGGGCGAAGGTCTGGTCGTAGATGATCTCGCCACGGGCGTTCAGCGCGAGCACGTCCAGGAGCCCGACGCCCGCCCCCTCGGCGATCCCGCCCATCTCCTCGACCAGCTCCGGGGCGTAGGCGCGCACCGGCTCCAGCCAGCGCTCGGCGCGCGCGGTGACCTGGTCCCAGGTGAGCCCCGACGATTCGCCGAACGCCTCCTCGTAGTAGGCGAGAGCCCTGCCGATGCTGTCGCGTGCCGCCTCGCCGTACTGGCGGCCGCGCTCGGCCGGCGGGCCGGAGATCTCGACGGTGGGGATGGTGGCGGCTGTCATGGCACTCCTGTGTTCCGAGGCCCGGGCCCACGAGGGGCTGTAATGTTTGTTTCAGAAATCAGCGTTCTTGGAACGGTGAGCCCAGATAGTAATGTCCACCACAGGGAAGTCAATAGCTGTAATGAGCGAACCGAAGAGCGTTACCGGGACGACACGGCTGGCCTCCGCGGTCCGGGATATGTGGGGTGAGCTGTCCGCGTCCGAGCGGACGGTGGCCCAGTACCTGGTGAGCGCGCCACCGGAGAATCTGCTGTTCGCTAGCGCACAGGAGCTGGGCGCGGCCAGTGGCACGAGCAACGCCACCGTCGTCCGCGCCCTGCAGCGCCTCGGCTACTCCGGACTGCCCGCGCTCAAGAGGGAGCTGGCCGCCGGCTTCACCTCCGCGACCGCCCCCGAGGAGCGGCTCAAGCAGCGCATCGCGCGCGTCGGCCACGACCTGGACGAGATCAAGGACCGGGTCTTCGACGAGGCCGCGGAACGCCTGGACCAGTGCCGCCGCCTACTGGAAACGGATGTGCTGAAGCAAGCGGTGCAAACACTGGCGGACGCGCGCGAGGTGGTCGCCTACGGCGTCGGCGCCTCGGAGCTCGCCGCCCGCCACCTGGTGCTGAAGCTGCGCCGGGCCGGGCGCCGGGCGCGCTTCGTCGGCGCCACTGGCTTCACCATGGCCGACGAACTGCTGAGCCTCGGCCGCGGGGACGCGGTGGTCATCCTCCACCCCGGCCGCCGGCTGCGGGAGTTCACCGTGCTCACCGATCGGGCGCGGGCCGTCGGCGCGAGCGTCGTACTGGTCACGGACGTCCCCACGGGGCCGCTGGCCACCCACGCCGATGTGGTGATCAGCGCCCCGCACACGCCCACCGGCATCACCGCGGAATCCCTGGCGGGGATCGTCGTCATGGACACCCTCGTACTGGCCCTCGCCTCCCTGGACGAGTCCCGGGCCGTCGAGGCGTCCCACCAGCTCACCGTGTTGAGGGGGCAGTTGATCGACCGGCCCGAGCCGCGGCAGCGCAAGGGCTGACCGGGTGCGCGGGTCTGCTGTCGGGAGGCACCCCTATCGGGCCGGACTCCTATCGGACGGACTGCTATCGGGCCGGACTCCTATCGGACGGACTCCCATCGGGTGGGCGGGGACGCCGGGGAGAGCAGGGTGCCGAGCGGGCCGAGGTCGAGGTTGAGGTCCGCCATCCGCAACCCGTGCCGGGCGCACATCTCCTCCATGCGCCGCTGGAGGATCATCAGCGTCATCCCGACGCGCTCCTCCTGTTCCTCCGTCAGATCGCCCTTGTCGACGCGGTGAAGCGCCTGGCGCTCCATCAGCTGGCGCAGCAGCTCGACCACGGTCAGCACCAGCTTGGCCAGATCGCGCTCGACCGTGTCCGCGTCGGTGCGCAGCCGCTGGGCGGCGGCGCCGGAGGGGGTCGGCATGCGGGCTCTCCTCTCGTCGGGGCGTTGTGTCAGGGCAGCGGCGGGGCGGGGTGTCCGGCGTCGACCGGGGCGATGACCGCGCGCAGGTCGATCCGTACGAGATCGACGTCGGCGATGGACAGGACGAGGTCCCCGGCGAGTACGACCCCGCCCTGGAGCAGCCGGTCCAGCAGGTCGATCAGGGCGACCTCGCGGCCCGCGAGCGCCCGTGCGTCCTCCTCGTCCAGCGCGCCGCTCACACGGGCTCCCGCCGGGCGGCCGGCTCGGGCGGAAGGGCGAAGGAGTACGGCGCCCAGGGGCCGGTCACCTCGACACGCACCCCGGGCCGCCCCTCGGCGGCGGCCAGCACACGGGAGCGGAACTCCTCGGCGCGGTCGGCGGGCACCAGATACGCGTCGTTGGCGATGTTCTCGCCACCGGGCTTCCCGGCACCGGCCGTCTCACCACCGGGCACCACACTGCTGCCACCGGCAGCCTCGCCACCGGGCTTCCCGCGGCCCGCCGTCCCGCCACCGGGGTTCCCGGCATCCGCAGGCCCGCCACCATGCTTCGTGCCATCCACCGTCCCGCCACCGGCCATCTGGGCGAGTTCGCCGCGCTGCGGCCGATGGGCGACCCGGCCCACCGCCAGGCCCCCGGCCTCCTCGGCGATGCGCGCGGCCGTCCGCGCCGCCGTGTGCCAGGCTTCCTCGGCGCCGCGCCGACGCCGACGGCGGGCGGCGAGATAGGCCCGGCCGGGGCTGAGGGCCTCCTCCCCGCCCGCGGCGTCGGCGGTCGCCGCCGCGTCCGCCGTCGAGAAGCCCGTGGGATCGGTGTAGACCTTGACGCCCCATTCGACATGCCCGGCGAGCCGTTCCAGCAGCGGCAGGAACTGGTCGCGGCGTTCCTGGAGGACCCGCCGCACCCGGTCCTCGTCCCGGTAGACGGTGGCCAGCCGCAGCGGCAGAACGGCGCCCAGCGGGGCCAGCCCCGCCACCACCCCGTGGTGGCCACGGGCCAGCGCCTCCAGCCGGGGCAGCTCCTCCAGGCCCGCCCGCAGAGCGCCCTCCTCGAACTCCTGGGCCGGTACCGGGCCGACGGCCGCGGCCAGGTCCCCCGTCTCCACCAGCCCCACCTGCTCGTCTGCCACCCCGCGCAGCGTGGCGACCGCCCGCGCGGCCTCCGCGGTGGGGCGCAGCACCGCGTAGGCGTACACCATGTGCTGTCGCTGTGCGCTCTCGGTCAACCGTCCACGCTCCTGTCCTCGGCCCGTGCCCGCAGCGCCGCGATCTCGGCGCGCAGCCGGGCGTTCTCCTCGGTGAGCGACCGCTCCGCGTCGTCGTCCGGTACGGCCCGCGCGCGGGCGCGGGAGGACAGCGACGGGTCGTGCTCCCACCAGTCGATGCCCATCTCCTTCGCCTTGTCGACGGAGGCGACGAGCAGCCGGAGCTTGATGGTGAGCAGCTCGATGTCCAGCAGGTTGATGCGGATGTCGCCCGCGATCACCACGCCCTTGTCCAGCACGCGCTCCAGGATGTCGGCGAGCGACGGGGCGGCCTCGGCGCCCTGGCCGTACGGGGTGGCGGGCGGGCGTGGCGGGCCGAGCCCGCCACGCCCGCCCGCCATCGGTTCTGTCGTCGTCACGGGGCTCGTCTCCGCTCCTCCGGCCGTTCCCGGCGTTCCAGCCGTTCCAGCCGGTCGAGCAACTCGTCCTCCCGGCGGTCGTACGCGTCCTCGGCGATCCGCCCGGCCAGCAGGTCCTGTTCCAGTTCGACGAGGGCGCGTCGCACCGGCGCTGGGTCGTAAGCCTCGCGCTCGGCGGCCACGGCCATCTGCTCGGCGGCCCAGACGGTGGCGCGCACCGGCGCCAGGGGAAAGGTGAGCAGCCCGGTCAGCAGTCCCATGGCGCTCCCGCCCTCAGACCACGAAGCTGTACGGCGGCAAGGGGCCGCGCAGCCGGAAGTCGTAGCCCTCTCCATAACCCTGCGCGAGCTGCCGCGCGGCCCGGGAGAACTCTTCGGCGCGCTCCCGCTCCACCAGGAACGAGGCATTGAGGAAGTCGTCCCCGGCCGGGGGCGCCACCGCCTTGTCCCGGGCCATCTCCGACAGCCGCCCGACGACCTGGTCGGCCAGCAGCCGCTGCCGTGCGTCCAGTTGACGTGCGACCAGCTCGCCGAGCGCCACCCGGTCCGCGTAGGTACCCCCGCCGTCGCGGGTGCGCTCGTTGAGACGCCGGGCGTCGTCGGACTCGGTGAGCACCTCCCGCAGCAGGTCGTCCTGCGAACGGGCCGCCTTCAGGTTGAACTCCGCGGTGGCGTGCAACTCCTCCAGCCTGCGGACGTACGCGGCGCGCTTGTCGTCCAGCGCCGCCGTTACCGCGGCGTCGTCGGGCGCCAGCATGCCGAACCGCATCGGCAGCACCGCGCCGTCCGCCATCAGCCGCTCCTGGACCTCCTGGTGGGCGGCGAGGTCGCGGCGCTTGGGACGCAGGTCCGGCGGCGCCGGGCTCACCACGCAGGCCAGCGGCCCGCCGGTGACCGCGCGCAGGGCGCCGGAGCCGCCGCCCACGGCCCGCAATCCCGCCAGCCGCAGGGGATGGCCTGACCCGGTGACCGCGTAGATGTAGAGGGACGGGGACGTGGTCGCCATGGTCACTTGTCCTCGTCGTCGCGGTCGAAGACATCGCTGATGGCCCCGGGGGCACCGCTGATCGTCCCCTCGGTCCTGCCCCGGGCGCCGCCCTCGACGATGTCGCTCAGCTTGTCCGGGGCCTTGCGGCCCGACTCCAGGTCGAGGCGGTTGCACGCCTCGGCGAAGCGCAGATACGTGTCCACGCTGGCGATCACGATCCGGATGTCGATCTTGAGGATCTCGATGCCGACGAGGGAGACCCGGATGAACACGTCGATGACGAGGCCACGGTCCAGGATGAGTTCGAGGATGTCGAAGAGGCTTCCGGTCCCCGAACCGGTCGATGCGGTGGCAGGCACCCCGCCGGTCTGCGTCATCACGGTCACGTGTGCTTCCTCTCGGTCGCGCTCGGTCGCCGGTCCGGGTGTGATCCTGTCCGCGTGTGATCATGTGCGCGTGTGATCCTGTGCGCGTGTGATCCCGCCCGCGTCTGATCCCGTCCGCGTCTGATACGGGCGCGGTGGCGGTGGCGTTCACCGATGCGACGCGCGTGGCACCGGGGCGCGCACCCGCGGAACGGCCCCGCGCCACGGAAAACGTCGGCGCGGGGCCGCGGGAGGAAACCCGGCAAAAGAACGGCCGTGCCTGGTCGGGCGCCGACGCCTAGCGTCCGCGGTCGAGCTGGCCGCGGGCGTAACGGTGTTGCCGCTCATAGCCGAGGAGCTGGCCCTGTGAGTCGAGGGTCACACGGTAGGTGGCCATGATGGTCATGGTCTCGGGCACCCGCTCCAGCTCCACGACCTCGACGTCGGCCACCCATCCGTCCGGTGTCGGCTGCATCGCGGACACCGCCTCCGGCGGGGTGCCCAGCAACTCCCCCAACTGCCGGGCCGCGCCCCGCATGGCCTGGGCCACGGGCATGCGGCGCGGCGGCTCGGGGGTGTCCGTGCGCGGTGTGTCCGGATCAATGCTCGTCATGGTCCCAAGGTGCCAAGTCGGGTGGGGGTGTGGTGTGCGGATCGCCAAAGCGGCGGGGCGAGTTTCCCCCACCCGCCCC
>NZ_JAEEAP010000610.1 GCF_016103465.1 Streptomyces sabulosicollis
GTAGGGATCCGCGGACACCCGGCATCACCCACAAGGAGTCACCCATGTCCCTCGATGACTTCGAGCGCCACCCCCTGCTGTTCGGCCCCAGCCCGATCCACCCCATGGACCGGCTGAGCGAGCGCCTGGGCGGGGCGCGCGTCTGGGCCAAGCGCGAGGACTGCAACAGCGGACTGGCCTTCGGCGGCAACAAGACCCGCAAGCTGGAGTACCTCGTCCCCGACGCGCTCCGGAAGGGCGCGGACACCCTGGTGAGCATCGGCGGTGTGCAGTCCAACCACACCCGCCAGGTCGCCGCGGTGGCGGCGAAGCTGGGGCTGAAGGCCGTCCTGGTGCAGGAGAGCTGGGTGGACTGGCCCGACTCCGTCAACGACAAGGTGGGCAACATCCTGCTCTCCCGGCTCATGGGCGCGCAGGTGAAGCTGGTCGACGCCGGATTCGGCATCGGTTTCAAGGACAGCTGGGCTCAGGCCCTGGAGGACGTCCGCGCCGCGGGCGGCACGCCGTATCCGATCCCCGCCGGGGCCTCCGACCACCCGCTGGGCGGTCTGGGCTTCGCCAACTGGGCGCGGGAGGTCCAGGCGCAGGAGCGGGAGCTGGGGGTCTTCTTCGACACCGTCGTGGTGTGCAGCGTCACCGGCTCCACCCAGGCGGGCATGATCGCGGGCTTCGCGGGCCAGGACCGCCCCCGCCGGGTCCTGGGCATCGACGCCTCCGCCGAAGTGGCCGAGACCCGTGCCCAGGTGGAGAAGATCGCGCGCGAGACCGCCGGGCTGATCGGCCTCGGCCGGGAGCTGCGCGATGAGGAGATCACCGTGCTGGAGGGCTGGGCCGGGGACCTCTACGGCGTCCCCGTCGACTCCACCCTCGAGGCGATCCGGCTCACCGGAAGCCTCGAAGGGGTGATCCTCGACCCGGTCTACGAGGGCAAGTCCATGGCCGGGCTCATCGACCTCGTCCGCGACGGCGACATACCCAAGGACTCCAACGTGCTCTACGCCCACCTCGGCGGCCAGCCCGCGCTCAACGCCTACAGCGGCGCCTTCCGCTGAAAAGTCCCCCGAGAAGGAAGGAGGAACGGGGCGATGGCCGGCCTCCGCCGGGGTACCCGATCCACGCTCCGGGCCACGCGAACTCGTGGCCCACCCCCGTAGGACCAGGGAGCCAGGGTGACGGATATGAACACCGGGAACGACCGGCAGGCCGGAGACGCCGCGCCCCCCTACGGCCCGCTGTCGGGCTGCGCCGCGCTGGTGACCGGCGCGTCCAGCGGCATCGGAGCGGCCACCGCCGTGGCACTGGCCCGGCAGGGAGCCGATCTCGCGCTGGTGGCCCGCCGTACCGAGCGGCTGGAGGACCTGGCCGCCACGGTCGGGAAGGAGGGCCGCTCCTGCGCCGTGCTCACCGCGGATCTGCGGGACACGGCGCAGGCCCGCCGGTGCGTCGAGGACGCCGTCGAGCGGTGCGGGCGGCTGGATGTGCTGGTGAACAACGCCGGGTACGCGGCGGTCGGCAGTGTCGAGGAGAGCGACCCCGAGGGCTGGGAGCGGATGATCGACCTCAATGTCAGGGCCGTGCTGCACACCTCCCAGCAGGCGCTGCCGCATCTGCTGCGGACGGCGTCCGACGGCCCGCGCGGGGTGGCGGACATGGTGAACGTCAGCTCGGTGGCCGGCCGGCTGGCACGGCCCGGCAACGGCGTCTACTCGGCGACCAAACACGCGGTGGGCGCCGTGAGCGACGCCATGCGCGCGGAGGTGGCCGCCCGTGGTGTCCGGGTGGGGGTGATCGAGCCGGGCATGGTCGCCACGGATCTGACGGCCGACAGCACGGTCGCCGCCGCCGCGCGCGGCATGCCGCGCGAGTCCTGGCTGCACCCCGAGGACATCGCCCGCGCGATCGCCTTCATGGTCACTCAGCCCTCGCACGCCGCCGTCAACGAGATCATGGTGCGCCCCACCGCCCAGGAGCACTGACGTCGGATCCGGCGCCCGGCACGGCGCGCACCACCGTCTCCACCAGGGCGTCGGCCTCGGCTCGCGCCGGCGTGCCGAGGTGTTCGTCGAGCAGCGGTGTGCTCTTCCCGTGGACGAGGGCCCAGATCCCGATCCGCAGCGGCTCGCGCCGCTCCGGTTCGGCGATGGCCGCGATGCGCTCCGCCACGAGGGCGCACCCCGTACTCCCGCACGCGACATCGTCTCCTGGGGTGTGCTCGGCGGCACCGTGGCCGCGGCGGTGCTCATCGGCAGGCGCACCCGGCGCCACCCGGCTGCGCCATCTGCCTCCGCCTCCTCCGCGCGGGCGTCCGCCGTTGGCCCGGGCAGGTGACGGACACCGGCCGGGCCATGACCCGAACGCCGTACGGCGGTGGCCGGGGGAGCGGACCCGGGACCCTTGCCGCGGTGTGACCACCCCACCCCGGACAGCCGTCGCACCACACCCCGAGCCACGTCGCTGACCTGCGCAGACGGCCCCGGCGGTGGCGTGGTGGCGGGGCGGCGCACGGACGCGAGGCGAGCGGCCGGAGACACGTTCCGACGCGTCGGACGCCCGCCATCCGGCCGACGGCACGGGCCGTGCGGGTGCTCGACCTGCCCCGTCCCGGATGACAGCGTGGCCGGCATGGAGCACAGCCCAGGACCGCAAAACGTGCGCGCGAGGCTGCTGCTGGCCAGCGCCACCATGCTCTTCGTCGAGCTGGCGCTGATCCGGTGGACCGGCGCCAATATCGTCCATCTGAGCTATTTCTCGAACTTCATCCTCTTGGGCTCGTTCCTCGGGATCGGCCTGGGATTCCTGCTGCCCGCCGACCGTGGGCAGTGGCTCACCCGCTGGTCGCCCGTCCCGCTCGCCGTTCTCGTCGTCCTGGTGCGCGAGTTCCCCGTGCAGGTGCGGCAGACCAGCGGAGAGGTCATCTACTTCACCGCCGTGAAGACCACCGGTCTGCCCCAGTGGGTGACCCTGCCGGTGCTCTTCGGGCTGACCGCGCTGATCATGATGGCCATCGGGAAGATGACGGCCGATCAGTTCCGCAAGCTGCCCTCCCTGGAGGCGTACCGCTTCGACCTGCTGGGCTCGCTCACCGGCTCGGTGTCCTTCGCGCTGCTGTCCTGGCTGCGCGCACCGTCGGTGGTGTGGGGGGTGATCGCCGCGGCCGCGTTGCTGACCCTCGGCGGCCGCCGCAACACCATCCGGTACTCGGTACCGCTCGCGCTGATGGTGGCCATCCTGGCGCTGGAGACGGCGGCCAGCGGCATCTCCTGGTCCCCGTACTACAAGATCGAGGTCACCAGGCCGACCTCCGGCAGCCGGGACTACAAGATCTCCGCCAACGGCGTACCCCACCAGTCCATCGCCCCGCTGAAGGTGCTCAGACGCCCCGACTCCCCGTACGAGCAGCCCTACCGGGAGACCCCGCGGAACTCCCACCGCCGGGTGCTGGTCATCGGGGCGGGCAACGGCAACGACGTGGCGATGGCGCTCGCCCACGGCGCCCAGCGGGTGGACGCCGTGGAGATCGACCCCCGGCTGCAGGAGATCGGCGCCTCACTGCATCCCGCCCGGCCCTATGACAACCCCCGGGTGCACGTGCACATCAACGACGGCCGGGCCTTCCTCGAGCGCACCAAGACCCGCTACGACCTGGTCGTCCTCGCCCTCCCGGACTCCCTGACCCTGGTGTCGGGCGCCAGCAACCTGCGCCTGGAGAGCTATCTGTTCACCCGGCAGGCGTTCGAGGCGGCACACCGCCACCTCGCCCCCGGCGGCGCGTTCGCCATGTACAACTACTACCGGCAGAACTGGCTCATCGACCGGTTCGGCTCCACCCTCACCTCCGTCTTCGGACACGCCCCCTGCATCACCCACTACGGGGGCAAGAAGGCGGCCATCCTGGTGGCCGGTGTCACCTCCGGCGACCAGTCCTGCACCGCCTCCGCATGGCGCCCCTCCGGCCCGGTGCCCTCGGCCGCCGGTGACGACCACCCCTTCCCGTATCTGCTGCACCGCACCATCCCCACCCTCTACATCGGGGTCCTGGGCGCGATCCTGCTGGTGACCCTGGTGTCGGTCCGGCTGACCGGGGTCCGGCTGAGGCGCACCGCCCGCCACGTGGACATGTTCCTGCTCGGCGCGGCGTTCATGCTGCTGGAGACCAAGAACGTGATCGGGTTCGCCCTCTACTTCGGCACCACCTGGCTGGTCAACGCGATGGTCTTCGCCGGGGTGCTGCTCGCCGTGCTGTGCGCGGTGGAGGTCCGGCGCAGGCTGCGCCGGGTCAATCAGCTGGTGCTGCAGCTGATGCTCTTCGCCAGCCTGGCGATCGCCTGGCTGATCCCGTCCCACGTGGTGCTGGGGCTGCCCTTCGCCCCCCGGCTGGCCGCCGCGATCGCGCTGGCGTTCGCCCCCATCTTCTGCGCCAACCTCATCTTCTCCGACCGGCTGGCGGCGGCCGCCGACCCCACGGCGGCGTTCGGCGCCAACCTGCTGGGCTCCCTGTTCGGCGGCACCCTGGAGTATCTGGCCCTGCTCACGGGCTATCAGGCGCTGCTGCTGGTGGTGGCGGTGCTGTACGCGGGTGCCTGTGTGGCCATGCGCTTCACCCGTCGCGGGCCCGGCGACGTCGCCACCCGGGAACCCCTCACCATGCAGACGGCGCCACGCCCCTGAGCGCTCCTTCCCCAGC
>NZ_JAEEAP010000611.1 GCF_016103465.1 Streptomyces sabulosicollis
GTCATGGACGGGGTCGACGCGGTGAACGGCGTGGCCGTGGGCGGGGTGTGCGGCGAGCCGGGCGGGTGCCCGGCGCCCGGGGTGTGCGAGGGGAGCCGCGGGTCCGACGCGTGCGGTGTGCTCGGGGTGTGCGCGGTGTTCTGCGGGGTGTGCGGAGTGCCCGGTGAGTGGGTCGTGTGCGTGGTGTGCGGATACGGGGTCGATGTCGTGGACGCGTTCGGCGCGGCGTGCGCGTCCGTTCCCGTGGTCCGGTCCGTTCCCGTGGTCGGGTCCGTGCCCGTGGTCGGGTCCGTGCCCGTGGTCCGGTCCGTGCCCGTACCGGGCTCCCGCCGGGTCGACAGGTTCATGGTCGCGTCGAGCGGCGGATGCGCGGTCGCCTCGAGCGGCGGCGTGGGCAACGATGTCGTCTCGGGCTCCGCCGCGGGCAGCCGCAGCGCGCGTTCGGTCTCCTCCGCGGTGGGCCGCAGCTCCGGCTCCTTGGCCAGCAGGCTCTCGATCAACGCGGTCAGCGCGCCCGCCCGTTGGGGCGGGTCCAGCGGATCGACGGCGATCGCGTACCCCGTCTCGATCGCCGTGGCCTTGCGGAACGGCGGCCGCCCCTCGACCGCCTGATAGAGCGTCGCCCCCAGCGCCCAGAGGTCCGACGCGGGGCCGGGCTTGCGGCCCCTGACCCGCTCGGGCGCGATGTAGTCGATGGAGCCGACGACCTCGCCGGTCTTGGTCAGTGTCGAGGTGCCGGTGGCCATGGCGATGCCGAAGTCGGTGAGCACGACCCGGCCTTCGGGGCCGAGCAGCACATTGCCGGGCTTGACGTCCCGGTGCAGCACCCCGGCCGCGTGGGCGGCGCGCAGCGCGGCGATCATGCCGCGGCCGATGCGGGCGGCCTCGTCGGGGGAGACCCGTCCCCCGTCCTTCAGCAGGTCGGCGAGGGTCGTGGAGGGCACGTACTCCATGACGATGCACGGCAGTCCGTGGTGGTCCACCACGTCATGGACCACGACCACGTTGGGGTGGTTGATGCGGGCCGCGCTGCGCGCCTCGCGACGGGTGCGTTCGTGCAGCGTCGTCAGCTCGTCCTCGGCGAGGTGCGGAGAGACATAGAGCTGCTTGACCGCGACCTGGCGGCCCAGGAGTTCGTCCTCCGCGCGCCACACCGTGCCCATGCCACCACGGCCGATCTTCTCGACCAGGCGGTAACGTCCGGCTATCAGGTGGCCTTCGTCCGACACCGCTCTCCCCTCCCGCACACGTTCGATGCGACACGATAGCCGCCGTGACCCCCGGGGAGATCTCAGGGAAGACCTAGGGGCATGCCGGATGTCGCGGGTACGGCCGTGTTGTCACCATGGACGCATGACCGAAGCACCCACCGTGGCGGACGAGGCCGAGGCCGCGTCCGGTTCCCGCCTGTCACAGACGCCTCTTCGGCGCAGTCGTGACCATAAGGTGATCTCGGGGGTCTGCGGAGGGCTCGGCCGCTACTGCGATCTGGACCCGGTGATCTTCCGGGTGGTGCTGTCGGTGCTGGCCGTCGCGGGCGGCCTCGGTCTGATCGTGTACGGGTTCTGCTGGCTGCTGGTCCCGTACCACGGCGAGGACGAGAACGAGGGGCGCAGGCTGCTCTCGGGGCGGGCCGAGGGCCCGGGGCTGACGGCGGTGCTGGTGGCGCTGGTGGGCTGTGGGCTCTTCCTGTCGATGCTCAACAACGCGGGCGTCATGTACTTCTCGTTCATGCTCGCCCTCGCGGCGGCCGGTGCGGGCTATTGGTCGCACCACCGGCGGCAGGCGGAGAGCGTGGGCGCGGTGGACGCGGCCACGGCCCAGGCCGTCGCCGACGCGCCGCCCGAGACCAAGGCCCCGCCCACGCGCGGCGGCCCCGGCCCGTCCTGGTGGCGCGACCCGATCGTCAAGGACGGTACGACCGGGCCGCTCGGCGCCGGGGCCGGGTCGCGGACCGGCTATCTCTGGGGGCCGGACGACGGCCCGTACGACAAGGCGGAGGCGAAGGCGGAGCGGGCGCGCCGGGTGCCGGACCGGGCGTCGATCGGCGGCTGGGCCTTCCTGGTGGCGGTCGCCGCCGCCGTGGTGGGGGCGCGGGCGGGGTGGTCCTCGCAGCCGCTGGGCACCAGCCTGGAGATCGGCTTCGCCTGTGCGCTGGGGGTCTTCGGGCTCGCCCTCGTCATCAGCTCCCGCTGGGGGCGGGCAGGTGGCGGCACGGTGTTCCTCGCGCTGCTGACGAGCGCGCTGCTGGCGGGCGCGGCGGCCCTCCCCGACGCCGTCACCCCCGACTGGGCCCGGCGCACCTGGGCCCCGACCTCCGTGGCGTCGCTGCGCGACGGCTATGAGCTGGGCGGCGGCGTCGCCGAGTTGAAGCTGGACCGCCTGCCCCTGAAAGCGGGCGGCTCCGTCTCCAGCCGGGTGGAGATGGGCGCGGGCAAGCTGGCCGTGACGGTCCCGCGGGACGCCCGGGTGAAGCTGGACATCGAGGTCGGGATCGGCGACATCTGGCTGCCGGGCGAGACGAGGGACAAGCGCAACGTCGACATCGGCCCGGACCGGGAGCGCAGGCTCACCCTGGAGCCGGTGGGCGGCGGCAAGGCCGAGGGCACGGTCTCGCTGAAGCTGGAGTTGGGGCTGGGCGTGGTGGAGGTGAAGCGCTCATGAGGCGCCATTCGTTCGGTCAGCGGTTCGGCCACCGGGTCGGTCAGCGGTTCGGCGACCGGGTCGGTCAGCGGTTCGGCGACCGGGTCGGTCAGCGGTTCGGCCACCGGTCCGGTCACTCGCCCGGTCGTCCGCTGGGGCACGCGGCCCCCGACCGGTCCCGCCATGCGTTCGAGCCGGGCAAGCTGCTGGCCGGGCTGGTGATCCTGGGTGTGGCCGCCGCGTACGGGATGGACGCGGCCGGGGAGTGGGACGTCCGCCCGGAGATCGCGCTCCCGGCCCTCCTGGGCGGCCTCTGCGTCGCGGCGCTGACCTCGGCCCTCACGTACGCCTTCCGTCGCCGGGCACGCAGGGCGACGCCGGACGACTGACGCGGCCCCGGGCGCTGCCTCGGGGTGACGGGCCGGGCGCCGGGGACCGGTCCGGTCCCGGAGCCCCGGGGCGACCGGGGTCGGGGAACGATCAGGGGCGACCCTGATGCCCGTCGGCGGCCGGGCGTGTGACGATCGGGCCATGACCGCCGCAGTGCCCCCCACGGCCCCCGAGCCACCCCCGCGCAAGCTCTACCGCAGTGCCGAAGGCCGCCTCCTCGGCGGTGTGGCGCGCGGGCTCGCGGGGCATCTCGGGCTTCCGGTCTCCTGGGTGCGGATCGTCTTCATCGCGCTGTTCATGGCGGAGGGGTTCGGCGCGCTCGTCTACGCCCTCTTCTGGTTCATCGTCCCGCTCGGCGTCGGCGGCGTGGAGACGACGGCCACCCGCCCGCTCACCACCGTGGGCCCCGACGGCCGCCGCCGGATCCTGGCCCGCAGGCCGGAGCGGGGCCAGATCATCGCCCTGGTCGCCCTCTTCATCGGCATGGGGATCTTCGTCCAGGGCTTCCACCTGGGCCGCGCCAACACCTACATCTGGCCGCTCCTCCTCATCGGCGCGGGCGTCACCCTCTTCTGGCGCCAGGCGGACAACGCCCGCCGCGCCCAGTGGGTCGAACTCAGCCGCAGCAAGCGGGTCCTGCCGCTGGCCCGTGGCGCCACGGGGGTGGTGCTGGTGGCCGCCGGGGTGTCCGGGATCGTCGTCCTCCAGGGCTCGGCCAAGCACCTGGGCGCCGTGCTGCAGGCGGCCCTGGCCGTCCTTGTCGGCATCGCGCTGCTGGTGGGCCCGTACGTGGTGCGGATGACGCAGGACCTCTCCGAGGAACGGCTGATGCGCATCCGCGCGCAGGAGCGTGCGGAGGTGGCGGCCCACGTCCATGACTCCGTGCTGCACACCCTCACCCTGATCCAGCGCAACGCGGAGGACCCCCGCGAGGTGGCCCGGCTCGCCCGCGCCCAGGAGCGGGAGCTGCGCGCGTGGCTCTACCGGCCGGAGGGCACGGGCAAGGACGAGGCCGAGGAGCCGGACACCCTCGCGGAGGCGGTGAAGAAGACGGCGGCGGAGGTCGAGGACCACCACGGCGTCCCGATCGAGGTGGTGGTGGTCGGCGACTGCCCCCTGGACGAGAGACTGGGCGCACAGATACAGGCGGCGCGCGAGGCGATGGTCAACGCGGCCAAGTACGGTGGCGACGGCGGAGCCGTCCAGGTCTTCGCCGAGGTCGAGGGGGCCACGGTGTTCATCTCCGTGCGCGACCGCGGCCCCGGCTTCGACGTGGACGCGGTGCCGGAGGACCGGATGGGCGTGCGCGAGTCGATCATCGGCCGGATGCAGCGGAACGGCGGCACGGCGCGGCTGAGATCCGCGCCGGACGGGGGCACGGAAGTGGAGCTGGAGATGGAGAGGGCGGCGACGACATGACCGACGCGTACGGCCTGCCGGCCGGTAACCCGAGCGGCGGGGGAGCCCCTGCCGCGCCCGGCGGGACTCCCGCCTTCGGCGGTGCCCCCGCCCGTGGCGGGCCGCCCGCGGCGGTTCCGGCGGCCGCGCGGGTACCGGCCTGGCTCTTATACACATCTCCGAGCCCACGAGACACTCGCTAATATCGTATTCCGTCTTCTGCTTGAAAAAAAAAAAG
>NZ_JAEEAP010000612.1 GCF_016103465.1 Streptomyces sabulosicollis
GGTTCGGGGTCGGGGGCCTCGCCGATGCGGAGGCCGGAGGGGGAGGAGTGGTCAACGAGCAGGGCGCGCATGGCGGTTCGCCTTTCGATGAAGGGTGACGATCACAGTTATGCCACTGAGTGGCAAAAGCGCGCAAGTGGCGTCGTCGGTGGCGGCTACACTTTTCGCCGTGACTGCCGCTCCCCACCCCTCACTGCGCGAACGCAAGAAGCGGCGCACCCGTCAGGCGCTGATAGACACCGCGCTGGAGCTGTTCACCCGGCGCGGCTTCGGCGGGGTGACGCTGGATGAGCTGTGCGAGGAGGTGGAGGTCTCCAAGCGCACCTTCTTCCGCACCTTCACCAGCAAGGAAGACGTCGCGATGGCCCCCGACCAGGACCTGTGGCGGGCCTTCCTGGAGGAGCTGGAGACCGCGGAGCCGGACGGGCTGTCGGTGGTGGAGCTGGGCCGGGACGCGCTGCTGGCCGCGCTGGCGCGGGTGGACGAGGAGGGCTGGGCCCGGCGGGTGCTGCTCAGCCGGCGGCTGGCCGAGCGGACGCCTTCGATGGGCGCGCACGGTCTGCAGTTCTGCGAGGCCACCACGCAGGAGGCGCTGGCGATCCTGCACCGCCGGTTCGGCCTCGGCGCGCCGGGCGACCTCCGGCCCCGGCTGGCCGTGGACATGCTGGTCGCCGCGTTCCGGGGCGCGCTGGCGAGTTGGGTGGCCCAAGTCGACGACGCGGCGGTCGACACGGGCGGTATCGAGCCGCCCACCACCGATGACCTGGCGGCCCGCCTCCGCGAGGCCGTCACCGCCCTCCCCGGCGGCCTCGCCCTGCCCACCACGCCCCGCTGACGGCCGCGCTCGGCCCGGTTGCCGCCCGTCGGCGCCCTGTCGCCGAGCCCCCGGGTGCGGGATCCTCCCGTGACATGAGCAGACCCGTGAACCATCCTGCGCGCGGCTGGATCTGGCCCCTCGTCATCCCCCTCGTCATCGGACTCGCCTTCACCCTCACCTGGAGCTCACCGGCGGGTGCGGACGCCTCCCGCACCGGGATCGGCGACGCCCTCGACACCCTCCTCGACGACCCCCTGCTGAAGGGCGGCGCGGCCGGGGTGGTGGTCGCCGACGCCGACTCCGGCGCCGTGCTCTACCGGCACCGGCCCGACGACCGGCTGATGCCCGCCTCCAACACCAAGCTGTTCACCTCGGCCGCCGCGATGGGGCTGCTCGGCCCCGGCCACCGCTTCCGCACCGATGTGCTGACCGACGGCAGCCGACGCGGACACACCCTCCGGGGCGATCTCTACCTTCGCGGCACCGGCGACCCCACGATGCTCGCCGGGGACTACGACCGCCTGGCGAAGGGCGTCGCCGACGCGGGGATCACCAAGGTCAGCGGGCGGCTGATCGCCGATGACACCCGGTTCGACGCCCAGCGGGTGGGCCGCTCCTGGGCGGCCGACGACGAGTCCTCGTACTACGCCGCGCAGATCTCGGCGCTGACCCTCGCCCCCGACACCGACTACGACGCGGGCAGTGTCATCGTGGAGGTCGCCCCGGGCGCGGCGACCGGCGACCGGCCGAAGGTCACCGTCACACCGCCGAACGCGTACGTACGGATCGACAACCGGGCGACCACCGGAAGCGGCGGCCTGACCGTCGAGCGGCAGCACGGCTCCAACACCATCACCGTCAGCGGCGCCCTTCCGGCCGGGGCGGCGACCGCCAAGGAGTGGGTGAGCGTCTGGGAGCCCACCGGCTACGCCACCTCGGTCTTCGCCGACGCCCTCGAACGGCACGGCGTCCGCGTGGCCGGGCCCACCCGTCTGGGCCGGGCCGCTCCGGCGGACGCCCGGACGCTCGCCTCGCACCGCTCCATGCCGCTGAAGGAGCTGCTGATCCCCTTCATGAAGCTGTCCAACAACATCCACGCCGAGGCGCTCACCAAGGCCATCGGCCAGGAGACGGCCGGGCGCGGCACCTGGGACGCGGGGCTCGCCGCCATCGCCGACTGGCTGAAGAAGCGGGGGGTGGACACCGGCGCGGTGCGCCAGGTCGACGGCTCGGGGCTGTCCCGGATGGACAACATCGCGGCCGGGCGCCTCACCGAACTGCTGCTGTCGGTGCGCGACGAGCCCTGGTACGCCGACTGGTACGCCTCGCTGCCGGTGGCCTGTGCCCCGGACCGGTTCGTGGGCGGCACCCTGCGCTCGCGGATGTGCTCCACCCCGGCGGCCGGGAACGCGCGCGGCAAGACCGGCTCCCTGACCGGCGCCTCCGCGCTCTCCGGCTACGTCACCGACGCGGACGGCAGGGAGCTGGTCTACAGCGTCGTCCTCAACAACTACCTCGCCGCGTCGGTGAAGAACCTGGAGGACGCGATCGTGGTGACGCTCGCGACGTCCGGCGAGGGCCATGCGGAGGCGGTGCGGCCCCGTGCCGTACGGGGCGCCCCGGCCACCACGGCCGACGCCGGACGCGAGTGCTCCTGGGTCAAGCCCCGCCGCTGCTGAGGGACAGCGGCACCGTCAGCACCGCCGTCCCCGCCGCCGCCTCCGCGGACGGGCCGCCGGCCACCTCCAGCCGCCAGGGCGCCGAGGCGCCGGCGGCCTCGGCGCGCAGCACCGCCCCGTCCCGGACGACGGTGAAGGTGGCGGCCGTCGTGCCGTCCGGCCGTGGCACCCGCACCGTGACCGGGCCCGCCGCCGGTTCGTACACCCGCAGCGTGATCCCGTCCGCCCAGTCGGCGTCGGGGCGGTCGTCGGCCGCCCCGAACGGGATCACCGCGCCGGGGCGGGCCAGCAGCGGGACGCTGAGGAAGCCGTGGGTTTCGCGCACCCAGGCCGGCCCGCGCACCGTCCGCCCGCTCGGCACCTGCGTCCAGACGCCCTCGGGCACGTAGTACGTCACCTCGCCCGCGTCGTCGAAGACCGGGGCGACCAGCAGGTCCCCGCCGAGCATGTACTGCCGCTCCAGACCCGCGCACCCCGGGTCGTCCGGGAACTCCAGGACCATGGCCCGCATCACCGGGATGCCCTCGGTGTGCGCCTGCCGCGCCGCCTCGTACAGATACGGCATCAGCCGCAGCTTCAGCCGGGTGAAGTGGCGCAGCACCTCGACCGACTCCTCGTCGAAGAGCCACGGCACCCGGTAGGAGGACGAGCCGTGCAGTCTGCTGTGCGAGGACAGCAGCCCGAAGGCGATCCACCGCTTGAACAGGGCCGGGTCCGGGGTGCCCTCGAAGCCGCCGATGTCATGGCTCCAGAAGCCGAAGCCGGAAAGGCCCAGCGAGAGCCCGCCGCGCAGCGATTCGGCCATCGCCTCGTAGGTGGACTCGCAGTCGCCGCCCCAGTGCACCGGGAACCGCTGGCCGCCCGCCGTGGCCGAGCGCGCGAAGACCACCGCCTCGCCCTCGCCGCGCCGCTCGCCCAGCGCCTCGTGGACGGTGCGGTTGTAGAGGTGGGCGTAGTAGTTGTGCATCCGCTCGGGGTCGGAGCCGTCCGCGTACACCACGTCCAACGGCACCCGCTCGCCGAAGTCGGTCTTGAAGCAGTCCACGCCCATGTCCAGCAGCGCGGTCAGCTTGGCCGCGTACCAGGCGCGGGCCTCGGGGCTGGTGAAGTCCACCAGCGCCATGCCCGGTTGCCACAGGTCCCACTGCCACACCGATCCGTCCGGCCGCTTCAGCAGATGGCCGGCCGCCTTGCCCTCGGCGAAGAGCGGGGAGCGCTGGCCGATGTACGGGTTGATCCAGACGGAGATCTTGAGGCCCCGCTCGCGCAGCCGGCGCAGCATGCCCTCCGGGTCGGGGAAGACCCGCGGGTCCCAGGTGAAGTCGCACCACTGGTACTCGCGCATCCAGAAGCAGTCGAAGTGGAAGACGGACAGCGGCAGTTCGCGCTCCGCCATGCCGTCGACGAAGCCGGTGACCGTCTCCTCGTCGTAGGAGGTGGTGAAGGAGGTGGACAGCCACAGCCCGAAGGACCACGCGGGCGGCAGCGCGGGGCGGCCGGTGAGCGCGGTGTAGCGGCGCAGGATGTCCTTGGGGGTGGGCCCGTGGATGACGTAGTACGTGAGCTCCTGGTCCTCGGCGCTGAACTGGATCCGGGAGACCGCCTCCGAGCCGACCTCGAAGGAGACCCGGCCGGGGTGGTCCACGAAGACGCCGTAGCCCGCGTCGGTGAGGAGGAACGGGACGTTCTTGTACGCCTGCTCGGTGGCGGTGCCGCCGTCGGCGTTCCAGATGTCGACGGCCTGGCCGTTCCTCACCAGCGGGCCGAAGCGCTCGCCGAGGCCGTACGCGGAGGTACCGACCCGCAGCGCGAGCCGTTCGCGCAGGTAGTGGTGGCCGTCGGCGGTCTCCATGATGCCCATGTCCTTGACGCCGCTGCTGGTGAGCATGTGCCCGGCGGCCTCGAAGTCCATCCGCCAGGGTCCGGTGCGGGCGAAGCGCACCGAGAGCGCCCCCGAGGTGAGCCGGGCCTCCTCGGCGTCGTGGCGCACCTCGGCGTCGCACTCCTGGCGGGCGATCTCGAAGGCCGGGTCGCGCTCCACCCCGCCCGCGAAGTGGGTGATCCGGACGGCGATGACATCGGGCATGGGGGCGGTGCAGGTCAGGGTGAGGGCGGGGCCCTTGAGCAGATCGCCGCGGTGGCGTACGGGATGGGTGGGGGCG
>NZ_JAEEAP010000613.1 GCF_016103465.1 Streptomyces sabulosicollis
AGAGACAGCGCAGGCGCCGCACGCCCGCCACGCCGAGGGTGCGGATGGCGTACGCGGCAGACGCCGCACACCCGTCACGCCGGGGGTGCGAGTGGGGCACGCGACAGGCGCCGCGCATCCCTCACGCCGCGGCCGCCACCACCTCCGCCGCCATCCGGACGGCGATGGCGCGGGCCAGCAGCACGGGGCGGTCCGCGGCGCGCAGGGCGGCGGACCGCATCCGCTCGGTGTAGCCGATGCAGTCCAGGACGAGCCAGGAGCTGCCGCGGTCGGCGAGGGTGCGCGCGGCGGCGGCCACGTCCTCCAGGACGCGCTCCGCGGGGCCGTACGGATCGGCCACCGCGGCCTCCACCCGGCCGGGCAGCAGCTCCGCCCAGCGCCGGGAGACGTCCTCCGCCTGGTCCGGGTGGGGGCAGACGATGCCCACGGGGTCGGTGCCCACGGCCGCGGCCACGGCCTGCTGCACCAGCGGTTCGGCGAACAGCAGCGGCCGCCGGGCCCGTACCGCGGGGAAGCGGCCGGTGCACAGCAGCAGCGTCGCGGCGGCGCCGTCCCGCTCGGCGCGGGCGACCGCGTCCGCGATGCGGGGCACGATCGCCCCGTGCCCCAGCAGCACCGAACGCCCGTCGCGCAGCCGGGAGACCAGCGGTGCCTCGCCGTCCTCGGGGGCCAGCAGACGGCGGGTCGCGGCCTCGGCGTCACCGTCGAACCGGTCGGCGTCGAGCGCGCCGTGTTCGACCAGGCGCACCCCGGGCAGCAGCGGTTCGGCGTCCGGCCGGAGGTCGGCGCGCGGGGCCTGGCCGATGGTGACGAGGCCGAGGGCCGGGCCGCCCGCCGGGTGGTGGTCGCGGCCGACGGGCTCCGTGGTGTCCACAGCGTGCACGTCCTTCCTCACAGGGCCTTGGTGAGCTGGCCGACGTCGTTGAGGGAGCTCCCGGCGACGAGTCCGGCGCCGACCAGCGACAGGTCGTTCTCGGCCTGCTCGTCGGACTCCTTGCGCGCCCGCGGGTCGGCGATCCCGCGCCGCCGCCACAGGGTGTAGAGCTGACGCACCACCAGGGCGCCGAGGACCATCCATCCGGCCTGGGGCGTGGCCACCAGGAGTCCGGTGGCCAGCAGCACGCCCATCTGCCGGGAGGGCCCGCCGATGAGCTGGACCAGCGCACCGGGGATCGCCCACAGCAGCATGGTGGTCATGGTGCCGGGCTCGAGGCCGGTCTTGATGGTGGTGACGTAGACCTCGGCGACCGGCGGCACCTTGCCGTCGGAGAAGAAGGTCTTCCAGGCGACGGCGACGACGACCAGCGCGACCCCGAAGCCGACGAGTTGGGCGAGGTACTGCTGGCGCCGCCCCTCGATCTCGAAGGGCCGCCAGGGCGCGGCGTCCCGGCGCAGCAGCCAGCCCGCCTTGAAGTCGTAGCCGAGGTCGGCGAAGGCGGGGCCGGTGGAGGCCGTGTAGCCGACCAGCAGGGCGAGCGGCACGGTCGGGATGTGCAGCACCAGACCGATGATCAGGAAGATCAGGGTGACGGCGAAGGCCGGGAACCAGCCGGAGTGCATCGCCGCCAGCCCCACGATCAGCTGGTGGACGATGGCGGCGACACCGGCCAGCAGCACCCAGCCGACCAGGGCGGGCAGGGAGAGCCCGCCGACCACGCCGCCCGCGATCGCGACCACGAGCGCTCCGCAGAGGAAGAGGCCCATGCCCTCCAGCAGTCCCCGCCGCAGCTGGGGGGCCTGGACCGTACGACCGCCGTCGGCGTCCGGGGCGTCAACGGCGCTCTCCGCCCGATCAGCCCCATCGCCCCCGCCCTTCCGCGTCCGCATCAGCAGCAGCGCCTGGGCCAGGGCGACCAGCCCGGCGCCGATCATCAGCCCGTGCGGCACATGGCGCGCGCCCAGGTCGAAGCCGAAGTCGGGGGCGTACTGCCCCACGGTCAGCCCGACGCCGAACATGGCGAGCGCCCAGATGTTGCCCAGGAAGCCCACACCCGCGGCGCTGGTCGGCAGCTTGAACAGCGCGCCGACGAAGCCGACCACGGCGCCCGCGCCCAGGATCGCGGCCTTGCGCCCGCCGGTGTCCCCGGCCTTGATGGTCTCGGCCGCCGCGATACCGGCCGGCCAGGAGCCGGTGGCGGGCAGCAGCTTGGAGTCGAAGACCCGGTACAGCACCCAGCTGTCGACCGCCAGCCCGAGCACGGCACCGCCGAGCATGGGCCACACCAGGTCGTCGCGCCCCAGCGCGAAGGGCACCGCGATCGGGGTGAGCAGGGAGTTGGCCGCGGCGAAGGTGGAGCCGGAGATCGCCGACTGCACCAGGTTCTGCCGGTGCTGGGAACGCATCCGGGTCAGCACGCCCACGGGGATACGGCCGATGAGCATCGCCACCAGGGCGCCGATCACCGCGGTGTTGGGCGACACCCCGAGCGTGGTGATCAGCACGATGCCGATCAAGGCGCCGAGGACCGACAGCACGATGGTCAGGACGAGGGTGATCGGTTCGAAGGCTCTGGGGTGCGACCGCGGTGGGGCTTCCGCGGCCGCGGTGGTGGCCTGGGAGTTCGGGTTCATGGGGACTCCTGCGGGGTCCGGGTGGGGACGGGTCGGTCACCCCGCCGGGGTGAGGGCCTGGAGGTGGGTCATGGGTCCGTACAGCTCGACCAGGCGCGCGAACTCCTCGGCGTCCAGGAAGCGGGCGACGCCGCGTCCGAACTCCTTGGCGGTCTCGACGGCGAACCGGGCCGCGACGGCGATGTCGGTCTCGTGGCTGGCACCGGTGGCGCATCCGGCCACCGCCGTGCCCGCCGTGATCGCGAGGCCGACCACGGGGGCGGTGGTGGCCACGGCGGGCTGGAGGATGGAGTTGAGGTGGTGCACCCCGTTGCCGTACGGGGTGATGTCCTGGGTGGTGATCGGCAGGATGCGCGCCGACTCGCCGGTCACGCTCTCCAGGACCGACACCAAGTCCTCGCTGACCCGCAGGATCCAGCCCTGGCAGACCGTGGGCGACAGGGCGACGCCGCGGTGGTTGAGCAGCCGGTTGCCCTTGGTGGTGTCGATGGAGACGACCGCGTCCATCGCGGGCGAGATCTCCTCACGGTTGCACACCAGGGTGTCCACCGGGGAGTCCATGAACGGCACGGGGTCGTGCGGCTGGGTGGGGGCCCAGCCGGAGACGTGGGTGGAGAGCGTCACATCGCCGTCCAGGACGTCGCCGCGGGCGTGCATGTCCAGCAGCTTGGCCGCGGCGGACAGCGCCGCCACCGCCCCGTCGGCGTCCGAGACCAGCCCGATCCGCTCCGGGCGGGCGCCGACTCCGCCGAGCCGGCCGAGGATCCCCAGGGTCGGGGCGGCACCGCCGGCCAGCTTGCCGCGGCGGCCGGGGACGGTCACGGAGACGAAGTCCGTGCTGCCCTTGTCGCCCTCGACGGTGCGTACCTCGACCTGGGGCGCCGTCTGCGGGTCGGCTCCGGCCGCGGCCTGGACCGCGCGCAGATGGTCGGCGAGGAGGGCGCCGCTGGTCTGCGGACGGTCGAGGAGTTCGATGATGTCAAGGACGTGTTTGAGCACGGCTGGCCTCTCACGGCGGGGTGAAGCGGTGGTCGGGGTGACGCGGTCGGTCGGGGTGATGCGGTCGGTGGCGCCGATGGCCCGACCGGACACGAGCGGGGAAGCGGTGCGCGGGGCGGGCACTGCCACCGGGCACCGGCCTGGCCAGGGTCCGCCCGGCGTCGCGCAGTGCGCAATGTTTTCTCTATATCCGAGAATGTTTACCCTTTCGTCATGGCCGAACAGACGCCCGTAACCGGCGCCCCACCCCTCCAGACCGCGGACCGCGTGCTGAACGTGCTGCTGTCCTTCGACCGGGAGCGCCCGGAGTGGGGCGTCACCGAGATCGCCGAGGAGTTCGGGCTGGACAAGTCGGTGGCCCAGCGGCTGCTGGCCGCGCTGGCCTACCGGGGCTTCCTGGTCTCCGACAAGCGCTCACGCCGCTATCGGCTGGGCCCGGCGGTATGGCACCTGTCCTGGGTGTGGGAGCGGGGCGGCGGCATGGCCAGCCTGGCCCGGCCCACCCTGGAGGCGCTGGCCGGGGCGGTCGGGGTGAACGCGCTGTTCGCGGTCCCGGACGGGGTGCATATGCGCTGCGTCGCGGCCGTGGACGGGGCCACCGGCCCGCTGCGCTACTACGTGCTGGCGGGCGAGCTGTATCCGGCGCACGCCGGGGCCACCTCCCGCGCCTACTTCGGTATGCTCCCGGCCGGTGACCGGGCCGTGCTGCTGTACGGCCGCCCCATGGCGCGCTTCAGCGAGCACACCCTGACCGATCCGGTGCGGCTCGAGGAGCGCTTCTCCGAAGTGCGGCGCGAGGGCTACGCCTACTCCGAGGGCGAGTACGATCCGGACACCGCGGCGCTCGCGGCGCCGGTTCTGGTGGGCAGACGTCCGGTGGGCACCCTGACCCTGGCCGCCACGCCCGACGTGCTGCGCCCACGCCGGGAACAGCTGGTGGCACCGCTGCTGCAGGGCGCCGCCGATCTGGGCAGGGCGCTGACACCGGCCCGGCCGCGGCGCGCCCCGCACCGCGAGCGGCGCTGAACGGCGCGGCGTTCCGCCACCACCTCCCCGCGACCCCTCTCGGACCCCGTGACCC
>NZ_JAEEAP010000614.1 GCF_016103465.1 Streptomyces sabulosicollis
GCGCAGGGCGGGCGCGGGGGCCGGGGGCACATGCAGCGGCATGGTGGGTCGCCTCTCGCTTTGAAGACACGGTGAAGCGATAGCGGGCCGGGTTTGGGCGGCGCTGTCGGTGGAACACGGGTCAGAGGGGAGCCGGAACAGACCGTTCGGGCGTTATCTCTCTGCCTCGTTAGCCGAGTTTATACGACAAGTGTTCCCGTTGTGTTTCATCTAGCCGCTGCCGATATCGCCGACAAGAGGTTATCCAGACCCCGGGAAGGCGGGGATTTTCCCCGATTCAGTGCCAGATGAACGGATATGACCTGGCATTTTGTGGCCCGCGCGGTAGGCTGGAACTCGCCGGTCCATTTCTCTGGCGCAATGCGCAGTTCCATAGAGCCTACCGGCTGGGTGTGGATCGCGGGGCGTTATCGATCACATTGGTGGGCATCATCGAGCGTGGTGTGCACACGGCTGGTGCCGATGATCCACTCGAGGAGGGACGCTTCGATGGGGGAGAAGCTCATAGCCGGTGAGTTCGACCCGTCCGGCCGGCGACGGCAGCGCGTCCGGTTGCGGCAGTGCCTCGACGGGCTGGGCCGGCTCCTGGCCGACAAGCGATTCGACCGCCCGAAGAATCTGATGGGGCTGGAGATCGAGCTGAATCTCGCCGGGGCCGACGGGCTGCCGAGGATGATGAACGCGGAGGTTCTGGAGCGCATCGGGAGTCATGATTTCCAGACCGAACTCGGGCAGTGCAATCTTGAAGTAAACATCGTGCCCCACCGTTTGCACGGACGCGTTCTCGATCAGCTCTCCGAAGAGCTCCGAACCGGTTTGTCATATGCCGATCGCAAGGCGCGGGAAGTGTCCTCCGAGATCGTGATGATCGGAATTCTGCCGACCCTCGCCGCGGACGATCTGGGATCCACGAACCTCTCCTACGACGACCGTTACAAACTTCTCAATGAGCAGATGCTGGCCGCCCGCGGCGAGGATTTCCTCATCGACATCGAGGGCCGGGAGCGTTTCACCTACGCCAGCTCCTCCATCGCCCCCGAGGCGGCCTGCACCTCCGTCCAGCTCCATCTGCAGGTCACCCCGGGCCGCTTCGCGGACGCGTGGAACGCGGCGCAGGCGGTGGCCGCCGTGCAGATCGCGGTGGGCGCCAACTCCCCCTTCGTCTTCGGCCACGAGGCGTGGCGCGAATCCAGGCCCCCGCTGTTCCTCCAGGCCACCGATGTGCGCCCACCGGAGATCGCCGCCCAGGGGGCGCGCCCGCGCACCTGGTTCGGCGAGCGCTGGATCGATTCCGCGTACGAGCTGTTCGAGGAGAATCTGCGCTACTTCCCGCCTCTGCTCTCCACCGGCGAGGACGAGGACCCGGTGCGAGTGCTGGACGAGGGCGGGGTGCCCGAGCTCCAGGAACTGGCCCTGCACAACGGCACCATCTACCGCTGGAACCGGCCCGTCTACGACGTCGTGGACGGTGTGCCGCATCTGCGCGTGGAGAACCGCGTGCTCCCGGCCGGGCCCACCGTCACCGATGTCATCGCCAACGCCGCCTTCTACTACGGGCTGGTCAGGGCGCTCGCCGAGGAGTCCCGCCCGGTGTGGACCCGGCTGCCGTTCGCGGCCGCCGCGGCCAACTTCGAGGCGGCCTGCCGGCACGGGATCGACGCGGTCCTGCAGTGGCCCAAATCCGGCCGGTCGGCGTCCCTGACCCGCACCTCCGCCGTACGGCTGGTCCGCGAGGAGCTGCTGCCGCTCGCCGCGTCCGGCCTCGACTCCTGGGGCGTGGAGCCCGCCGACCGCGACCGCTACCTCGGTGTGATCGAGGAGCGCTGCAAGCTGGGGGTGAACGGCGCGTCCTGGCAGGCGGCCACCTACCACCGGGCGCTGGGCGGCGGACTGGACCGGGACGCGGCCCTCGCGGCCATGACCCGCCGCTACTGCGCCCTGATGCGGACCGACGCGCCGGTGCACACCTGGCCCACCGATCTCTCCGGGTGACGCCCCCACCGTGGACCCCGACCCCGTATTGTCCGGTGAGCGGGGCGGGTGCACCGATGAGGCGGAGAGACGGAAGTGGGGACAGGAGTGCGGTCACAGGCGCGGGGCGCGGAGTTGCCCGTGGTCGAGGACGGGCTCTCGCGGCGGATGCTGCGCAATGAGACGCTGCTCGTGCTGGCGCTCTCCCTCGGCGCGAGCGCGCTGTCCGCGCTGATCAGCTTCATCGGCTCGGTGACCAAACCGGGCGGGCTGAAGGACCAGGCGGCCCATCTCAACTCCTCCGCGGCCCCGGGGCGGCCCTGGCTGGATCTCGCCTGGCAGCTGTTCGGCATCACCACCGCGCTGGTGCCGGTCGCGCTCGTGGCCCATCTGCTGCTGCGCGAGGGCGCCGGGCCGCGGGTGATCGGCTTCGACCGCGACCGGCCCCGGTTCGACCTGGCGTGGGGCGCCGCGGTCGCGGCCGCGATCGGCGGCACCGGGCTGCTGCTGTACCTCGGGGCGCGGGCCGCCGGGGGCAATCTGACGGTGGTGCCCGAGTCGCTGCCCGACGTCTGGTGGAAAATCCCCGTACTGATCGCCTCCGCCGTGCAGAACGCGGTGCTGGAGGAGGTGGTCGTGGTCGGCTATCTGCTGCGCAGGCTCGGGCAGTTGGGCTGGACTCCGATGGCCGCCCTGCTGGCCAGCTCGGTGCTGCGCGGCTCGTACCACCTCTACCAGGGGATCGGCGGCTTCTTCGGCAATCTGGCCATGGGCGTGATCTTCGTGCTGCTCTACCGCCGCTGGGGGCGGGTCGGCCCGCTGGTCGCCGCCCACGCGCTGATCGACATCGTGGCCTTCGTCGGCTACGCCGTGCTGGCGGGCCGGGTGGAGTGGCTGCCCACGGCCTGACCCGCCGTCCGGCGTGGTGGGCCGGGCCTCAGGCCAGCAGCTCGCCGTCGATGACGGTGACGGCGCCGCCCGTCAGCAGCGTACGGTCACCGCGCAGCGCGGTGCGGACCAGGCCGGTGCGCGCGGACACCTGGAGCCCCGTCAGCTCGTCGCGGCCGAACCGGGCCGACCAGTAGGGCGCCAGCGCGGTGTGCGCGCTGCCGGTGACCGGGTCCTCGTCGATGCCGACGCGCGGGGCGAACATCCGCGAGACGTAGTCGTAGCCGCGCCCGGGGTCCTCGGCGGCCGCGGTCACGATGGTGCCCCGGTGGTTGATCCGCTTGAGCGCGGCGAGGTCGGGGGCGAGGGCCCGCACGGTCTTCTCGTCGGCCACCTCGATCAGGAGGTCGTCGATGAACGGGCCGGCGTGATGGGCGGCCACGACCTCGGCGCCGAGCGCCGCGCCGGCCTCGGCCGTCTTCTCGGGCGCCCGCAGCTCGGTCAGTGAGGCCGTGGGGAAGTCCAGTGTGATCGAGCCGCCGTCGTCGGCCGTCGCCGACAGCACCCCGCTGAGGGTGGCGAAGCGGACCGTGCCGGCCGCGGCCCCGGTGGCCTTGAGCACATGGGTGGTGGCGAGCGTGGCATGGCCGCACATGGGCGCCTCGGTGGCCGGGGTGAACCAGCGCAGCGCCCAGTCGGCCTCCGCGGCCTGGGGGAGGGGGTGGGCGAAGGCGGTCTCGGCGAGGTTGACCTCGGCGGCGACCTGCTGGAGCCAGTGGTCGTCCGGGAAGGCGTCGGTGTCGAGGAGGACGACCCCGGCCGGGTTGCCGGCGAAGGGGCGGTCGGTGAACGCGTCGACGATTCGTATCCGCATGCGCTGATCGTAGGTGCCGGGTGGCGGGGATTCCATGGCCAATCGCTCGAAGGTGGCTCCTTATGAGGCAGATATGGGTGGACGGTGGGGGAGCCGCTGAGCGGAGATCGGATCTCACGGGGACCGCGACTCTCGGCATGGGCCGGAGAAGGGGTTGGCATCCGATCGGTTCCGATATATCGTTGAGATGTCGTGATGGATCGACGATAGAAAGGAGCGTCACGATGCGTTCTCATGGACATGGACGTGAGCACTGCGGACCCGGCCACCGGGGCTGGGGCGAAGGCGAGGGGCGTGAGGGGCGGCGCGCGGCCTTCGGTCCGTTCGGCCCCGGTTTCGACGGTCCGCCCTTCGGCGGCCCCCCGTTCGGCGGCCGTGGCCGCGGCGGACCGGGTGGCCGGGGGATGCGCGGTCGGGCGCGGCGCGGCGATGTGCGCGCCTCGATCCTGGCCCTGCTGAAGGACCGCCCCATGCACGGCTACGAGATGATCCAGGAGATCACCGAGCGCAGCGGGGGAGCCTGGCGGCCCAGCCCCGGCTCGGTGTACCCCACCCTTCAGCTGCTCGAGGACGAGGGGCTGATCGGCAGCGAGAGTGAGGGCGGCAAGAAGCTGTTCGCGCTCACCGACGCCGGCCGCGCCGAGGCCGAGGCGGGGCCCGCCGCCCCGTGGGAGGAGGCCGGGCGCGGTATCGACTGGGAGGCCATGCAGGAGGTCCGCCAGGCGGGCTTCGGGCTGATGGAGGCGTTCGCGCAGGTCTGGCGGACCGGCAGCGCGGAGCAGCGGCAGAAGGCCGTCTCCGTCATCAACGAGTCGCGCAAGCGGCTGTACCTCATCCTCGCCGAGCAGGAGGAGGCGAGCGGCGGCGCCGAGCGCGGCGGCGAGAGCTGAGCCCCGCCGGACGGGGGCGCGCC
>NZ_JAEEAP010000615.1 GCF_016103465.1 Streptomyces sabulosicollis
GTGCGGCGACGGCAACCCCGCCGCCGAGTTCAACGCCAAATTCCGCACCACCCCCG
Organism: Streptomyces sabulosicollis; assembly: GCF_016103465.1. GTDB lineage: Bacteria > Actinomycetota > Actinomycetes > Streptomycetales > Streptomycetaceae > Streptomyces > Streptomyces sabulosicollis. The sequence continues at coordinate 57 of NZ_JAEEAP010000615.1, forward strand.
GCACCAGCAAGCCCTGCCCCGACTGCCACCCGACCACCCAGACCGCAGACGCGGCCTAACCGAGGAAACCAGTGACCACCTACGACGAAGACCAGGACTTCGACTTCACACGCGTCCCACCCAACGACATCGACGCCGAACAGGCCGTCCTCAGCAGCATGATGCTCGCCAAGAGCGCAACCCTCGACGTCGTCGAAGTCGTCGACGGCGTCAAGCACCCCTTCTACCGGCCCGCCCACGAAACCATCTTCGACACCATGCTCGCCCTGTACGCCAGCGGGCAGCCATTGGACCCGATCACCGTCGCCAACCAGCTCCAGCAAGCAGGCGTCCTCGAGAGGGTCGGCGGGCGGGCGTACATCTCAAGCCTCGTCAACTCGGTGCCCACGGCGGCGAACGCTGGCCACTACGCCGAGATTCTGCGCAACAAAGCCCTCCTCCGGGCTGTCATCGAGACCGGCACCCGCCTCGTGCAGATGGGATATCAGGCGCAGGCCGACCACGACACCGCAGCCGAGATCGTCGACGCCGCCGCCGCGAACTTGCAGGAGCTCACCGCTTCAGCGAAGGGGGGCAACGATTCCCGCGAGTGGCTGCTTGACCGCGTCGTTGATGCCGTCCTCGACGAGTACGACAACCCACGCGATGATGTTCTGCCCCTGCCGTGGACCGACCTTCAGTCTGTAGCCCCCATGGAGCCCGGCGACCTGGTGGTGGTTGCTGGCCGCCCCGCCATGGGGAAGAGCCTCGTCCTCCTCGGAATCGGTCGGCATGTCGCGATCAAGCACCGCCGCGGCGTCCTCATCGCCTCGATGGAGATGTCCCACGTGCAGATGGGGCAGCGGCTCGTCGCCGCCGAGGCCCGGGTGCCCCTGCACGGGCTGCGTGCCCGCACCCTCGACCGGCAGCAGTACGCCGCCGTCCGGGCGGCACGCGACAGGATCCGCCGTTCCCCGCTGCGCATCGACGACACCCCGGCGGTGCCTGTCTCGAAGTGGCGGCGCCGACTGCGGCAGTTGCAGGCGAAGGGCGAGCTGCCCGCGGCGCTGATCGTGGACTACTTGCAGATTGCGAAGGCTGAGGCCAAGGCGCAAAACCGGGTCATCGAAGTCGACTCGATCGCGGTAGGGCTGAAGGCCCTCGCACAGGAATTCAAGATCGTGGTCATTGCCGCTGCCCAGCTCAACCGGGTTAGCGAACACCGCACCGACAAGACCCCGACCTTGTCAGACCTTCGCGAGTCCGGCGGCATCGAGAACAACGCCAACATCGTGATCCTCCTGCACCGGGAGGACTACTACGACCGCGAGTCGCCGCGGGCTGGCGAGTTCGACTTCATCGTCGCGAAGAACCGCATGGGCCACAACGCGATCGTGACCACCGCCTGGCAGGGGCATTACGCACAAATTGTCGACATGGCGGCCGAGCTGTGAACCACTTCGACACCGCGGATATCGCCGCAATGCGAGAGCAAGGCGACTTGAAGACCTTCCTCCTGACCCTTGCTGGCCAGGACGTCGCGCAGCCGAAGCCGCCGGTCGAGGACGAAGCACCCAAGTACCACATAGCCCGTCCTGGGGCCTGGCCCTGCGGCACCGCCTCCAGCGGGCCATCACCCGGTCCCTGCTGCCCCAACTGCCAGACCTCGCCGGAAGGAAGCCGATGACGCTCACCGACTCGTGCCCCCGCTGCCTCCGCCGCGGCATAGCCCCCACCGCCACCCGCCGCGACGGCCAGCAGCTCGTGCACTCCTACCGCTGCCGGTGCGGCCACCGCTGGACGACCTCCCGCCTCACGCCCGCCTACCGCCACCTCCACGCCGTCGACACCCGAAAGGCCGCCTGATGATGACCACGACTCGCGGCAAGCAGCCGATCCCGGCCGACGCCGACGTGCTGTTCGTCGAGACCTTGAGTACCGGGACCGTGCACATCGCGGTCCGCACGGCCGTGCATCACCGCTCCGGGCCGTCCAAGACCGTTGCGTCTGGCGGTACCGCGCTCGTTGCGCTGGCCACCACTCCGACCGTCACCCGCTGCGGGAAGCGCACCTTCCCGCAGTTCGAGACCCAGCACGAGTACACCGTCAGGTTCGCCGACGACCAGCTGTGCACCGCCTGTTACCGCACCCTCACGACGGCCGATCAGGAGCGTGCATTCGGACACGAGCAGCCCGAGAGGAGCGCGCCATGAGGAACCGCTACGCCTCCCGGCCGGCCGAGACCGCGGTCATTCACGGCGACGGCACCCGTCACTGCGCATGGTGTGGCGACTTCATCGATCCCATCGATTGGTGCGGCGACTGCAAGCACTTCCAGAAGCCGTGTGCCACCCAGGGCGGACCTCACCGCCGGCTCCGTAAGCGCTCCGATGCCGCCTACTGCGATGCAGGCTGCAAGGCCGCCGACCGCAGCGACCGCGAAGGCTCGGCCCGCCGGCGCCGCACCAACTGGGTGCAGCAAGCCCGATGACCGCCGCCTGACGTGCACGGTCGCCCCCGGGGCTAGCGGGGGCGACCGCCCGCCGATCACACCACATCACCCGCCCCCACCGAATTCATCGCACGCTGAATAACGAACGAACGGAGAAGCACGTGACCGACACCAACCCGGCCGCCCTGCTGCGGGCCGCCGCCGAGAAGATCCGCAAGCTGGCAGGGCAGGCAGACCAAGGCCCGTGGGAGACCACGTGGCGCGGCCAGGAGTACCACCTCGACGGCTACCGAGACGGTGACCTTCACCCCGTCAGCGAGTGGACCTACGCCGTCGCTACATGGGAGCCCCAGGCCAGCGTCCAGCGCACCGAGTGCGATACCGCCAACGCGGACTACATGGCTGCCATGCACCCCGGCGTCGGGGAGACCCTTGCTGGCTGGCTCGACAGTGCGGCCGTGGACGCCGAGCAGATCGGCCCCGACCCTGGTGCTCTCGCGGTGGCCCGCCAGATCCTCGGAGGCGAGTCGTGACCGCCTTGTCGGCCCGCCAGCTTGAGCTGTTGCAGCGTGTCGCCCACGGGGCCAGCTACCGGCAGGTGGCCGCCGACTGGGGCATCAGCGAGATCACGGTGCGCGGCTACGGGCATCGCCTGCTGCGGGTGTTGGGTGCGTCGTCGATCGCGCACGCCGTGCACATCGCCCACAGCCAAGGGTTGATCGGCCCGAAGCCGGATTGCGGGACGCGGGCGGCGTATCGGCGGCATGTGGTGGCCGGTGAGCCGACCGACATGGCGTGCCGTCTGGCGAACCAGCGCTACTGGGCGGAGTGCCGGGAGACCTTGGCGCCGATCCTCAAGGCGAAGAAGGCCGCAACGCCCTCTCGCCGCGCTGCCGCCTAGCGTCGCCGCCGCGCCACCCCCGAGACGCCCCGTAATGGCGCCTCTCGCCGCCTGGCAGGTGCTCCCGGCCCCTCGCTTCATCCGGACCCGTGAACGCCAGCGAGGCGCCCGTACAGCCCGCAAGCCCAACCCGACCCAATCCGAAGGAGAACACCCGTGATCAACCCCGCCCAGTGGGCCACCATTCACCGTCTCGTCGACTGGCTCGACCGGGAGAATGGCCGCAGCCCCCACGAGGTATCCATGCGGCTCCTCAAGCTCGTCGAAGAGTCCGGCGAAGTCGCCCAGGCATACATCGGCATGACCGGCCAGAACCCGCGCAAAGGCGTCACGCACACCGCCGCCGACGTGGCCGACGAACTCTGCGACGTGATCCTCAGCGCGGCCGTCGCCCTCGCCACCATCGCCGACACCAACGCGGAAGCGACCCTCAACGCGAAGCTCACCAAGGTCGCCGCACGTGCCGAGGCGGTGGCCCAGTGAATCGCGAACCCCTCACCCCCAAGACCGAACCCGTCGGCCCGGACGGGCTGACCCTCCGCGAACGGTCCTGGCTCCAGGAAGCCCGCCGCCACACCGCCGAACTCAACCAGCTCCTCGCCGAACGCGGCGTGCACACCCGATACACCGTCACCCTCACCGACCACACCACCGACCAGGAGACCAACCGATGACCGCCGCCGAACTCCACACCCGCGCCGCTGTCCTCGACGCTGGGCTGCGCTGGTTGTACGAGACCGAGCAGCCGGACAACGCCCACGCTCAGCACCACGGCGAGCAGCTCGCCGCCGACGGCAATCGCAGCTACAGCTTCGTCCCGGTCGGCGCCCGAAGCCTTCCGGTCGTCGTGGTGGACGTGGCCAAGGTCGAGTGGATCGACAACGGGCCCAACCAGCTCATGACGCCCGCGAACCCGTTGGAGCCCGGTGAGCTGGAGACCCTCGCCGTAGAGCTGGAGCGGCGCGGCTTCACCGTCCGGTCCACCTGGAACGGGCACCCCGCCATCACCGGCAGCGTCGGCCTGGCCCGGCCCGCGCATCCGTCACAGGTCGCCGCTGTCGAGCGGTACCGCGCGGGCTGCCCGGAGCACCCGCAGCGGCGCGTGTTCTGCGACTGCGAGGCGTGGCGCGCCGGCTTCCGCCGCGCTGTCCGGCCTGTGATCGGCCGAATGCGCCGTGCCTGATCACGCAGGCGCGCCACCCCCGGCTGCTATCCGGGGGTGGCGCCCCGCCCAGCCCACCACACC
>NZ_JAEEAP010000616.1 GCF_016103465.1 Streptomyces sabulosicollis
CGTGGGTGGTGTCGGGGCGTAGTGCGGGGGCGTTGGCGGCTCAGGCGGGTCGGCTGCTGGAGTACGTGCGTTCTGTTCAGGCTGATGGTGGTGGCGTGGATGCGGTGGGTGTGGGTCGTGCTTTGGTGAGCTCTCGTGCGGTGTTTGAGCATCGTGCGGTGGTTGTGGGGTCGGATGTGGGGGAGCTGACCGCTGGGCTCAAGGCCCTGGCGGAGGGCGAGAGCGCGAGCACCGCTGGTGCCGGTGGTGTGATTGCGGGGCGTGTGCGGTCGGGGCGGGTGGCGGTGTTGTTCTCTGGTCAGGGGAGTCAGCGGGCGGGGATGGGCCGGGAGTTGTATGAAGCCTTTCCCGTGTTCGCGTCGGCCTTTGATGAGGTGTGTGCGCGGTTTGATGTGTTGTTGGAGCGCCCGTTGAAGGAGGTGGTGTTCACGGAGGCTGCTTCTGGCGGTGGGGGTGTGGGGTTGTTGGATCGGACGGTGTTTACGCAGGCGGGGTTGTTTGCGTTGGAGGTGGCGCTGTTTCGGTTGATGGAGTCTTTTGGGGTGCGGGCGGATTTCCTGGCGGGGCATTCGATAGGTGAGGTGGTGGCGGCGTATGTGGCGGGGGTGTGGTCGTTGGAGGATGCTTGCACGCTTGTTGCCGCTCGGGGGCGGTTGATGCAGGATCTGCCCGCTGGTGGGGCGATGGCTTCGGTCCAGGCGGGTGTGGAGGAGATGGGTCAGGTTCTGGCGGACCTGCGGGATGGCTCTGGGTCTGGGGCTGGGTCTGGGTCTGGGTTGGTGGGTGTGGTGGAGGTTGCGGCGGTTAATGGGCCGGATCAGGTGGTGGTCTCGGGGGATGAGGCTGCGGTGGCCCGGGTGGTTGAGTATTGGGGTGGTCGGGGTCGGAAGGTGAAGGGGTTGCGGGTGGGGCATGGGTTTCACTCGGCGTTGATGGAGCCGATGCTGGAGGGTTTCCGGCAGGTGCTGGAGGGGCTGTCCTTTGCTTCTCCTCGGTTGACGGTGGTGTCGAATGTGACGGGTCGGCCGGTTGAGGGGGAGGAGGTGTGTTCGCCGGAGTATTGGGTGCGTCATGTGCGGCAGGCGGTGTTGTTCGGGCCGGGTGTGGAGTGGCTGGCCGAGCATGGCCAGGTGACACGGTTTGTGGAACTGGGGCCCGATGGCGTGCTGACGGCGATGGCCCACAACTGCCTGGCCCACCACAGTGGCACCGACAGTGAGGACAGTCCTGGCGCCGAGCCGGACGTCATCGCCTCACTGCGCCGCGACCAGCCCGAGGTCAAGGCCGTACTGACCTGCCTGGCCCGGCAGTTCGTCACTGGCGCGGCTATCGACTGGACCCCCGTACTCGGCGGCAACGACAGCAGCGCCCCGCGACCCCGCCTGGATCTCCCCACCTACGCCTTCCAACGCCAACGGTACTGGCCCGAGACCCAGGCGAAGGTCGTCGAAGGCCCGACCACGACGGCGTCGGCCAAAGAGTCGCGTTTCTGGTCTGCCGTGGACCAGGAGGACGCCGAGGCCGTATCCACCCTTCTGGGATTGGCGGGCGACGAGCGAGAGCCCGGGTTCCATGAGGTTCTGCCCGTGCTGGCGGATTGGCACCGCAGGGAGAATCGGCGCTCCACCGTCAATGACTGGCGCTATCGGGTCGTATGGAAGCCGATCGTTGAGTCCGGGGCGAGTGGCGGGGCTGGCCCGACGCTCACCGGCACGTGGCTTGCTGTGGTGCCTGCTCGCTCCGGCGGTATGACGACGTGGGTAGACGATGCCCTCGCCCTCTTGGTCCGCAGCGGGGTGTCCGTGGTGCCCCTTGAGGTCTCCGCCAGTGCCGGAGCCGACCGGGCGGCCCTTTCCGAGGACATTCGTGCCGCCGTCGCCCGCCACGACGCGAAGGGAACCACTGAGGAGTGCACTGACGACAGCACTGAGGCGGGCACGGCCTCGGTGGCCGGGGTGCTGTCGTTCCTGGCGTTGGACGAGGGACCGGGAGCGGTTCACCCAGCGGCCCCAGCCGGCGCGGCGGCGACGCTGACCCTCGTCCACGCGCTGAGCGACCTCGACATGGAAGTACCCCTTTGGCTGATGACGAGGGGCGCTGTAGCGGTCGGCCGGTCCGACGGGCTGCCCTCGCCACTGCAGTCGATGGTGTGGGGACTCGGCAGGGTCATCGGGCTGGAACACCCCCAATGGTGGGGTGGGCTGATCGACCTGCCGGAGGTACTGGATGACCGAGCGGCACGGCGCTGGCAAGCTGCCCTCGATTCCCCTGCCGGTGAGGACCAGATCGCGATTCGGACCTCGGGAGCTTTCGTACGGCGCCTCGTCCGGGCCCGGACCGGAGAGTCGAGCGCCACCCTCGGCGGGGCCTGGCGGCCACGTGGCACGGTGCTGATCACGGGTGGCACCGGCGCATTGGGCGGGCATGTCGCTCGTTGGCTGGCCGAGGCGGGGGCGCCGCATCTGCTCATGGTCAGCAGGCGCGGGCCTGCTGCTCCAGGGGCAGCTGAGTTGGTGGCCGAGCTGGAGGCCGCGGGCGCCTCGGTGACCGTTGCCGCATGCGATGTCGCCGATCGGGAAGCGGTACGTGCCCTGCTGGCCGCCCTCCCCGACGACCACCCTCTGTCCGCGATCGTGCACACCGCCGGGTCAGGTGGCGACCTTCGACCGGTGGTCGAGACAGGCTTGGAGCGTTTCGCCGATGTGCTCGATGCGAAGGTGACGGGCGCGCGATGCCTCCATGAGCTGACTCGGGAAATGAAGCTCGACGCCTTCGTGCTGTTCTCCTCAGCCGCCGCTACGTGGGGTAGTGGCGGACAGGGCAGTTACGCGGCCGCCAACGCCTACCTCGATGCTCTGGCCGAACACCGCAGGGCCCTCGGACTGGCAGGGACCTCGATCGCATGGGGTGCGTGGGCCGACGCCGGTATGGCTGTGGTCGACGCCGCCGAGGAGATGGTGCGCCGCCGCGGACTGCGGTCGATGCCACCGGAACTGGCTGTCGTGGCATTGCAGCAGGCATTGGACGTGGATGAGGCATCGGTGACTGTGGCCGATGTGGATTGGGGCCGCTTTGTCCCCGGGTTCACCGCGGCCCGCACTCGCCCGTTGCTGATGGATCTGCCGGAGGCGGCCCAGTCGCTCGAGGAGACTCGTTCGTCTGCGGGGGAGAATGCGTCCACCTGGCTGACGCAGCTCACCGAGGCTTCTGTCGAGGAACGGGAGCGGTTGCTGCTCGACCTGGTTCGCACCCATGTCGCGGCCGTTCTGAATTACGGCGACTCTGGAGATATCGCCGCGAACCGTGCTCTGAAGGACCTGGGATTCGACTCCCTGACGGCAGTCGAGCTGCGTAACCGACTCAACGCGGTTACCGGGCTGACCTTGCCCACCACAGTGGTTTTCGACCATCCCACCCCTGCCGCTCTTGTCGCCCATCTTCGGCTGCAACTCTTCGGAGAACACGAAGGTGAAACCTCGGCCAGGCAGTTCCTGAGCACGCCTCCAGGAGGTCAGGGGGAGAACGATGCATGCACCGACCCCGTCGTCATCGTGGGGGCAGCCTGCCGGTACCCGGGCGGCGCGGGTTCGCCCGAGCAGCTGTGGGACCTGGTAGCCGGTGGGGTAGATGCCATTTCCCCATTCCCCTCCGACCGTGGCTGGGACCTCGAGAACCTTTACGATCCGGACCCCGATCGGTCCGGCAAGACCTATGCGATGAGCGGCGGATTCCTCGACGACGCGGCGGGCTTCGATGCGGAGTTCTTCGGTATTTCTCCGCGTGAGGCGTTGGCGATGGATCCGCAGCAGCGGTTGCTGTTGGAGACGTCGTGGGAGGCCATAGAAACTGCTGGGATCAACCCTTCCGCATTGACGGGAACTCCCGTCGGCGTGTTCATCGGAGCCAACAACCAGGACTACCTGACTCGCTTCTCGACCGTGCCGAGCGGTGCTGACGGATACGTGATGACAGGCAATACGGCCAGTGTCATGTCCGGGCGTGTGGCGTATGTGTTTGGTCTTGAGGGTCCTGCGGTGACGGTGGATACGGCGTGTTCGTCGTCGTTGGTGGCGTTGCATCAGGCGAGTGTGGCGTTGCGTAGTGGTGAGTGTTCGATGGCGTTGGCTGGTGGGGTGGCGGTGATGTCGACGCCGGGGACGTTTGTGGAGTTCTCCCGGCAGCGTGGCCTGGCGGCCGATGGCCGGTGCAAGGCGTACGGCGAGGCGGCGGATGGCACCGGCTGGGGTGAGGGTGTCGGTGTGCTGTTGTTGGAGCGGTTGTCGGATGCGCGGGCGCGTGGGCATCGGGTGTTGGCGGTGGTGCGTGGTTCGGCGGTGAATCAGGATGGTGCGTCGAATGGGTTGACGGCGCCGAACGGTCCCTCGCAGGAGCGGGTGATCCGGCAGGCACTGGCCAATGCCCGGCTATCGGCGGCGGATGTGGATGCTGTTGAGGGTCATGGGACGGGGACGACGCTCGGTGATCCGATTGAGGCGCAGGCGCTGCTGGCCACGTATGGGCGGGAGCGTGAGGGTGGTCGGCCGTTGTGGTTGGGGTCGTTGAAGTCGAACATCGGTCACACGCAGGCGGCTGCGGGTGTGGGTGGTG
>NZ_JAEEAP010000617.1 GCF_016103465.1 Streptomyces sabulosicollis
CCCAGGCGCCGTCCTCGCCGCCGCTGGGGCAGCCGGGCTACCAGACCCCGACGCCGTCGTACCAGGGCCCCAGCACCCCGCCGCCGTACAACATCTCGCCCTCGACGCCCTCCGGGAACGGGGGCGGCAGCGGCAACAAGCGCGTGATCATAGGCTCCGCCGTCGTCGCGGCGATCGCGGTCATCGCCGTGATCCTGGTCATCGCGCTCAGCGGCGACGGCGAGGGCTCCAAGAAGGACGAGAGCAAGGGGGGCGGCGGCAAGGCGTCGCCGTCGGCCTCCGACACCGCGGCGGGCTTCCGCATGGGCGACAAGACCAAGACGATCGAGACATCGAAGTGCACCGACGCGTATGAGAACTCCGACGAGAAGGGCACGTACTCGGTGCCCGACTTCCAGAACCTCTACATCGACTCGGTGAAGAAGTGCATCCGCGCGGCGGGCTGGAAGTACCGCGTGGTGCCCCAGGACGAGAATCTGTGGGGCAAGGGCACGGTCCTCAATTACACGTACCGGAACTACGAGCCGTACAACCCCAAGACGGACACCATCGAGCTGACCGTCTCCACCGGTAACCCGGAGTAGGGGCGGCTCTCACCCCGCTCCCGGCACGAAACGACGCCGCGGGCCTCATCGGAGGATGAGGCCCGCGGCGTCGTTTCGTGGTGTCCGGTCGTGTCCGGCGCGTGACTCGGGGAGCGGCTCAGCGGCTCAGCAGCTCGAACAGCTCAGCGGCTCGAACAGCTCAAGGGCTCGAACAGCTCAAGGCTCAAGGGCTCTACGGCTCAGAGATACGGCCCCGAGCGAGCGCCGCCCTGCTTGGGCGCGACCTCGTCCTCCTCGCCCCCGCCGATCCCCGGCGGCAGCGCCCGGCGCATCTGCTCCAGCTGCGCGCGCGCCGCCATCTGCTGGGCGAACAGGGTGGTCTGGATGCCGTGGAACAGCCCCTCCAGCCAGCCGACCAACTGGGCCTGGGCGATGCGCAGTTCCGCCTCGGTGGGCACCGCCTCGTCCGTGAAGGGCAGCGACAGCCGCTCCAGCTCCCCGATCAGCTCGGGGGCGAGCCCGTCCTCCAGCTCCTTTACCGAGCTGGAGTGGATCTCCTTGAGCCGGACCCGGCTGGCCTCGTCGAGGGGCGCGGCACGGACCTCCTCCAGAAGCTGCTTGATCATGCTGCCGATCCGCATGACCTTCGCCGGCTGTTCGACCATGTCCGTCACGGGAACCTCGCGCGACTCGTCGTCACCACTGCCCTCGCCAGAAGCAGGAGTGACGCCGCCGAGTGCCATGCCGTCCGGACCGACGACCAGGACGTGCGGGCTCTCCTGCGCTCGTTCGTTCATCGGCTGGTTCATACCCCTATTGTTCCGCACCGGCACCCGGTACGAGGGGCGAGGGTCGAGGATTCGGCGGCGATCATCGGCGACGGCCGTCCGCGAGGCGGTCAGCGGCGGCGCAGCCGCAGACCGAAGAACGCCAGGCCGAGGCCGAGCCCGGTGAGCGCGAGGCCGGTACCCAGCGGCAGCACCCGCATCGCCCGCCCGCTGGGCTCGGCGGCGGTCCGCTGAGCACCGTAAGGCTGCCCGGACGGGAGCGACTCGCGCGCCTGCTGCCGGTCCGGCCGCTGCGGGACGGGGAGGGAGGACGGCGTCCACTCGGGCACCACCGAGAACCGCCCGGTCCCCTCGTCGTCCCCCGTGTCCGCCGAGGGGTCCCCGTCCGGCGACGAGGGGGTCGGCGTCCCGGCGCGGCCGGGGTGCGTACGGCCCTCGCCCGCGCGGGTGCCCGCCAGCCCACCGCCGTCGTCGGCGGGGGTGGCGGACGCGGTGGGGGCCGCGGCCAGGGCGGTGCCCGCCAGCAGGGCCGCCGCGGGGAGTGTGCGAAGGGTCGCGGGGTTCACGGTGGTCACCCTCCCGTGCCGAACCGTTGTGTAACGGGATCAGCGTCACATGAGGGCATGGACCGGGCACCCTGAACGCCGCCGTACGGAGCGCGACGCGACCGTACGGAGCGCGACGCGACCGTACGGAGCGCGACGCGACCGTACGGAGCGCGACGCGACCGTGGACCGCTCACGACGCGACCGTCGACCGCTCACGACGCGACCGTACGGAGCGCGACGCCGCCTCAGGGGTCGCGGCGACGCCGTAAGGGCCGCGACGTCGCCTCAGGGGTCACGGCGACGCCGTAAGGCCCTCGGCGCCGCCGTAAGGGCCGGGCCCGCGGTGCTCAGGTCGTCAGCAGGATCTTGCCCACATGCGTGCTGGACTCCAGCAGCCGGTGGGCCTCCGGGGCCTCCCGCATCGGGACGGTGCTGTGGACGATCGGACGGACCCGGCCGCCGCCGATCAGCGGCCAGACATGCTCCCGTACCGCCGCGATGATCGCCGACTTCTGTGCCAGCGAGCGGCCCCGCAGCCCGGTGGCCGTCACGGCGGCGCTCTTGGACAGCAGGGTGGCCAGGTTCAGCTCGGCCTTGACCCCGCCCTGCAGCCCGATGATCGCCAGCCGTCCGTTGACGGCGAGCGTCTCCACGTTCCGGGCGAGGTACTTCGCGCCGAGGATGTCCAGGATGACGTCCGCCCCCGCGCCGTCGGTGGCCCGGCGGACCTCCTCCACGAAGTCCTGCTCGCGGTAGTCGATCAGGATGTCGGCGCCCAGCTCACGGCAGGCCGCCAGCTTCTCCGGGCCGCCCGCGGTCACCGCGACCCGCGCCCCGACCGCCTTCGCGAGCTGGATCGCCATGGTGCCGATACCACTCGATCCGCCGTGCACCAACAGCGTCTCGCCCGGCCGGAGATGGGAGATCATGAAGACGTTGGACCATACGGTGGCGGTCACTTCGGGCAGCGCGGCGGCCGTGACCAGGTCCACGCCCTCGGGGACGGGCAGCAGCTGTCCCGAGGGAACCGCCACCCTCTCGGCGTATCCACCGCCCGCGAGCAGGGCGCACACCTCGTCGCCCACCGCCCAGCCGGTGACGCCCGGACCGAGCGCCGAGATCCGGCCCGAGCACTCCAGCCCGGCGTAGGGCGGGGCTCCCGGCGGCGGCGGATAGTGGCCCTGGCGCTGGAGGACGTCCGCGCGGTTGACGCCGGCGGCCGCCACGTCGACCAGGACCTCGCCCTCGCCGGGCACGGGATCGGGGACCTCCGCCCATACCAGGGCTTCGGGGCCACCGGGTTCGGGAATCGTGATCGCATGCATGGCCGCGAGGCTACTCCTGGACCATCGGCGCGCGAACGATCGTGATCAGCCGGTCGGCGGCCTGGAGCGGGCTGGCGTCGGGGTCGTCGTACGCGAGGAGGCGATGGCCGCGCAGCACGGACACCACGAGGTCCTCCGTGTCCCGCACCGACTTGCCCACCTCGGCCTTGACCACCGTGCGCTCCACCAAATCCAGGCCCGTGCCCTGCTGGATCAGGTCCTCGATCACCGCTCCGGCCGTCGGACTCTGCACGCTCATGCCCAGCAGGCGGCCCGCCGCGCTGGCGCTGGTGATCACCGCGTCGGCCCCGGACTGGCGCAGCAGCGGCGCGTTCTCCTCCTCGCGCACCGCCGCCACGATGTTGGCGCCCCGGTTGAGCTGCCGGGCCGTCAGCGTGACCAGGACGGCGGTGTCATCGCGCTGGGTGGCGATCACGAACTGGCGGGCGCGCTGCGCCTCCGCCCGCAACAGCACATCGCTGCGGGTCGCGTCGCCCACCACACCCGCGAACCCCTCGGCGTTCGCCGCCTCGATCACCTTGTGGTTGGGGTCGACCACGACCACCCGGTTCTTGGGCAGCCCCGTCGCGCAGAGGGTCTGCACCGCGGACCGCCCCTTCGTACCGAAGCCGACGACGACGGTGTGATCGCGCAACGCTGACCTCCAGCGGTTCAGGCGGTACTGCTCGCGGGTGCGTTCGGCCAGGACTTCCAGGGTGGTGCCGACCAGGATGATCAGGAAGAGCACGCGCAGCGGCGTGACCAGCAGGATGTTACTGAGCCGCGCGCTGTCGCTGTACGGCACGATGTCGCCGTATCCCGTCGTGGACAGCGTGACGGTCGAGTAGTAGACGGAGTCGAGGAAGTCGACCTTCTCGTCCGAGTTGTCGTGGTAACCGGCGCGGTCGACGTACACGATGACCACCGTCAGCACCAGCACCAGCAGCGCCAGCAGCAGCCGGCGGGCGACCTGGCGCAGCGGGCCCGCGGGGAAGTGGGGCAGATGGACGCGATGGCCGCCGTCCCCGGGGGTGCGGGCGGCCGCGTCATGGCTGGGCAGCTTCACGCCGGACCCTCCTGGGGGGATATGTCCTCGCCGTCTCCGCTGGCCGCCGCTCGGTCGGTGTGTTGGCGCGAATGGTCCGTGTGGCACGTGTGGTCCAGGTGGCTCGGTTGCTCTGTCGCGCTCGTCGACCACGGGAGATCCAGCACCTCGACCTCGGTGCCGCGCTTCGCACCGCCGGGCGGGATCACGGCGAGGCCGTCGGCCACCGCGATGCCGCGCAGCATCGCCGGGCCGTTGAAGCGCAGCGGCACGGCCGCGTCCTGCCGGAAGGTCACGGGGACCAGCCGGGTGTCCCGCGGATGCCCCTGTACGGCCTCGGCC
>NZ_JAEEAP010000618.1 GCF_016103465.1 Streptomyces sabulosicollis
GCCCATGCCCTCACCCGGTCCCGACCCGGAGCCGGTGACCGGCGGCGCCCGCCGGCCCGGTCGGCCGGAGGCGGCGGAGAACGCCCAGCAGACCGCCTCCGAAGGCCCGGCCGCCCCCGAAGGCGGCTCCTGGGACTCCGGCGGAGCCACCGGCGGCGGGCCCGCGACCGCGCTCGCCGCCGAACGCGCCCGTCAGGCCCGTATCGTCGTGGTCGGCGCCGTCACCGAGCGGTGGGCGCCCGAGCAGGCGGGCCCCGTCCATGAGAACTGGCGGCTGGCGCCCCCGGTGGGCCCCGCCGCCGATCTGTGGGCGCTCGGCGCGCTGCTGTTCCGCGCGGTGCAGGGCCACGCCCCGTACCCCGAGGAGAACGCCGCCGAACTGGTGCAGATGGTCTGCGGGGAGGCGCCCGCATACGCGGAGGAATGCGGTCCGCTGCGCCCCGTCGTCGAGTCGCTGATGCGCCAGGACCCCACCGAGCGCCCGGACTTCGAGGAGCTGCGCGGCTGGCTGCGGTCCCTGATCCGGTCGGCGCCCGAGCCGGACGTCGGCATCAGCACGGTCACGGTGCCCTCGCTCGGCTCCGGCGGCACGTCCGACCCCCGGCGGCTGCCGATCGTCCGCAGGCGGGGCTGGCTGGTGCGCAGGGGCCGCGGCCGCCGTCCGGCCGCGTCGGCCGACGCGCCGGTGGGCCACGCGCGGCACCGGCGGGACAAGCGCGAGAAGCGGGAGAGGAGCGAGCCCCGGGAGACCCGGCAGGCGCCTTCGGCGCCCGCCCAGCGCAAGCCGCGCAGGCTGGGGCGGATGCTGCTGCTCCTGATCCTCCTGGGGCTGGCGGCCGCGGTGCTCTACGCGATGATGTTCATGCCGCGCTCCAAGGACGACGGCGGTCAGGGGCGTACGGATGCGTCCGGTGCGCCGAGCGCGGCACCGAGCGCCCCCGCGGACGGCGACGGTAAGGACGACGGCGACGAGGGGGAGGCCGGCAAGCCGGCCGACCCCGGCGACCAGGAGCCGCAGTCCACCGACCCGGCCGGGCTGGCGAAGGGTTTCGCGGTCCGTAAGGACCCCAAGGGCTTCAAGGTCGCCGTCCACGAGGGCTGGACCCGCCGGGGCGAGAACGGCCGCGGCCAGATCCGCTACATCGGCGGCGACTTCGAGCTGGTGGTGGTGGCCGGACGGGACAAGATGTCCGAGTTCGGCGGCGACCCGATGGCGTACCAGCAGGACCGCGAGGCCGAACTGTCCGCCTTCCGCGGCTCCTCCTGGGCCTCGTCCTCGGGGCTGCGCCGGATCGACGTCGGGCGGACGGCGATGGCGGAGGGCGCGTTCACCTGGCGCGACAGCAGCGGACGGAATGTGTACGCGCGCAATCTCGCGATGCTGATCGACGGCCGCTACCACGTGGTCCTGGTCATCGGCCCGTCCGATGAGCGCCGGGCGGTCAACCAGTACTTCGACCAGGCCACGGCCACGTACAGCACCACCACGGGCTAGCTGTGCTGTCCGGGCGGAGCGGCTCGCTCCGCGAACCGCTCCCGCAGCCGGTACTTCAGCACCTTCCGCAGCGTCTCGTTCCGGGGCAGGGCGTCGACCACCTCGAGCCGCTCCGGGAGCTTGTGCACCGACAGCCCCGCGTCCCGCAGATACGACACGGCCTGGCCGAGCGTCAGCGCCTCCGCCCCTACCGGCTGCTCCACGACGGCGCACACCAGCTCACCCCGGTCCGGGTCGGGCAGGCCGATCACCGCCACATCGGCCACGTCCGGGTGCTGGTACAGCAGCTGCTCGATCTCCTTGGCCGAGACGTTCTCGCCCTTGCGGATGATGATGTCCTTGACGCGGCCGGTCAGCACCAGATGGCCGCTCTCCGTGAGGTGGCCGAGGTCGCCGGTGAGGAAGAAGCCGTCCGCGTCGAACGCCTTACGGGTTTCGGCGTCGTCCAGATATCCGGCGCAGACCGCCTCGCCGCGCAGCCGGACCTGACCGTCCACCACCCGGATCTCCATCTCCCGGGGCGGCCGGCCCTCCGTGGTGGCGAGGTTCTCGTCCGTGTCGTCCGGCGACCCCATGGTGATCATGGGCACTTCGGTCATCCCGTAACCGTGGGTCAGCGTGCAGCCCAGCTCCCGTACGACCTCGTAGTAGAGCTTGGGCGGTTTGGGCGCGCCACCGCCCGCGAGGAGCCGCAGGGTGGGGATGAGCCGGCGCGAGGGGTCTTTGCGCTGTTCGGCCAGGAACATTGAGTAGAAGGCGGTGCTGCCGCCCGCGACCGTCACCCCGTGCCGCCGGTACGCGGGCAGCGACTCCGGCAGCGAGAAGTGCTCGAGCAGCACGGCGGGGAAGCCGTAGAGCAGCAGCATCACGGTGTAGTCGGGCCCGGCGACATGGGCGTACGGGAAGGCCATGGAGCCCACGTCGTCCGGGCCCAGCCGCAGCGCGTGGGCGAGACAGGCACCCGCGGCGATGAGGCTGCGGTCGGTGTGCAGCACGCCCTTGGGGTCGGAAGTGGTGCCCGAGGTCCAGTAGATCCAGCGGACGGCCCGTCCGTCGGTGGGCGGCGGCGGGAGCCGCAGCGCCTTGGGGTCGGCCACCGGCAGCGTGTCGTACGCCTCGAAGACCAGCGGCGGTTCGGGCAGTTCGGCGGCGAGGCGGCGGGCCATCGCGGTGTGGTCGAAGCCGCGCCACCGGCCGGGCACGGCGAAGAACCGCGCCCCGGACTCGCGGAGCGCGAACCGCACCTCGCGGTCGCGGTAGTACGGGATGAGCGGGGTCTGCACGGCGCCGAGGCGGGCGAGCGCCATGGTCAGCACGACCGTCTCGATCCGGGTGGGCAGCTGCCAGGCGACCCGGCTGCCGGGGCGTATCCCCAGCCCGTACAGCCCGGCGGCGGTCCGCTCGGCGCGGGTGCGCAGGGCGCCGAAGGTCAGCCGCCGGTCATGGCGGGCGGAGGCGGTGGCCTGGAGCAGTGCGGGGGCGTCGGGGGTGAGGGCGGCGCGCCGCTCGAGCAGTTCCCACAGCGTCGCCGATGTGCCGAGCTCATGCGCGATGTCGGTCATCCCGGCCTCCCGTGGGACGGTATCTGACGGCCCATCAGGTCTGTGCTGGAAGCGTAAGGGTGTGCGCCTTGTCGGTCCAGGGGGCGCGGACTAGCCTGCGGAGGCCCCGCCTGGTCTGACGCCTCATCAGGAACGGAGGTCGGCCGCTGATGGATCTCACCTACACGGAGGACGAGGAGGACTTCCGGCACCGGCTGCGTGCCTGGCTCGCCGACGCCCTGCCCAAGCTGCCGGACCGCCCGCACCCGGCCGACTGGCCCGGCCGCCGCGCCTATGACTGCGGCTGGCAGCGCATGCTGCATGACGCGGGCTACGCCGGGCTGCACTGGCCCGAGGACGCGGGCGGCCGGGGCGCGACGCCCACCCAGCACCTGATCTTCCTGGAGGAGACCGAGCGGGCCGGGGCGCCCTATGTGGGCGCGGGGTTCGTCGGACTGCTGCACGCGGGCCCCACCATCGCCGCCGAGGGCACTCCCCAACAGCGGGCGCGCTGGCTGCCGCCGATCCTGCGCGGGGACGAGGTCTGGTGCCAGGGGTTCTCCGAACCCGACGCCGGCTCCGACCTGGCGTCGCTGCGCACCCGGGCGGTGCGGGACGGCGACACGTACGTCATCAGCGGAAGCAAGATCTGGACCTCGCACGCCGAGATCGCCGACTGGTGCGAACTATTGGTGCGCACCACGCCGGTAAACGCCGACACGCCGAAGCACCGGGGCATCACCTGGCTCGCGATGCCGATGGACGCGCCGGGGGTGACGGTGCGGCCGTTGCGGACCCTCGCGGGAACGGCGGAGTTCGCCGAGGTGTTCCTGGACGAGGTGCGGGTGCCGGTCGGCTACCGGGTCGGGGAGGAGAACGACGGCTGGCGCGTGACCATGGTGACCCTCTCCTTCGAACGCGGTACGGCCTTCGTGGGCGAGGTGGTCGCCTGCGGGCGGGTGCTGGAGGCGCTGGCCCGGACGGCGCGGGCCAACGGGCGCTGGGACGACGCGGTGCTGCGGCGCCGGTTGGGGCGGCTCGCGGCGGAGTGCGCGGCGCTGTGGCGGCTCACCCAGTGGAACGTGAGCGAGGCCCAGCGCACCGGCGGGGTGCCGGGCGTCGGCGGCTCGGTCTTCAAACTGCGCTTCTCGCAGGTGCGGCAGGAGCTGTACGACGCTGCCGCCGAGGTGCTGGGGCCGGAGGCGCTGGACGCCGGTCAGGAGTGGGTCGCCGACCGGCTCTCCTCGCTCTCGTACACCATCGCGGCGGGGACCTCGCAGATCCAGCGGAACATCGTGGCCGAGCGGATCCTCGGCCTGCCGAAGGGACGGTGAGCGGGGCCATGGACTTCCAGCTCACGGACGACCAGCGGGCGCTGCGGACGGGGATGCGCGAACTGCTGGAACGGCGCTTTCCGCGCGCCCGGCTGCGAGCGGTGGTGGACGGAGACGCGGACCGGGGCGACGGCGCGGCGCGGGGCGACGGCGGCGCGGCGCGGGGTGACGGCGGTGCGGCGCGGGGTGACGGCGGTGCGGCGCGGGG
>NZ_JAEEAP010000619.1 GCF_016103465.1 Streptomyces sabulosicollis
GGCCGGACCCCGCGCCCGGCCCGGCCACGGCGATCTGAACCCCCTGGTCCGCGAGGGCCTGGAGCTCGGTCAGGGCACGGTCGTCATGGGCGGGCGGCTCATCGGTCACCAGCCGTGTGATCACATCGGTGGGCACCGTCTGGAACATGGTGTCGGTGCCCAGCTTCGTGTGGTCGGCGAGCACGACCACCTCCGCCGCCGCCTGGACCAGCGCCCGGTCGACGCTGGCGGAGAGCATGTTGGAGGTGGACAGGCCGCGCTCGGCGGTCAGCCCGCTGCCGGACAGGAAGGCGCGCGAGACCCGCAGCCCCTGGAGGGACTGCTCGGCGCCGCTGCCGACCAGGGCGTAGTTGGAGCCGCGCAGGGTGCCGCCGGTCATCACGACCTCGACCCGGTTGGCATGCGCCAACGCCTGCGCGACCAGCAGGGAATTGGTGACCACGGTCAGCCCGGGAACCCGCGCGAGCCGGCGGGCCAGCTCCTGGGTGGTGGTTCCGGCACCGACGACGACGGCCTCGCCCTCCTCGACGAAACCGGCCGCGAGATCGGCGATGGCCGTCTTCTCCGCGGTCGCTAGATGGGATTTCTGCGGGAAGCCGGACTCCCTGGTGAATCCGCCCGGCAGCACCGCACCGCCGTGCCGGCGGTCGAGCAGTCCTTCTGCCTCCAGTGCCCGCACATCACGCCGGACGGTCACTTCGGAGGTCTGGACGACGCGGGCGAGCTCCCGGAGCGACACCGCTCCGTTCGCACGCACCATTTCAAGGATCAACTGGCGACGTTCTGCAGCGAACACGAAACTGACAGTAACGCCAACGACCGTCTGTTTTCAGCAGCTTGCACCAATTAGCAGAAGTTGTACATCTGTGAGGGCGCGGAGTGCTATAAGGACCGGGTCTATGACTCTTCCTGAGTCTTCCGGGTGTGCAACTGCCGGGCCACCTCGGCGATCGAACCGGACAGCGAGGGGTAGACCGTGAAGGCGTTGGCGATCTGCTCCACCGTCAGATTGTTGTCCACCGCCAGCGATATGGGGTGGATCAGCTCGCTCGCGCGCGGCGCGACCACCACACCGCCGACCACGATGCCGGTGCCCGGACGGCAGAAGATCTTGACGAAGCCGTCCCGGATGCCCTGCATCTTCGCCCGCGGATTGCGCAGCAGCGGCAGCTTCACCACCCGGGCGTCGATCTTGCCGCCGTCGACGTCCGCCTGCGAGTAGCCGACCGTGGCGATCTCGGGGTCGGTGAAGACGTTCGCCGAGACCGTCTTCAGGTTCAGCGGCGCCACCGCGTCCCCGAGGAAGTGGTACATCGCGATCCGGCCCTGCATCGCCGCCACCGACGCCAGCGCCAGCACACCGGTGCAGTCACCGGCCGCGTAGATGCCCGGCGCGCTGGTCCGGGACACCTTGTCGGTCAGGATGTGCCCCGACTCCGCCAGCTTGACCCCGGCCTCCTCCAGGCCGATGTCCGCCGTGTTCGGGATCGAGCCGACCGCCATCAGACAGTGGGTGCCGGAGATGACCCGCCCGTCCGAGAGCGTGACCTCCACCCGGTCCCCCACCCGCTTGGCGGCCTGCGCCCGGGACCGGGACATCACGTTCATCCCCCGGCGCCGGAAGACGTCCTCCAGCACCGCCGCCGCGTCCGGGTCCTCGCCCGGCAGCACCCGGTCCCGGCTGGAGACCAGCGTGACCTTCGACCCCAGCGCCTGGTAGGCACCCGCGAACTCCGCGCCCGTGACACCGGAGCCGACCACGATCAGCTCCTTGGGGAGCTCGTCCAGGTCGTACACCTGCGTCCAGTTCAGGATCCGCTCGCCGTCCGGCTTCGCGTCCGGGATCTCCCTCGGGTGGGCGCCCGTCGCCACCAGCACCGCGTCCGCCACCAGCGTCTGCTCGGAGCCGTCCGCGGCCCGCACGATCACACGCCGCGCGCCGTCCAGCGACTGCTGCGGCTCCACCCGCGCACGCCCGCGCATGACCCGGCCACCGGCCCGGGTGACCGAGGCCGTGATGTCGTGCGACTGGGCGAGCGCGAGCCGCTTCACCCGGCGGTTGACCTTGCCCAGATCCACGCCGACCACCCGGGCCGCCTGCTCCAGCGGCGGGGTGTCGTCGGCGACGATGATCCCCAGCTCCTCGTAGGAGGAGTCGAAGGTCGTCATCACCTCGGCGGTGGCGATCAACGTCTTCGACGGCACGCAGTCGGTGAGCACCGACGCCCCGCCCAGACCGTCGCAGTCGACGACGGTCACCTCCGCGCCGAGCTGCGCGGCGACCAGCGCCGCCTCATAGCCGCCGGGTCCGCCACCAATGATCACGATCCGAGTCACATGCTCCATTGTCCCGCACCGGTTCGCATGCCTTCAGCCCGGGGGGTTTCCCGGCGGTGACCGGCGCACGAAACCTCTCACCGCGCCCCGCGCCGAACCTCCCACCCCGGGGGCCGTTCCACCCCTCTCCCGTACCCTCAGACCCATGTCGCTCTACGCCGCGTACGCCGGCAACCTCGACGCGCGGCTGATGTCCCGCCGCGCACCGCATTCCCCACTGCGCGGAACGGGCTGGCTGAACGGCTGGCGCCTCACCTTCGGCGGTGAGCAGATGGGCTGGGAGGGAGCCCTCCCCACCATCGTGGAGGCGCCGCGCTCCCAGGTCTTCGTCGCGCTCTACGACATCGCCCCCATGGACGAGGACTCCATGGACCGCTGGGAGGGCGTCGGCCTCGACATCTACCGCCGGATGCGGATCCGCGTCCACACGCTGGACGGCGACGAGGCCGCCTGGCTCTACGTCCTCAACGGCTACGAGGGCGGGCTGCCCTCGGCCCGCTACCTGGGCGAGATCGCCGACGCGGCGGAGTCGGCGGGGGCACCGCACGACTATGTGATGGAGCTGCGGAAGCGCCCCTGCTGAGTCCGGTGTGTCCGGTTGACCCTGTGGGTTTTGGTTGACCCGGTGGGTTCGGCTAACCCTGGGCGTTCGGTACACCCGGTGGGTCCGGTTGACCCGATGGGTCTGGTTGAGCCGATGGGTCTGGTTGAGCCGCATGGCCCGGTGAGCTCGGTGGGTCCGGTTGACCCGGTGGGTCTGGTTGAGCCGATGGGTCTGGTTGAGCCGCATGGCCCGGTGAGCTCGGTGGGTTCGGTTGACCCGGTGGGTCCGGTTGAGCCGTGCGGCGCGGTAGGCCCGGTGGGCCTGCATGGCCCGGTAAGTCCGGTGGGTTCAATGGGCCCCGGGCAACGTGATCCCGCTGGACCCGATGGACCCGGTAGGCCCGGTGGGTTCGGTTGACCCGGTGGGTTCGGTGGGTCGGGCAAGGTGACCCTGCTGGTCCGGTGGGCCCGGTGGGCCCGGTGGACCCGGTTGAGCCGCGTGGACCGTAAGCCCGGTGGTCCGGCGGGTCCGGGCAACGGGACCCTGCTGGTTCGGCGGCCGGGGGCGGCGCTCCGCAGCGGTCCCGTCGCATGGGCGCAATGCAACGATCCGAACACCTCGGCGGACTCCGTCTACGCGCGTAGGCAGTTACCGGCTACCCTCGTGCGCGTGAACGCATCAGTTTCTTGGGACAATCAGGGCGACCCGCACGCCGCCGCCGACGCCGCCGCCACCCGCCTGCGCGAGCTGACCGGCGCGGAAACCCATGACGTCGCGCTGGTCCTGGGCTCCGGCTGGGTCCCCGCCACCGACGCCCTCGGGGCGCCCGAGCACGAGTTCCCCGTCACCGAGTTGCCCGGCTTCCCGCCGCCCGCCGTGGCGGGCCACGCGGGCCGGATCCGGTCGTACCGGATCAACGACAAGCGGGCGCTGGTCTTCCTCGGCCGTACGCACTACTACGAGGGGCGTGGTGTCGCCGCCGTCGCACACGGCGTACGCACCGCCGTGGCGGCGGGCTGCAAGACCATCATCCTCACCAACGGCTGCGGCGGCCTCCGCGAGGGCATGCGTCCGGGCCAGCCGGTACTGATCAGCGACCACATCAACCTCACGGCCACCTCGCCGATCGTGGGCGCCAACTTCGTGGACCTCACCGACCTCTACTCGCCGCGGCTGCGTGCTCTGTGCCAGCAGGTCGACCCGACCCTGGAGGAGGGCGTCTACGCCCAGTTCCCCGGGCCGCACTACGAGACTCCGGCGGAGATCAACATGGCCCGCACGATAGGGGCCGACCTGGTGGGCATGTCCACCACCCTGGAGGCCATCGCGGCGCGCGAGGCGGGCGCGGAGGTTCTCGGGATCTCCCTGGTGACGAACCTCGCGGCCGGTATGACGGGCGAGCCCCTCAACCACGAGGAGGTCCTCCAGGCGGGCCGCGACTCCGCCTCCCGCATGGGCAGCCTGCTGGCCCAGGTCCTCGACCGCCTCTGATACCCGGCGGCGGCGTCACGGCGCCCTGCGCGGGTACTCACCCCTTGGCTAACTGAACAGCGACGCGCGAGGCGCGCGGGTGGCCGGGTGCGCGGGTACCCGGGTGCGGAGCGGGCCGGGGTGGCCGGGTGCGCGGGGC
>NZ_JAEEAP010000061.1 GCF_016103465.1 Streptomyces sabulosicollis
GGGCCAGGCCGTGGCCGGCGGCGGTGAGGGCGAGGAGGCCGCGGACATCGGTGCCCTCGTACGTCAGCGAGGCGCGGAAGCCGCTGGTCCGGCTGACCGCGCGCAGCTGTTCGAGCGGCATGGCGGCGTCCGGGGCGTCCAGCCAGTGGGCGTCGGCGAGGTCGGCCAGCCGCAGGCCGAGCCGGCGGGCCAGCGGGTGGCCGGTGGGCAGGGCCACCACCAGCGGGGCCTCCGCGACCGTGGCCGCGGTGAGCGGGCCCACCTCGGGCAGCGGCAGGGCGTCGGCGGGGGCGGCCGGGCCGTCGACCAGCCCCAGGTGCAGGGTCCCGGACGCCACCGCGGCCGGGATCTCCCGGCGGCCGAGGATCCGCAGGGAGGCTTTGGCGGCCGGATGTGCCTGCCGCACCCGGTCCAGGGCCGCGGCGATTCTCGGGGTCATCGCCAGCGGCGATGCCCCCACCACCAGCCGGGCCGCGCCCGACCCCGACAGCCGCTCGACATCGGCCCGCGCCGCGTCCAGCCGGAGCAGCAGCGGACCGGCGTGTTCCAGCAGCCGGGCGCCCGCGCTGGTGAGCATGACCGGCCGCCGGGTCAGCAGCGAGGTACGCAGATCCGCTTCCAGGGACGCGATGTGCTCGGAGACCGCCGCCGGGGTGAAGCCCAGTTCATGGGCGGCGTCGGAGAAGGATCCGCAGCGGGCCACGGAGACGAACGTGCGGAGCAGATGCGGGTCCATGACAGCAGTATCGCGGCGGCGCGGGTGGCTCAGTCGGCGATCACCCTTACCGGTGAAGACGGGGGAACACCGGTGCACATCGGTGAGCACGGCGGAGGAACACCGGTGCACATCGATGAGCGCAACGGGGGGACGCCGCCGCACCCGGCTGAGCCCGGCTGACCGCCGGTGGACCGGCCCGGACCGGGCTCGCACCCGGGCAGGGCATGACCGCGCGGGGGCGATGTACTAGAGTTATCTCGACATCGAGATATCTGCTGGAAGGCGTATCGCCGCTCCGTGCCGGTAAGGCTTACCTAAGTTAGCCATACCTTAGCGGATCGGCGCGGGCATGTGACGGCAGCATTGCGGTGGTACGCGCGAAATCATGCATGAAGGAGACTGTCGTGTCGGCGAACAGCTTCGACGCCCGCAGCACCCTGCAGGTGGGCGACGAATCGTACGAGATCTTCAGGCTGGACAAGGTCGAGGGGTCGGCCCGGCTCCCTTACAGCCTGAAGGTGCTGCTGGAGAACCTGCTCCGCACCGAGGACGGCGCGAACATCACCGCCGACCACATCCGCGCGCTGGGCAGCTGGGACTCGCAGGCCCAGCCCAGCCAGGAGATCCAGTTCACGCCGGCCCGCGTGATCATGCAGGACTTCACCGGTGTGCCGTGCGTGGTGGACCTCGCCACCATGCGTGAGGCCGTCAAGGAACTCGGCGGCGACCCGGCGAAGATCAACCCGCTCGCCCCGGCCGAGCTGGTCATCGACCACTCCGTGATCGCCGACCGCTTCGGTACCCCGGACGCCTTCACCGAGAACGTGGAGCTGGAGTACGGCCGCAACCGGGAGCGCTACCAGTTCCTGCGCTGGGGCCAGACCGCCTTCGACGAGTTCAAGGTCGTCCCGCCCGGCACCGGCATCGTCCACCAGGTCAACATCGAGCACCTGGCCCGTACCGTCATGGTCCGGGGCGGTCAGGCGTACCCGGACACCCTGGTCGGCACCGACTCCCACACCACCATGGTCAACGGCCTCGGCGTGCTCGGCTGGGGCGTCGGCGGCATCGAGGCCGAGGCCGCGATGCTGGGCCAGCCGGTCTCCATGCTGATCCCGCGCGTCGTCGGCTTCAAGCTCACCGGCTCGCTGCCGACCGGCACCACCGCCACCGACCTCGTGCTGACCATCACCGAGATGCTGCGCAAGCACGGCGTCGTCGGCAAGTTCGTCGAGTTCTACGGCGAGGGCGTGGCCTCCATCCCGCTGGCCAACCGCGCCACCATCGGCAACATGTCGCCGGAGTTCGGCTCCACCGCCGCGATCTTCCCCATCGACGGCGAGACCATCAACTACCTGAAGCTCACCGGCCGCAGCGAGCAGCAGCTCGCGCTCGTCGAGGCATACGCCAAGGAGCAGGGCCTCTGGCTGGACCCGGCCGCCGAGCCGGACTTCTCCGAGAAGCTGGAGCTCGACCTGGCGACGGTCGTCCCGTCCATCGCCGGTCCCAAGCGCCCGCAGGACCGCATCGTGCTCGCCGAGGCGGCGCAGCAGTTCGCCCAGGACGTCCGCAACTACGTGGCCGAGGCCGAGGAGGACGAGGCGGGCAAGGAGTCCTTCCCGGCCTCCGACGCCCCGGCCGTCTCCAACGGCGTGCCCACCAAGCCGACCCCGGTGATCGCCCCCGACGGCTCGCAGTACGAGATCGACCACGGCGCCGTCACCGTCGCCGCGATCACCTCCTGCACCAACACCTCCAACCCGTACGTGATGGTCGCGGCCGCCCTGGTGGCCAAGAAGGCCGTCGAGAAGGGCCTCACCCGCAAGCCGTGGGTCAAGACCACCCTGGCCCCCGGGTCCAAGGTCGTCATGGACTACTACGACCGCGCCGGGCTCACCCCGTACCTCGACAAGCTGGGCTTCAACCTCGTCGGCTACGGCTGCACCACCTGCATCGGCAACTCCGGCCCGCTGCCGGAGGAGGTCTCCAAGGCGGTCAACGAGGCCGACCTGGCCGTCACCTCGGTCCTCTCCGGCAACCGCAACTTCGAGGGCCGGATCAACCCCGACGTCAAGATGAACTACCTGGCGTCCCCGCCGCTGGTCGTCGCCTACGCCATCGCGGGCTCCATGAAGGTGGACATCACCAAGGACGCCCTCGGCGTCGACCAGGACGGCAACCCGGTCCACCTCAAGGACCTGTGGCCCTCCGAGCAGGAGGTCGAGGAGGTCGTGGCCTCCGCGATCGGCCAGGAGATGTTCAACACCAGCTACTCCGACGTCTTCGCCGGTGACGCCCAGTGGCAGGCGCTCCCGGTGCCGACCGGCAACACCTTCGAGTGGGACCCGGAGTCCACCTACGTCCGCAAGCCCCCGTACTTCGAGGGCCTGACGATGGACCCGGCCCCGGTCGAGGACATCGCCGGTGCCCGGGTGCTGGCCAAGCTGGGCGACTCGGTCACCACCGACCACATCTCCCCGGCCGGTGCGATCAAGGCCGACACCCCGGCCGGCAAGTACCTCACCGAGCACGGTGTCGAGCGGCGCGACTTCAACTCCTACGGCTCCCGCCGCGGCAACCACGAGGTCATGATCCGCGGCACCTTCGCCAACATCCGGCTGCGCAACCAGATCGCGCCGGGCACCGAGGGCGGCTTCACCCGCGACTTCACCCAGGACGGCGGGCCGGTCTCCTTCATCTACGACGCCTCGCAGAACTACCAGGCGGCCGGCGTCCCGCTGGTCATCCTGGCGGGCAAGGAGTACGGCTCCGGCTCGTCCCGCGACTGGGCCGCGAAGGGCACCGCGCTGCTCGGCGTCAAGGCCGTCATCGCCGAGTCGTACGAGCGCATCCACCGCTCGAACCTCATCGGCATGGGCGTCCTGCCGCTCCAGTTCCCCGAGGGCGCCTCGGCGGAGTCGCTGGGCCTGACCGGTGAGGAGACCTTCGACATCACCGGCGTCACCGCGCTCAACGAGGGCGGCATCCCGGAGACCGTCAAGGTGAAGGCGGGCGAGGTCGAGTTCGACGCCAAGGTGCGCATCGACACCCCCGGCGAGGCGGACTACTACCGCAACGGCGGCATCATGCAGTACGTGCTGCGCTCGCTGATCCGCAAGTAGCCGCGGCTCACGGCGGCGACGGGCCGCACCCCCGGCGGGGGTGCGGCCCGTCCGCGTACCGTCCGGCCCGCGATCAGAGGAACGTCCCCGAAGGGACGTACGGCATCGGCGGCGGCATGCCCCGCAGACATACATAGCCGCTGGTGGACAGCTCGAGCCCGGCCTCGATCCCCACGTCAACCGCCCACTGCTGCTCGGCCGTCAGCCCCGGCACCCGGGCGTCGGCACCCTCCGGGAGGCACAGCAGGGCCGCCGTCAGCAGCCGCTTCGCCAGCCGCCGCGAGGTCGCGGCCAGCATTTCGACCCTGCCGTCCTCGCCGACGTAGCAGTAGCCGCTGCCCGCGAGGTCGTCCACCACCAGCAACCGGCGCTGGGTGAGCAGCAGTTCGTGGTCGGCGCCGTGCGCGCCGCCCCGGGTGCGGCGGTCCACCGAGTCCAGCAGGTCGCGGTGGCGGGCCACGCCCTCGTGCACCGCGCCGTCGGGCGGGGACAGCCGCTCCTTGGTCTCCGGCCCGATCGTGCCGCGCAGCCGCATCGCCGGGTGCAGCGCGAACCCGGCCCGCCGGTAGGTGCTCGCCGCGCGCGGATCCTCCGATCCGCAGATGATGCCGCGCAGACACCCCCGTCCGTACATCAGCGCCGCGGCCAGCAACTCCCGGCCGACGCCCTGCCGCTGTGCGCGCGGCAGCACCGCGAACACCGACAGCCCCCAGGTGCCCTCGCGCCGGGCGGAGAGCGCCACGCCGAGCGGCATCCCGGCCTCGTCCAGGGCGAGCCAGCAGCCGCCCGGGTCGGTGCGGGCGAGATGGCGGTTCCGCTCGTGGACCTCGGCCACGTACCCCGGCGGCCATCCGTCCTTGCCGGCGAGGGCGGCGGAGTCCCCGAAGGCCGCGGCCACCACCTCCCATGCCGCCTCGGCGTCCTCGTCGGTGTCACGTAGCTGGCGGAGGATCATGCGCCCATGATGGCGCGTCCGGTGGGCGGTTGTCGGTACGCGGAAGCGGCTTGCTCGACCGGCGAACGCGACAACGTTGTCAGGCTGACTGTAACGATCAGTACGCCGCCAACCGGGTGTCTCTGTCAAGACCGTCCCCGCACCCTTACGGCCGGCGGCCCCCATGCGGTACGGTCCCCACGGCTTGCTCGACCCGGCGATCGCGGCCCTTCCGAACAAGGTGGGACCGCAATGCCCTCAAGACCCCTGGCCGCCCTGGCGGCCGCGGCCCTGACCGCGGGGCTCCTCGCCACCGCGGCCACCGCGCCTGCGTCGGCCGCCCCGCCGCCGACGCTGGTCAAGGACCCGGCGGCGTACGTCGATCCGCTCATCGGCAGCTCGGCCGGCGGCAACACCTTCCCCGGCGCCGTCGCCCCCTTCGGCATGCTGTCGTGGAGCCCGGAGAACACCCGCGGCGACGCCACCCGCACCGCCGCGCCCGGCGGCTACCACTACGACGCCACCCGCGTCCGCGGCTTCAGCCTCACCCATATGTCCGGCACCGGCTGTGCGGGCGGCGCGGGCGACATCCCCTTCTTCCCCCACGTCGGCGAGGTCACCTCTTCGCCCGCCGCCGACACCAAGGACCAGGTCTACGCCTCCGACTTCAGCCACTCCGACGAGACCGCCGAACCCGGCCGCTACAAGGTCTCCCTCGCCTCCGGCGCCGGTGCGGAGCTGACCGCCACCGCCCGCACCGGCTCGGCCCGGTTCACCTACCCCGCGGACAAGACCGCCTCGCTGCTGATCCGCACCTCTTCCTCGGAGGTCGGCAGCACCGACGCCGACCTCACCATCGACCCGGCGCACCGCACCGTCTCCGGCTCGGTCACCAGCGGCAACTTCTGCGGCTACCTCGACCCCGAGGGGCGCCGCAGCTACTACACCCTGCACTTCACCGCCACGTTCGACACCCCGTTCGCCGCCCAGGGCACCTGGCGGGACGGCACCCTGCGGCCCGGCACGACCAGCGCCGAGGGCGGCTCCGGCGGCTATGGCGGCGACGGCCGCCCGGTGGCCGGGAAGGGCTCGGGCGGCTATCTCCAGTTCGCCCCGGGCACCCGCCGGGTGGGCGTCAAGGTCGGCATCAGCTACGTCAGCGACCAGGGCGCCCGGGCCAACCTCGCCGCCGAGAACCCGCCGCGGCGCGGCTTCGACCAGGTGCGGAGCGCCGCGTACGACGCCTGGCGGCGGCAGCTGTCCGCCATCCGGGTCGGCGGCGGCGCGGACCCGGACCGCACGACCTTCTACACCGCGCTCTACCACTCGCTGCTGCACCCGAACGTCATCAGCGACGCCGACGGCCGCTACCGGGGCAGCGACGGTGAGGTGCACCGGGTGGGCCGCGGCCACCGGGCCCAGTACGGCACCTTCTCCGGCTGGGACGTCTACCGCTCCCAGCTCCAGCTGCTCACCCTGCTGGAGCCGGACAGGGGCTCCGACATCGCCCAGTCGCTGCTGAACCTCGCCCGGCAGAACGGCGGCGTCTGGGACCGCTGGCTCCAGGGCGCCTCGGGGACGCATGTGATGAACGGCGATCCGTCGGCCGCCGCCCTCGCCGGGATCCGGGCCTTCGGCGGCGACGACTTCGACCTCGACGCCGCCCTCGACTCGCTCGTCAAGGCGGCCACCGTGCCGACCGAGAAGGACCTCAGCCCGGCGGGCAAGCCCATCATGTCGGTCGGCCAGCGGCCCTCCCTCGACAAGTACCTGAAGCTGCACTACATGCCGTCCGTCTCCAACGCCTGGGGCGGGGCGGCCGAGACCCTGGAGATGTCCGGCGCGGACTTCGCCCTCTCCCAGCTGGCGCGTGCCGCGGGCCGTAAGGACACCGCCGCCACCTTCGCGCGCCGCGCCCAGTGGTGGCAGAACAACTTCAACGCCGCCGCCGACCCGGAAACCGGCGGCTACGCCGCCAACCGTAAGGCCGACGGCAGCTGGGTCACCGGCTTCACCCCGGGCACCGGCAACGGCTTCGTGGAGGGCACCAGCGCCCAGTACACCTGGATGGTCCCGCACAACCCCGCCGGTCTCTTCGCCGCCATGGGCGGTAAGGACGCCGCGCTGAAGCGTCTGGACGCCTTCTTCCACGACGCCGACGGGGGCTGGGCGCTCACCGGCAAGGGCGGCGAGAAGTCCGAGCTGGACAACGAGCCGTCGATCAACGTCCCCTACCTCTACGCCTACGCCGGACAGCCGTACAAGACGCAGGAGACCGTGCGCGCCGCGATGCGTCAGCTGTGGACCACGAAGTCCGACGGCATCCCCGGCAACGACGACCTCGGCGAGATGTCGTCGTGGTACGTCTTCTCCGCCCTCGGCATGTACCCGCAGGTGCCCTCGCGCGCCGAACTGGTCCTGGCCTCGCCCCTCTTCCCGAGGATCGAGATCGACCGCGGCGCCCGGGACATCTCCGTCCGCGCCCCGCAGGCCGCGCCCGGCGCGCCGTACGTCCAGGCGCTGAAGGTGAACGGGCGGGCGAGTGACCGCCCCTGGCTTCCGGAGTCCTTCGTACGGCACGGCGGCACGCTGGACTACACCCTGTCCGACGCCCCCGACCGCGCCTGGGGCTCGGCCCCGGCCGACGCACCGCCCTCCTTCCGCGAGGGCGAGCAGCCGTACCAGATCGGGGTCGGGCCCACCACGGGCACGCTCGCCCCGGGCGACAGCCTGACCGTGAAGGTGGCCGCCGTCCCGGTCAGCGAGGGCGACCGCCCCGAGGTGCAGTTCACCACCGACGCCCCCGACGGGATCACCGCCTCACCCGCCTCCGGGACGGTCGGCCCGGACGGCACGGCGGAGATCTCCCTGCGCGCGGGGAAGGACACGGCCGAGGGCTTCTACGACGCGAAGGTGACGGTGACCAGCGAGGACACCGAGGTCGTCCAGCCGGTCACGCTGACCGTGGCCGCCCCCGGCTCGCTGCTCGCCGCGTACAACAACGTCGGCGCGACCGAGGACGACGGCGAGCACGACGAGGGCGACTACGACGGCGGCGGCTGGAGCTACTCCCGCCAGGCCCTCGCCGCCGCCGGTCTCGAGCCGGGCGCCAGGGGCACCACCCAGGGCCTGGACTACACCTGGCCCGCCTCCCCGGCCGGCCGCCCCGACAACGCCTCCGCCACCGGCCAGACCATCGCCCTGCCCCCGTCCACCGGGCTCTCCTTCATCGGCAGCGCCGTCAACGGCAACCAGAAGGCCACCGCCAAGGTCACCTACACCGACGGGAGTTCGGACACCACGGAGCTGGCCTTCACCGACTGGACGGTGGGTGGCGGCGGCGGAACGGTCCAGTACGGCAATGTGACCGTCGCCAAGACCCCGTACCGCAACATCAGCGGCGGCGACAAGGACGTGGTGGACGCCTACATCTTCGCCACGAAGGCGTTCCGGGCCCCCGAGGGCAAGACGGTCAAGAACGTCACCCTGCCCGACAACGCGGATCTCCACGTCTTCGCGGTCGCCCGCGGCTGAGTCCGGTGCATACGATCGAGTGAAACGAGGGCAAGTGCCATCGGCACTTGCCCTCACCTCTCTAGCGTTCGACGCATGGTCAGGTCTTCACATGAGGCCCTCCACCGAATTTTCCAGGAGGACACCGGGGCCATCGTCCGAGCACTGAGACAACTGCTCGGCGTGCCCTTCCCGGAGACGAGCATGGCGTTCGTCGTCAGCCTCTCGGTAACTGGCTGAAGCGGGCCGCGACGGCCTCTCGCGTCGAGGACCTGTTCGCCTGATGTCCGCGTTGCTGAACTTCTTCCGTTCCGAGCACACCCAGCGAGCCTTCGCGGAGGTGCGGGCCGAAACCCGGGCCGCGACCCAGGTCGAGGTCCGCGCCGAGAGCGTCTTGCGGGTCCTCGACGCCCGGGACCTCCGCGATGTCCGCGGGGTCCACCACCGGCAGTGCGACGTCGGGGAAGGGCGCCGCGATCACGCGCTCCTTACGGACGGGCTCGGCCCAGGCGAAGGCGTTCGAGGCGAAGCCCCCGGGCCGCAGGACCGTCCAGTCAAGACCCGACCGGCGCACGGCCTCCTCGAACGCGCGCAGGGGGGCGTGTGACACCGCGTTGGGACGCGTCCCGGCGGCCTGGGAGGAGAGCAGGACCACACGCCGTACGCCCGCGGACCGCGCGGTGTCCAGAAGTTCGCCGGTCCATGCGGTCCCGGCCGGAAACTCGCCCGCGAGGCGAGGAGACGGCCGCTACCGCTCCTCGGTGAGGCGGTGGGTGTGGACAGCGCTAAGCGGCGGTGAAGTCCACGTCGGCCGCGGGCACTACGCGGATGCGGCGCCCCGGAAAGTCGAGCTGCCGGAAAATCGCGTTGTGGTGGGCGATCGACCGCTCAGGCGAGGCGAAATCGCCGGTGTCGGGCCGCTCGGACGTGGTGTGCCCGTCGGCGACCAGCACCACGTCGTACTGGTGGCTCAGCGCCTGCCGGGCCGTGGTGTCCACACAGATCTCGGTCGCGAACCCGGTGACGACCACCTCGGTGACGCCCAGCGCCTTGAGGGTCTTGTCGAGATCCGTGTGCAGGAAGCCGTCCGCACTGGTCTTGTGGACGACGGCCTCGTCGGCGGAGGGCGTGAGCTCGGGAACGATCCGCCAGCCCTCCGTACCGGCCTCCAGCTCGCCGCCCTGGTGCTGAATCGTCACGACCGGCACGCCCGCGGCTTTGGCACGTTCGCGGAGTCCCGCGATCACGGCGACGGTTTCGGCGGCCCGGTACGAGATCGCCGCCAGGGCGTTCTGCATGTCGATGACGAGGAGCGCGGGGGCATATGGCATGGGCTCACAGTAACGGGCCGCCCACGCTCGCCGCGCATGAGCCGCGTCCCCGGGCCGTGCGGGCCGGGCCCGCGGATACGGACCCGGCCCACCCAACGGCTCAGCTCAGCAGCTCCACCTCCGCCAGGGTCGACGTGGCGTCCGGCACCAGGCGGTAGTGCGCGTACGTGCCGGGCGTGCGCACCGAGAAGACGCGGGTCTGCTTGTCCCAGCTGAAGGACTCTCCCGATCTGCGGTCCAGGTCCCGCCACTTCTCACCGTCCCGGGAGCCCTGGAGCACCCATCCCGCCGGGGCCTTGCCGCGGTCCGACGAGGTCAGGGTGTACTGCACCGCGCGGCCCGGCCCGGTGACCGGCAGGTCCACCGACGCGAAGGTGGCCTCGGTGCCCGAGGTGTTGTCCAGCAGCGCCGTACCGCCGCTCGGCACCGTCAGGTCGTGGCGCGGGGTGGGCACCTTGTCGTCCTTGGTGATGGAGGACGGCGCGGCGTTCTTCCCCGTGCCCCAGGCCGACGGCCTGGCGCCCATCGTGAATTCCAGCGTGCCGCCCTTGGCGAGCACCGAGTGCGGCAGGGCGGTGGAGTTCCACGCCTTGCCGTTGACCCTCAGACCCTGGACGTACACGTTCCGCGCGCTGTTGCGCGGGGCCTTGACGACGAGGTCGCGGCCGTTCTCCAGATGCACCGTGGCCTTGGTGAACTGCGGCGATCCGATCGCGTACTCCGAGCCGCCCATCACCAGCGGATAGAAGCCCAGCGAGCTGAAGAGGTACCAGGCGGACTGCTCGCCGTTGTCCTCGTCGCCGTGGTAGCCCTGGCCGATCTCGCTGCCGGTGTAGAGGCGGGAGAGCACCTCGCGCACCTTCTCCTGGGTCTTCCACGGCTGGCCCGCCGCGTCATACATGTACGTCACGTGGTGGGCGACCTGGTTGCTGTGGCCGTACATGCCCATGCGGACGTCCCGCGCCTCGGTCATCTCGTGGATGACGCCGCCGTAGGAACCGGCGAACTCCGGCGAGGCGGTCTCCGGGGTGGAGAAGTAGGTGTCCAGCTTCTTGGCCAGACCGGCCCGGCCGCCGTAGAGGTTGGCCAGGCCCCGGCTGTCCTGGGGCGCGGTGAAGGCGTAGCCCCAGCCGTTGGTCTCGGTGTAGTCGTAGCCCCAGATCCTCGGGTCGTACTTCTCCGAGTCCACGCGCCACTTGCCGTTCGCGTCCTTGCCCTGGAAGAAGCCCGCCTTGTCGTCGAAGAGCGAGACGTAGCCCTGCGCACGGTGCAGGAAGTACTCGGACTCCTCCTTGTAGCGGGCCTTCTTCGTCTTCGCGTAGAGCGCCTTGCCCATGTTGGCGAGGCCGTAGTCGTTGAGATAGCCCTCCAGCGCCCAGGACAGCCCCTCATGGGTCTCGGTGCTGGTGTAGCCGAGGAAGGGCGAGGTGGACATGCCCTTCCGGCCGACGCCCGATGTGGGCGGCACGGCGGTGGCGTTCTTCAGCGCCGCCTCGTACGCGGCCTCGGCGTCGAACCGCACACCCTTCAGATAGGCGTCGGCGAAGGCCACGTCCGAGCTGGTGCCGGTCATCAGATCGGCGTAGCCCGGTGAGGACCAGCGGGATATCCAGCCGCCGTCCTTGTACTGCTGCACGAAGCCGTCGACCATCGTGCCCGCCCGCTTCGGGGTGAGCAGGGAGTAGGCGGGCCAGGTGGTGCGGTAGGTGTCCCAGAAGCCGTTGTTGACATACACCTTGCCGTCGACGATCTTCGCGCCGGTGTGGGTGGGGGTGTTCTCCCCGGTGGCCGGCGAGAAGGCGCTCGCGTACTGGTAGCGGGGCTTCGCCGCCGTCCCGGTGTTCTCGAAAGCGGAATTGGGATAGAGGTACAGCCGGTAGAGGCTGGAGTAGAGCGTGGTGAGCTGGCCGCGGTCCGCGCCCTCGACCTCGATCCGGCCCATGATGTCGTCCCACTCCGCCTGGGCGGCCCGCTTGACCTGCTCGAACGACCGCGACGCGGGCAGCTCCCGGTCGAGGTTGGTCTTCGCCTGGTCCACGCTGATCAGCGAGGTGGCGAGCCGGAGGGTGACCGTGCGGTCCTTCCCCGGCTTGAAGCGGAAGTAGCCCGTGACGTCCTTGCCGCCGCCGCCGTCCAGCTTGCCGCTCGCGCTGACCGGGGTGTCGAAGACGCCGTAGACGAACAGCCGGGTGGCTCCCGCGGACCCCCCGCTCTTGACGTCGGAGTAGCCGGTGACGACGCCGTGCTCGGCGTCGAGGGTCAGCCCGCCGTTGTTGTTGACGTTGTCGAAGATGACGCTCGCGTCCTCGCCCGGATAGGTGAAGCGCAGGGCCGCGGCGTGGTCGGTGGGCGCCATCTCGGCCGTGAGGCCGTTCTCGAAGGTCACCCCGTAGTAGTAGGGACGGGCCGTCTCCTTCTCGTGGCGGAAGGGGAGCGCGCGGGCGGTGCGCCCGGCGTCGGGGGTGCCGGCCGCGCCGGACGGCATCACCTGGAAGGTCTGCCGGTCGCCCATCCAGGGGCTGGGCTCATGGCTGGCGCTGAACGCCTGGATGGTGGGGAGGTTGTCGGCGTTGTTGGCGCGGGCGTACTGGTAGAGCCAGTCGGTGGAACCCGCGTTGGTCACCGGCGTCCAGAAGTTGAAGCCATTGGGGACGGCGGTGGCCGGGAAGTTGTTGCCGCGCGAGAAGCTGCCGCTGGAGTTGGTGCCGCGAGTGGTCAGGGCGTAGTCCGACAGGTGCTTCAGCGGCTTCTCGGGCGCCTTGGGGGCGATCGCGATGTCGTCCACCCAGCCGCGGAACTGCGCCGGGCCCTTGGGGGAGTCGTAGGCCACGAGGATCCGGTCGACCGTCTTGCCCGCGGCGACCGCGCCGATCCGCGACTCCTTGTGGTTCCACTGGTTGACGTAGAGCGTCTTGGAGGCGGCCTGGCCCTGCGGGGTCATCCGGGCGCCGTGCTGGTCGACCGCGCCGGGCAGCTCGCTGAGGTAGGTGCCGTCGGTGAAGGCGAGGTC
This sequence comes from Streptomyces sabulosicollis, assembly GCF_016103465.1. Taxonomy (GTDB): domain Bacteria; phylum Actinomycetota; class Actinomycetes; order Streptomycetales; family Streptomycetaceae; genus Streptomyces; species Streptomyces sabulosicollis. Next base: position 12,629 of record NZ_JAEEAP010000061.1, read on the forward strand.
GACGGAGACATGGGTGGCCGGGTAGTCGAGATCGGTCTCGGGCATCGACGGGAAGATCCGGTAGGACAGCCGGGTGTCCCGGGTGACGGCCGTGTCGACGTCGAAGACCTTGTTGTACGAGTACGCCCGGCCGTCCGGCTTGTGGGTGCCCGCGTAGCGCAGGGCGTGGGTGCCGGTGAAGCCCGCGTTGGCCTTGGCGGTGGGGGAGCCGGTCGGGCCGCGGTCGATCCGGGTCTGCATGTCGGAGGCCGCGGGCGGAGTGGTGTCGCCGGTTGCGAACTGCACCTCCGCGAGCTGGACGATGTCGTCCCCGGCGTTGCGGGTGATCTCCAGCCGGAAGTGCTTGTAGGCCCTGGAATTCTCGAAGAAGAACTCCCGCGTCTGCTGGCGCGAGGAGAACGTCTCGTCCTTACGGGTGTCCAGCGTCGTCCAGTCGGAGCCGTTGGCCGAGCCCTTGAGGGTCCAGTCCTTCGGGTCACGGCCGGGGGCGTCGTTGGCGGAGGTGAGGGCGTAGCGGACGGCCTCCACCGGCTCGCTCAGGTCGAACTCGAGCCGGGCGGTGGTGTCGAAGGCCAGCCACTTGCTGGTGACCTCGCCGTCGACGAGGTTCTCCTTGATCTCCCCGCCGTCGGTGTTCTCCCCGCTCGCGCGGACCTCGGTGACCTTGTCGGTGACATTGCCGGGGATCCCGGAGGAGTAGCCTCCGTCCACTCCCGACGCCTTCTTCTTGCCGTCGGGGCCGGTCTCGACCGTGTTCCGCCAGTCGGGCTGGGGATCGCCCGACTCGAAGGACGAGGCGAAGGTGCGGTCGGCGTGGTGCGCGGAGTCCGGGCCGGCGGGGGCGGCGACCGCACCGCCCTGGGCCGTCACCGCCAGCAGGACGGCCGCCACCAAGGCGGCCGACCGTCCGATCCCACGCCATCGTCTCTGGGGTCGTCTCTGTCGCATACTCAGCCTCTCAACGAGTCTGACAACGTTGTCCACTGGGTCGGGCAGAGATAAGTAGGGAGGCAGGGGGAGGGTGGTGTCAAGGATGCGAACAGCGCTCAATGGGCCCCCGCGCGGCGGGCGGTGCGGCGCGGGCCGTACCACCATCGGTGGCACGGCCCGCGTCCGTGGGGGCGGTTCCGCGCGCCCCCGGGGGTTGCTCCCGGCGTGTCGTCAGCCCGCGTTGTCGGACTTGGTGGCCAGCGACAGCCGGCACTTCTTCGCGGTGTGCGAGCTGTCCGCCTTGATCCCGGTGACCTTGATGGTCTTCTCGGCGTTGCCCGCCACGGCCGCGTCGGACTCCACCCCGGTGGTCACGACCTCCTCGGAGCTGTCGACGAAGCCGACCAGCAGCGAGTAGTAGGCCGTGCCGGAGCCGGAATTGCTGATCTTCACATTGGCGTAGGGCTTGCCGTCCGAACCCCATCCGCAGGTGCCCATCTTGGCGTCCGGGGTGACCAGGCCGGAGCCGCCGGTGGGGGAGTCCGACGGCTCGTCATACGGGTCGTCGGTGGGCTCCTCGGTCGGCGCCTGGGTCGGCTCGACCGGCAGTTGGGCCATGCCCTTGCCGATCGCCGCGCCGCCCTTGCTGTCCCCGGCGGACGAGCCGCCTCTGCCGGAGCCGCACCCCGCGGTGACCGCGAGTGTCGCGGTCACGACAATGCTGGTGGCGAGGGTGAGCTGCTTGCGGGACACGGGAACCGCCTTTCGGGGAGCGCGCACGGCGGCGTGCCGCGCGGCATGTCTCCCCTACGGTATGTCGGGCAGGTCTCAACTCGGGAAAGACTGGTACCCGATGACCTCTCGATCTTGCCCATATGAGGCCCAGTGGACTATACCTGTCGCCCCAGGGGGAAGGCCGCACCGCGGCCCATATCGGAGGGCCTCGGCGGGTCATCCGCTCTCCCCGGCGTACACCCAGCAATACTCCGCTTGACGCTTCAACTGACCCGCGGTGTCGGGCCCCTCGCCGGAGGCGAGCATGTACGGGAGACCGTTACACCGCCTGAGTCCTGACGAAGGCGAGGACTTGAGCATGGGATCCACCTCAGATGTCGGCCGTCGCGATCTGATCAAGCGCTCGGCGGCGCTCGGATTGGTCACCGTGCCCGCGATGAGCGCGCTGTCCGCCTGTGCCAGCGGCGGTGACGACGACTCCAAGAAGGTCGACAAGGGCAAGAAGAGCGCCAAGAACCCGCTCGCCGTCAATGAGAGCGCCGCGCTCGACGTCGTCATCTTCGACGGCGGCTTCGGCCAGCAGTACGCCAAGGACGCCGAGGCGGAGTACGTCGCGGCCTTCCCGAAGACCAAGGGCAAGGTCAAGCACGCCGCCACCCAGAAGATCCAGACCGTGCTCCAGCCGCGCTTCAACGGCGGCACCCCGCCGGACCTCGTCGACAACTCCGGCGCCGAGCAGATGGACATGGGCACCCTGGTCGGGAAGAACCAGCTGACCGACCTCACCCCGCTGCTGGACGCACCCTCCCTCGACGACCCGAACAAGACGGTGCGCGAGACGCTGCGCCCCGGTGTCGTGGAGATGGGCCAGTTCGACGGCAAGCCGGTGTGGATCCTCTACTACGCCTACACCGTCTACGGCGTCTGGTACTCCAAGAGCAACCTCGCCAAGCTGGACGTGGAGTACCCCGAGACCTGGGACGACATGCTCAAGGTCTGCGAGAAGGCCAAGAAGAAGAACATCGCCGGCTGGACCTACCCCGGCAAGTACCCGTACTACCTGCCCTTCAGCCTCTACCCCTTCATCGCCAAGATCGGCGGCCGGGAGGTCCTGGACTCGATCGACAACCTGGAGCCGAACGCCTGGAAGCACCCGGCCGTCAAGGCCGCCTTCGAGGCGTACTACGAGCTCTACAAGAAGGGCTACATCCTCAAGGGCACCCCCGGACTCACCCACATCGAGTCCCAGACCGCCTGGAACCAGGGCAAGGCGCTGTTCATCCCCAACGGCTCCTGGGTGGAGAACGAGGCGAAGAAGACCACCCCGAAGGACTTCCAGATGGCGGTGGCCGCGCCGTCCAGCCTGGACAAGAGCGACAAGCTGCCGTTCGGCACCCTGTGGGCCTCCGGCGGTGAGCCCTTCATCGTCCCGAAGTCGGCGAAGAACCCCGAGGGCGGCATGGAGCTGCTGCGGATCATGCTCGGCGAGAAGTCCACCAAGAACTTCATCAAGCAGGTGTCCTCGCTCTCCTCCCTCAACGGCGGCACCGACGGCCTCAGCCTGCCGCCGGGCCTGGCGTCCGCGCAGGAGGCGCTGACCAAGGCGGGCAAGAACGTGGTCAACCCGCGGCTCCAGGACTGGTACGTGACGCTGCAGAAGCAGCAGATCGGCGTCGGCGCGCTCGGCGAGATGATGGCGGGCCGGATGACCCCCGCCGAGACGATCAAGAAGTGCCAGAAGTTCGCCGATGACACGGCCAAGGACGACGCCGTCAAGAAGTACAAGCACGTCTGATGCTGCTTCACGCGTCGCCGGCGGCATTATCCGTAGGGGAAGACCGAGGTCGGTAGAAATGCAGCATGGGAAGTACCGGTTCATCGCGGGGTTCCTGGCCCTGCCGGTGATCCTTTACGCGGTCTTCGTGATCTCGCCGTTCGTCCAGGCCATCTACTACTCCTTCACCGACTGGACGGGCCTGAGCTCCGACTTCACGATGGTCGGGTTCAAGAACTACAACTGGCTGCTGCATGACGACCTCTTCTGGAAAGCGGTCGGGCACAATGTCGTGCTGCTGCTGGTGGTGCCGCTGGTGACGCTCGGCCTCGGGCTCTTCTTCGCCTTCATGCTCAATGTGGGCGGCCGGGGCCGGAAGAACGCGGCGGTCTCCGGGGTGCGCGGGTCGAGCCTGTACAAGGTGATCTATTTCTTTCCGCAGGTGCTGTCGATCGCGATCGTCGCCCTGCTGTTCCAGTTCACCTACAACCCGCGCAACGGCGCGATCAACTCCTTCCTCGACGGAGTCGGCCTGGACTCGCTCCAGCAGCAGTGGCTGGCCGATCCGAAGCTGGCGCTGTGGTGCCTGATGGCGGTGATGGTCTGGAGCAACGTCGGCTTCTACGTCGTCCTCTTCTCCGCCGGGATGAGCTCCATCCCGCGGGACTTCTACGAGGCGGCGCTGCTCGACGGGGCCAACCGGATCAAGACCTTCTTCAAGATCACCCTGCCGCTGCTGTGGGACACGGTCCAGACCGGCTGGATCTATATGGGCATCATCGCGCTCGACGCGTTCGCCGTGGTGCAGATCATGACCGTGGGGCCGGGCGGCCCCGCCGACTCCACCCAGGTCATGGGCTACTACGTCTACACCAAGACCTTCCACGACGGGCAGGCCGGACGGGCCACCACGATCGGCGTCGCGATGCTCATCGTCACCCTGATCTTCGCGGTCATCGTGACCAGGCTCGGCCGGCGCGAACGGCTGGAGTACTGATGCCGATCACACCGACCGCACCCGGCCACCGCCGCCCGACCGCCGATCTGGGGGAACCACAGTGACCTCGCACGCAGAGCCCTCGGAACTCCCGGGCGTCACCAAGGAGGACGAGGCGCCGGCCGCCGGGCCCGCCGCCAAGCAGCCGCCGCCGGGCTTCACCCCCGAGGGCAGGATCGGCAGCGAGGGCAAGGTCCTCAACGTCTTCTCGCACGGCATCCTGGTGGTCTGGGGGCTGCTGGTCACGCTGCCGCTGCTGTGGGCGGTGATGAGCTCCCTCAAGACCGACAAGCAGATCTTCACCTCGCCCTGGGGGCTGCCCTCCGCGCTGCACTTCGACAACTGGACCCGGGCCTGGAGCAAGTCGAACATCGGCGACTTCTTCCTCAATACCATCCTGGTGGTGGGCTGCTCCCTGATCGGGACGATGCTGCTGGGCTCGATGGCGGCCTACATCCTGGCCCGCTTCGAATTCCCGGGAAAGCGATTCATCTATTTCATGTTCGTCGGCGGGATGAGTTTTCCGATCATCCTGGCGCTGGTGCCGCTGTTCTTCGTGATGAAGAACATGAGCCTGCTCAACACCTTTCATGGGCTCATTCTGGTCTATATCGCCTATTCGCTGCCGTTCACGGTCTTCTTCCTCACCTCGTTCTTCAAGACGCTGCCCTCCTCGGTCGCGGAGGCCGCTCTGATCGACGGGGCGTCCCACACCAGGACGTTCTTCCAGGTCATGCTGCCGATGGCGAAGCCCGGACTGATCAGCGTGGGGATCTTCAACTTCCTCGGTCAGTGGAATCAGTACATGCTGCCCACGGTGCTCAACACCGACGAGGACAAGCGGGTGCTCACCCAGGGTCTTGTGCAGCTCGCGGCCAGTCAGCAGTACAAGGGCGACTGGTCGGCGCTTTTCGCCGGTCTGGTCCTGGCGATGCTTCCCGTCCTGGCCGTCTACATCCTCTTCCAGCGGCAGGTCCAGGCGGGTCTGACCGCGGGCGCGCTCAAATAGGGGAACCCGCCGCAGCGCTTTCCGCGGCCCCGTCCTCTCCGCCACGCGGAGAGGACGGGGCCGTGCCGCTGTGGGCGGCGGAGGGTACCGCGAGCCGTCCCGCGGCGGTCGGGGACTTGACGTGGGACAACCGTGGCGGCTCAGCTTAGAGTTCACATGTTGGAGACACAGCCGGGCCTCATTGCTGCGGTCCGGTCGGCGGAGCGGCCGTCGTGCCGCCCGCGAAGGCGGGAGTGGATGGGCGTGGAGACTCCGGGATCGCAGTCGTCGCTGCACCGGGCCAATCTCGAGCGGGTGGTCCGTGCGGTGCGCATGGCGGGCTCGCTGACCCAGGCGGAGATCGCCCGGTCCACCGGGCTGTCCGCCGCCACCGTCTCCAACATCGTGCGTGAGCTCAAGGACGGCGGAACGGTCGAGGTCACCCCCACCTCGGCGGGCGGCCGCCGGGCGCGCAGCGTCTCGCTCAGCGGTGACGCGGGCATCGTGGTGGGGGTGGATTTCGGCCATACCCACCTGCGTGTCGCCATCGGCAACCTCGCCCATCAGGTGCTGGCCGAGGAGGCCGAGCCGCTGGATGTGGACGCCTCCTCCTCGCAGGGCCTGGACCGGGCCGAGCAGCTGGTCAGCAGGCTGATCACGGCCAGCGGGCTGAGCCAGGACAAGGTGGTCGGCGTCGGCCTCGGCGTGCCCGCCCCGATCGACGTGGAGACCGGCACGCTGGGCTCGACCGCGATCCTGCCGGGCTGGGCCGGTACCAATCCGCGCGACGACCTGGCCCAGCGGCTCGGGGTGCCGGTGCACGTGGACAACGACGCCAACCTCGGCGCGCTCGGCGAGCTGGTCTGGGGCTCCGGCCGCGGGGTCGGCGACCTCGCCTACATCAAGGTCGCCGACGGTGTCGGCGCGGGGCTGGTGATCAGCGGGAAGATCTACCGCGGCCCCGGCGGTACGGCGGGCGAGATCGGCCACATCACCCTGGACGAGTCGGGCCCGGTGTGCCGCTGCGGCAATCGCGGCTGTCTGGAGACCTTCACCGCGGCCCGCTACGTGCTGCCGCTGCTGCATTCCAGCCATGGGGCGGACCTCACCGTGGAGCGCATGGTGCAGCTCGCCCGCGAGGGCGACCCGGGCTGCCGGCGGGTGATCGGTGACGTCGGCCGGCACATCGGCAGCGGGGTGGCCAACCTGTGCAATCTGATCAACCCGAGCCGGATGGTGCTGGGCGGACAGCTCGCCGAGGCGGGGGAGCTGGTGCTGGGCCCGATCCGGGAGTCGGTCGCGCGGTACGCGATCCCCAGCGCCGCCCATCAGCTGTCGGTGATGCCGGGGGCGCTGGGCGGCCGGGCCGAGGTGCTGGGCGCGCTCGCGCTGGTGCTCAGCGAGATGGGCGATTCGACGCTGCTGGACGGGGCGCTCTCGGCGGGGGCTCCGGCCCTCACCTGACCGCCGGGCGGGGGCCGTTGGGCTCCGGGCTTGCCTGAGCGGCTTTGTCCGGTCACGCTCCGTCTATCCGGCCTGTCCGGCTGCGTTCACTCAGATAACGAATGGCACCGTTGCCATCTCGTTAAGGATTTACTTCTTGACGCCATGCGGGCGGCCGAGTTGACTTCCAGCCACCTCGGCCGCAATGACGCGGCCTCGTCAGGGAGGTCACCCCTAAATGAACGCAACGATGCGTCGCGTCGCTCTTGCCGCTTCTGTCATGTCGATGACGGTAGCCCTCGCCGCATGTGGCTCGGCGAAGGAAGCCGACAACGACAAGAAGGACGACAAGAAGAAGACCGGTCCGCTCACGATCGGGCTACTGCTGCCCGAGGATCAGACGGCCAGATACGAGAACTTCGACCGGCCCTTCGTCACCAAGAAGATCAAGGCACTCTGCGCCGACTGCAAGGTCCTGTACGTCAACGCCAAGTCGGACCCCTCGGTTCAGCAGCAGCAGGTCGACTCGATGATCACCAAGAAGGTCGACGCGATCATTCTCGACTCGGTGGACTCCAAGTCCATCGCCAGCTCGGTCAGGAAGGCCGACGAGGACGGCATCCCGGTCATCGCCTACGACCGGCTCGCCGAGGGCCCGGTCTCCGCGTACACCTCGTTCGACAACGAGACGGTCGGCAAGGTCCAGGGCAGGGCCCTGCTCGAAGCGCTGGGCGACAAGGCCAAGAGCGGCAAGATCGTCATGCTCAACGGCTGGGAGGCCGACCCCAACGCCGCCATGTTCAAGAAGGGCGCGATGTCCGTCCTCAAGGGCAAGGTGGACGTCGGCAAGTCGTACGACATCGACCGCTGGCTGGCGGACAAGGCCAACGAGGCCATGACGGGCGCCATCTCCTCGCTCGGCAAGGACAACATCATCGGCGTCTACTCGGCCAACGACAGCATGGCCGGCGGCGCGATCACCGCGCTCAAGAGCGGTGGCCTCAACCCGCTGCCCCCGGTCACCGGGCAGGACGCCGAGATCGAGGGTGTGCGCCGGGTCGTCACCGGTGAGCAGTACATGAGCGTGTACAAGTCCTACCTGGACGAGGCCACCGCCGCCGCCGAGATGGCCATCGCGCTCGGCCGCGGGGAGAAGGTCAACGAGTCCAACACGGTCGACAGCCCGACCACCAAGGACATCCCGGCGACGCTGATCACGCCGGTCTCGCTGACCAAGAAGAACATCAAGGACACCGTCATCAAGGACGGGATCTACAAGGTCGACCAGATCTGCACCGCCAAGATCAAGGCGGCGTGCGCGGAGATCGGTCTGAAGTAACGGCCGGTCTCCGGCAATGACGGAGCAGGGCCGTCCGCACCTCCGCGGACGGCCCGCCCGTCCCCTGACTCACCCCCCATCCGAGGGGAGAGCGCGCTCTCCCCTCCGTCACACAGCAGGGACCACCCTGCCCGGAACGGAGATGGCCATCGTGCCGAACGGACCCGTGTTGGCGTTGCGCGGGATCTCCAAGCGGTTCGGCGCCGTCCAGGCGCTCACCGACATCCATCTGGAGGTCCACGCCGGTGAAGTCGTCGCCCTGGTGGGCGACAACGGTGCCGGCAAGTCGACCCTCGTCAAGTCCATCGCAGGAGTCGGCCCCGCCGACGAAGGCGTCGTCGAGTGGCAGGGCAAGCCCGTCCAGGTGACCCGGCCGCACGACGCCCAGGAGCTGGGCATCGCGACCGTCTACCAGGACCTCGCCCTCTGCGACAACATCGACGTCGTCGGCAACCTCTTCCTCGGCCGCGAGATCCTGCGTGCCGGGGTGCTCGACGAGGTCGAAATGGAGCGGCGCTCCCGGGAGTTGCTGCAGACCCTGTCGATCCGCATCCCCAGTGTGCGGATCCCGATCGCCTCGCTCTCGGGTGGCCAGCGGCAGACCGTCGCCATCGCCCGTTCGATGCTCGGCGAGCCCAAGCTGGTGATCCTGGACGAGCCCACCGCCGCCCTCGGCGTGGAGCAGACCGCGCAGGTCCTGGACCTGGTCGAGCGGCTGCGCGACCGCGGCCTCGCCGTCATCCTCATCAGCCACAACATGGCCGACGTGAAGGCCGTCGCGGACCGGGTCGCGGTGCTGCGGCTGGGCCGCAACAACGGCACCTTCGATGTGAAGACCACCTCTCAGGAAGAGATCATTTCCGCCATCACCGGCGCCACGGACAACGCCGTGACCCGCCGCAAGGCGCGTAGCGGGGAGGTCGCGAAGTGACCACGAACGTCGACAAGACCAACGGCGGCCCGTCGAACGGCGCCAACAAGGCGAGCGGCCCGGCCGACGCCAACCCCGTCGCCAAGGACGCGGTCACCGTCGTCGACCCCCGGCTGCTGGTGCGTCAGGAGGGGTTCAAGGGCTATCTGACGGAGTTCGGCCGCAAGATGCGCAGCGGCGATCTGGGCGCGGTCCCGGTCATCGTCGGCATCGCCATCATCTGGGCGGTCTTCCAGTGGAAGGACAGTGCCTTCCTCTCGCCCAAGAACCTCTCCGACCTCTCCATCCTGCTCGGCGGCACCGGCATGATCTCGGTCGGGATCGTCTTCGTGCTGCTGCTCGGTGAGATCGACCTGTCCGTCGGCTCGCTCAGCGGTCTGGCCGCGGCGACCCTGGCGGTGCTCAACGTCAACCACGGGGTGCCCGAGGGGATCGCGCTGATCGCGGCGCTCGCCAGTGGCGCGGTCCTCGGCGCGGTGCACGGCTTCTTCTTCGCCAAGATCGGCGTACCGGCCTTCGTGGTGACCCTGGCCGGTCTGCTGGCCTGGAACGGTCTGATGCTCCAGGTGCTCGGCACCACCGGCACCATCAGCATCGCGGACGACAGCTTTGTGCGCGATCTCACCGCGCACTACTTCAGCCAGCTCATCGCCGCGTACGGGGCGGCCACGGTGGCGACGGCGGGCTTCTTCCTCGCCCAGTTCCTGGACGCCAGGCGCCGTAAGGCGGTCGGCATACCCTCGCGGCCGCTGAGCGAGATCCTGGTCCGTACGGGTGTGCTCGCGGTGATCGTCTACGCCGCGGCCTGGCGGCTCAACGAGTACAAGGGCCTGCCCCTCGCCCTGGTGATCTTCGTGGCGGTCCTGGTGATCCTGGACTTCGTGGTCCGCCGCACCTCCTACGGGCGCAAGGTGATCGCCCTGGGCGGCAGCGTCGAGGCCGCCCGCCGCGCGGGCATCAACGTCGTCGCCATCCGGATCTCGGTCTACTCGCTGGCCGGGCTGATGGCCGCGTGCGGCGGCATCATGATCGCCTCCCGGATCGGCTCCGCCAGCCAGCAGGCCGGCACCGGCAACCTGCTGATGGAGGCCATCGCGGCCGCGGTCATCGGTGGCACCAGCCTCTTCGGTGGCCGTGGCTCGGTCTGGTCGGCGCTGCTCGGCATGCTGGTCATCGGCTCGATCTCGTCCGGGATGAACCTGCTGGGCGTCGCCAACTCCGTCCAGTACATGATCACCGGTGGGGTGCTGCTGGCCGCCGTCGTCATCGACTCGGTGTCGCGCAGGACACAGCGGTCCGCGGGCCGCGGCTGACCCCCGACGCCCCATCCGCTCACCCGGCTGCCCGGTGCCTCCACGGAAGGCACCGGGCAGCTGTCTGAAGAGAACACGCGTGACGGAGATCGCATGGGGGGAGGTCTGCGCCGGAGGGCGGAACATTAGACTCGGGCGGACGGCAAGCTCCATGGAGACGCTCGAAGCAAGGAGGCACGGGTGCTGCTGACCCGCATCACGGGACCGCGCGATCTGGACCGGCTCACTCCGGAGGAGCTGGACCAGCTGGCCGCGGAGATCCGCTCCTTCCTCGTCGACGCCGTCTCCAAGACCGGTGGCCATCTCGGCCCCAATCTCGGCGTGGTGGAGCTGACCATCGCCCTGCACCGGGTCTTCGACTCACCCCGGGACAAGGTGCTGCTGGACACCGGCCACCAGTCCTATGTGCACAAGCTGCTCACCGGCCGCCAGGACTTCTCCAAGCTCAAGAGCAAGGGTGGTTTGTCCGGTTATCCCTCGCGCGCCGAGTCCGAGCACGACGTCATCGAGAACAGCCACGCCTCGACCGTCCTCGGCTGGGCCGAGGGCATCGCCAAGGCCAATGAGCTGCTCGGCAAGCAGGACCATGTGGTCGCCGTGATCGGCGACGGGGCGCTCACCGGCGGGATGGCCTGGGAGGCGCTCAACAACATCGCCGCCGCCAAGAACCGCCCGCTGGTCATCGTCGTCAACGACAACGAGCGCTCCTACGGCCCGACCATCGGCGGGCTGGCCAACCACCTCGCCACCCTGCGTACCACCGACGGCTACGAGCGCTTCCTGGCCCGCGGCAAGGACCTGCTGGAGCGCACCCCGGTCGTCGGCAGGCCGCTGTACGAGACGCTGCACGGGGCCAAGAAGGGGCTGAAGGACTTCATCACCCCGCAGGGCATGTTCGAGGACCTGGGGCTGAAGTACGTCGGCCCGATCGACGGCCATGACATCGAGGCGCTGGAGTCGGCGCTGCAGCGGGCGAAGCGTTTCGGCGGCCCGGTCATCGTGCACTGCCTCACCGAGAAGGGCCGCGGCTACCAGCCCGCCCTCCAGGACGAGGCGGACCGCTTCCACGCCGTCGGCAAGATCCACCCGGACACCGGGCTGCCGATCTCGGCCTCCGGCGCCGACTGGACCTCGGTCTTCGGCGAGGAGATGGTCAAGCTCGGCGAGGAGCGCGAGGACATCGTCGCGATCACCGCGGCCATGCTGCACCCGGTGGGGCTCACCGAGTTCGCCAAGCGCTTCCCGGAGCGGGTCTACGACGTGGGCATCGCCGAGCAGCACGCGGCCGTCTCGGCGGCCGGCCTGGCCACCGGCGGACTCCACCCGGTCTTCGCCGTCTACGCCACCTTCCTCAACCGCGCCTTCGACCAGGTCCTGATGGATGTGGCCCTCCACAAGTGCGGGGTCACCTTCGTCCTGGACCGCGCCGGTATCACCGGCACCGACGGGCCCTCGCACAACGGCATGTGGGACATGTCGCTCCTGCAGGTCGTCCCCGGTCTGCGGATCGCCGCCCCGCGCGACGCCGACCAGGTCCGCGCCCAGCTGCGCGAGGCCGTGGAGGTGGCGGACGCGCCGACCGTGGTGCGCTACTCCAAGGGCGCGGTGGGCCCGGCGGTCGCGGCCGTCGGCAGGATCGGCGGTATGGATGTGCTGCGGGAGCCCGCGGCGGCCGACCGGGAGCGGCCCGATGTGCTGCTGGTCTCGGTGGGCGCGCTCGCCCCGATGTGTCTGGAGGTCGCCGACCTTCTCGACAAACAGGGCATTTCGGCGACGGTGGTCGACCCCCGCTGGGTCAAGCCGGTCGACGAGGAGCTGCCCGCCCTCGCCGAGCGCCACCGCGTGGTCGTCACCGTCGAGGACAACAGCCGGGTCGGCGGTGTGGGCTCCGCCATCGCCCAGGCGCTGCGCGACTCGGGCGTCGACATGCCGGTGCGCGACTTCGGCATCCCGCCCCGCTTCCTCGACCATGCCTCCCGTAAGGAGGTCATGGCGGAGATCGGGCTGACCGCGCCGGACATCGCCCGGCAGGTCACCGGGCTGGTCTCCAGGATCGGCGGCCGCTACGGCGGCGAGTCCGCGGACGCGGGTCCGGGCGCCGAGGTGACCCGGACGACGACGGCCGAGCCGGTGCGCGACTGAGCCACCGGGCTGCCGCCCCCCTTCACGCCTGGGCCGGCCGGAGCGCTTCCTGCTCCGACCGGCCCAGCGTGCGTCGCGCGGTCCGCCCCCATCGGGTGAATCGGGGACCGCCCAGAGTGTGCACACCTCGCCGCCGACCGCTAACCAGAAGCATGAGCCGCACGGCAGGCGTGGAGGTGGCACCGGTGAGCGTTGAGGAACCAGGCGGAGGCACCGGAGGCAGAGGCCGGCCGCGGTACCTGCGGACGAAGAGCATCGAGCAGTCCATCCAGGACACCGAGGAGCCCGACCACACCCTCACCCGGTCCCTGTCCGTCCTGGACCTCACGGTCTTCGGCGTCGGCGTCATCATCGGCACCGGCATCTTCGTCCTCACCGGCTCGGTCGCCAAGGAGCAGGCGGGGCCCGCCACCGCGCTGTCCTTCGTGGCCGCCGGTGTGGCCTGCGCGCTGGCCGCACTGTGCTACGCCGAGTTCGCCTCGACGGTTCCGGTCGCGGGATCCGCGTACACCTTCTCGTACGCCTCGCTCGGCGAGCTGCCCGCCTGGATCATCGGCTGGGACCTGGTGCTGGAGTTCGCGCTGGCCTGCGCCGTGGTCTCGGTGGGCTGGTCGGGCTACATCCGCTCACTGCTGGACAACGCGGGGTGGCATCTGCCCGACGCCCTGTCCGGGCCCGAGGCCGCGCACGGCTTCTCCTTCGACCTGCTGGCCTTCCTGCTCGTACTGGTGATCACCGCGATCCTGGTCTTCGGCATGAAGCTGTCCGCGCGGGTCACCTCCGCGGTGGTCGCGATCAAGGTGGTCGTGGTGCTGCTCGTCATCATCGCGGGCGCCTTCTTCATCCACCCGGAGAACTACCACCCCTTCATCCCCGAGGCCCGGGGCTCGGTCTCCGGCTCGGGGCTGAAGGCGCCGCTGATCCAGCTGATGTTCGGTTACGAACCGACGACCTTCGGCGTCCAGGGCATCTTCACCGGCGCCGCCGTGGTCTTCTTCGCCTTCATCGGCTTCGACATCGTGGCGACCGCGGCGGAGGAGACCCGGAATCCGCAGCGGGACATGCCCCGCGGCATCCTGGGCTCGCTGCTCATCTGCACGGTGCTGTACGTCGCGGTGTCCATCGTGGTCACCGGCATGCAGAAGTACACCAAGCTGTCGGTGGACGCCCCGCTCGCCGACGCCTTCAAGGCGACCGGCCATCCGTTCTACGCGGGCCTCATCAGCTTCGGCGCCGCCGTCGGCCTCACCACCGTGTCCATGATCCTGCTGCTCGGCCAGAGCCGGGTGTTCTTCGCGATGAGCCGGGACGGGCTGCTGCCCAGGGTGTTCTCCCGGGTGCATCCGCGGTTCGGCACCCCGTACCGCTCGACGATCGTGCTGGGCGTGGTGATCGCCGTGGTCGCCGGGTTCACCTCCATCTCCGAGCTCGCGGCCCTGGTGAACATCGGCACGCTCTTCGCCTTCGTCGTGGTCGCCCTGGGCGTCATCATCCTCCGCCGCACCCGGCCCGACCTGCCCCGCGCCTTCCGCACGCCCTGGGTGCCGGTGCTGCCGATCCTTTCGGTGGCCGCGTCGCTGTGGCTGATGCTCAATCTGCCCGCCGAGACCTGGGTGCGGTTCGGGGTGTGGATGGTCATCGGCTTCCTCGTCTACTTCCTCTACGGACGCCGCCACAGCCGGGTGACCGAGACGGGGACGCGTACGGAATAGGGCCGCGAGGGTCCGGCGGGCCACGCGGCGGAGCCGCATATCGATGCTTCCCCCGCCCCTTCCACCGACCAGGGGAGCTCCGCCTCTGGGCCCCGGAGGCCGAGGAGTCGCCTGTCGCCGGGGTGAACTCCCGCGCGGGCAGGCCGGTCGCGGTCGGTACGCCGGTGCGGCGGGTGGCCGGGCGGACGCGTCCGAGTCGTCCGGCCAGGGTCCGGGTGCGGCCCTGCCGCGCGGCAAAGCCGCATACCGACTGCCGGGAAGGGCCGGGAAGGGAGCGGCTCGCCGCAGGGCGTCACGAGCTGCCGGACACCTCCTGGCCGCCTGACAGGGCCTACGACGAGCCGTCCGGGCGGACCGCCCGGGGGCCCGTCGTCCGCGCGCCCAGCGCCGTGACCCGCGCCCGCAGCCCCTGGTCCGCCGTCACCACCAGGCAGGGACGGCCCTCCTCACGGGCCGCCACCACGGCCACGATGTGGTCGTCGCCGCTGCCCGGCGCGCTCTCCACGCGTACGCCTTCCACCGGCTCGACACCCCGCGCCGCACCCTCGACCACCATCACGATGTCCACCGGAGGGCGGGTGGCCCAGCCGGGCACGCCCGGGCGGTCGGGGAGCCCGGTCCGGGCGAGGACGGCCAGCCGGTCGCGGAGCCGCTCGGAGGCGCCACGCCGGTCACGCCACCAGCCGTCCGGAACCGAACCGATCACATTGGCGGCGTCCACGACCACAACCCCATCCATAGTCCAGGCAAATTACTATGGACACCGTCGATCAGGTGGAACGGCTCGGGGAAGGGTTGGCAGCGAGCCATGGCGTTGCGGTTGCTCCGCGGCAAGGACGGCAGGCTCACGGCCTACGCACCGGTGACGGGCGGTGTCGCCCGCTGGACCGAGAGCCGCCCCGGAGGGGCGGAGTGGGCGGGGCCGTGGCTGATCGAGGTGTCCGGCCGGCTCGCCGGGCTGACCGTCGTTCAGAGCCCCGAGGGCTATGCCCATCTGGTGGGGCTCCGGCACCGGCCGGGCGGCGACGGCGCGCCGCCGCGCGTGGACATCGTCCACGCCACCCAGTTCCAGACCGGCCGCCCGCTGACGGCGTGGCACTCGCTGGGCACCCCGCATCCGAAGGACGCCCGCAAGGCCGAGCGGACCGGCCCGCCGGCCGCGGCCGTGGACTCCTCCGGCGCCCTCCGCGTCTTCGTCCGCAACGCCGGGGGCGGGGTGAGCGCCCGGCGGCAGGATCCCAAGGGCACGTGGGAGCGCTGGACCGACTGGAAGGGCACGCACGTGCTGGGCGGCCTGTCGGCGGCCGCGACCGCCGACGGCCGCCTCGAACTGCTCGCACCGGCCGGGAAGGGCGCCGCGCTGCGCTGGTACCAGCCCAGGCCCGGCGCCGCCCCCGAGCGGGGGGAGGACGTCCCCGCCGACGCCCGGCCGGATTCGGCGTCCATGGTCGAGAGCAGCCCCGGCACCCTCACCCACTACTGGCGCGACGCCGGAAGCGGCGAGGTCATGGCCTGGCGGCCGGACGCCCCGGCCCCCGCGCCGCTGGGCGGGGCCACGGGCACCGGCCCGGTCGCCGCGGTGCGTGCCATGGTGGACGGTCACGACTGCACCGTCCTGGCCCACCAGGACACCGCGGCCGGCGGGCTGGCCGTCGCCGCGTACCCCTGCGAGGACGAGGCCGCGGGGGTGTGGTGGACCCCCTCGGGCGAGCCGGGCGCCCACACCCCGGCGCTGGCGCTGGACGGACAGGGCCGGGTGGTGCTGGCCGCGCTGGCGCTGGACGGAAGACTCCTGGTGGCCCGTCAGAAGACCGACGAACGCGGGCTGGCGCTCCGGGCCTGGGCCCGCGTGGGAAGCGGCTGAGCGGCGCCACAGCCCCGCTGAGGGCCCGTTCGACGCGACCCGGCGCCCCGGGAAGGTGCCGCCCGTCCGCCTCCTGGCCCCGGGCGTGACCCGACCGCCAGAAGTGCCCCCGGATGCGCGTGGCGGGTGGCTGCCGCCGGGCGGCGGCCCGGCCGCGGCGGGGGCGGTCCG
>NZ_JAEEAP010000620.1 GCF_016103465.1 Streptomyces sabulosicollis
GTACGGGCGCCGGGGCCCAGGCGGGGGAGCCGGTCGCGAGGCGGTAGCTGCCGTGCGAGGCGTAGGAGCCGGGGCCGACGAGATAGCCGCCCAGCCCACGGACGTCGATGCCGGGGGCGAGGCGGCCGGCGGAGTTCGGGACGGCGACACCGGGTGGGCCGCACAGCCACAGATGGCGGCCGCCGCTGGGGGTGAGCACGGTGACCGTACGGGGGATGGCGAAGGCGTGCTCGCGGGCCAGTCGGGTGAGGGCGGCCAAACCGTCCGTGCCGTCCTTACGGCTTGCACCGGGCCTCTCGGGCGCCTCCGGCCGTCCGGTCGCCCCGGGCCTCGCAGGCGCACTGGGCCTCTCGGCGCGCTCGGCCGTACCCGTACCGGCCCTCCCGGCGCGCTCGGCCGTACCCGTACCGGCCCTCTCGGGCCGGCCGTTCGTGTTGCCCGCACCCTCGGCCACCTGGGGACTTCCGGGGCTTCCGCGCTTCGTGGGCTTCGGGGGCTTCGCGCCCCGGAGGTCGAGGTCGATGCCGATGAGGTGGTACGGGGCGCATCCGCAGGCGATGCCGTAGCCGGTGGCCCAAGGGGCGGCGGCGAACAGGGCGCGGATCGCGTCCGGGTCCGTCGAGGCGTCGTGGACTCCGTGGCCCAGCCGACCGCATTCGCCGCGGCACGGCAGCGGCGCGGGGTCGTGGTGGTGGGGGGAGCGCACGGCGGGCAGCTTCGCGCGGGTCAACGGGATCACGCGGAAACCATGGGCCGCGGCGGTCAGGGCGTGGGCAAGGGCATGGGCGAGTGCGGGATTCGCCATGTCACCCATTTTCGGACTGGTGTTCGGTAATGGGAAGAGGGTCCGGCAAGTCGTCGAGGATGACCGAAATTATGCGGAACGGAGCCTCTCGTGAGGATCGCCGCCTCTGGTGGGGCGGGGGCCCGCCGGGCGCATCGGCGCGACGCGGGGAGTGGGGGTGCATGGGGCGTTTAAAACAGGTTCATCATGCTTGCGTGGTAATTCCAGCGTCCCGCGCGCATCGTCCGGGAATCGGTGGGCAACTCTGCTTCCGCGACCCTTCCGGGCGTCGGGAGGTCGCGGAAACCGGAGTATCGGAGGAATCGAGATGGCGGACATCCGTGGGGGCCCTGACCGCACCCTCGCCGTGCCACCGTTCTCCGCGACCAGGGTGGGGCGCGGCTCCTGGGGGCTGCCCCGCCCGCACGGGGGCAGGTCGCCGCCATCGTGGGTGCCCGTGAGCGTCTCCCCGCGTGCCCGTGTGCGCCCCCGAGCGCCCGTGAGCGCCTGTGGGGGAAACGCGGAAACGCGGGGAACGCGGAAGCCGCACGGTGTCCGATCGATCTGAGTGAGCTGTGGTGATTCATTGAGCGAAACGGGACGGGTGAGGTCGTACGGTCGCGCGATGGCGTACCAACGCCATCGCGCGACCGTGCGTGGTGGCGTGCTTCAGTGTTCTTGACAGCGTCGATTTACCTGACGGATAGTCAGATTGCTTTCTACGGCAGATATGCGGCAGGGGAAGCGATGACGCGTGATGAGCTGGGCCTTGACCCGGAAGAGCTGTACGGACGGCTGAAGGCGTACGAGGGGCGGACGGCCGCGAGCGGCGGCGCGGGCAGGGACCCCGTCAACGAGCCCATGATCAGGCACTGGTGCGAGGCGATGGGCGACACCAACCCCGCCTACCCGGCCGTCGCCCCGCCGACGATGCTCCAGGCGTGGACGATGGGCGGGCTGGCCGGGCATCCCGGCGGTGCGGCCCGCTCCGAGGCGTACGACGAGCTGCTGGCGCTGCTCGACGACGCGGGCTGCACCTCGGTGGTCGCCACCGACTGCGAGCAGGAGTACCTGCGGCCGCTGCGCCCCGGCGACCGAGTCACCTTCGACGCGGTCATCGAGTCGGTGTCACCGCGCAAGACCACCAAGCTGGGCACCGGACACTTCGTCACCACCCGCATGAACGTCCGCGCCGGGGACGGGGAGCTGGTCGGCACCCACCGCTTCCGCATCCTCAAGTACACGCCTGCCCGGCCCAGGGAAAGGGCGGGGCCGCAACCGATGCGGAAGCCGGAACCGATGCGGAAGCCGGAGCCGACCCGAAGGCCGGAGCCGACGGCCGCCCGCCCCCGCCGCCCGCGCCGCCCTCGCCCCGTCGTCAACCGCGACAACGCCGGTTTCTGGGAGGGCGTGGCCCGGCACCAGCTGCTCATCCAGCGCTGCCTGGACTGCGTCACCCCGCGCTTCCCGTGGCTTCCGGGGTGCGGGGCGTGCGGTTCGCAGCGGTGGGAGGCGTTCGAGGCGTCCGGCGCCGGGACGGTGTTCAGCTACGTGGTCATGCACCATCCGCCCTTCCCCGCCTTCGACCCGCCCTACGCGGTCGCCCTGGTCGAGCTCGCGGAGGGTGTGCGGATGGTCAGCGACATCACCGGTGTGCCGTACGACAAGGTGCGCATCGGCATGCCCGTGGCCCTGGAGTTCCTGCGCGTGGACGAGGAGCTGGAGCTGCCCGTGTTCCGGGGCGCGCAGGCATGAGGGATGGAGGGGGCGGCGCCCCGGCGGCCTTGGCGGACGGTACGGACGAGGAGGCGGTCGTATGACGGTGCGTGCGGGCGATGAGCTGCCCCCACTGCGTATCCCGATCACCCGGACCCTGATCGTCGCGGGCGCCCTCGCGTCGCGGGACTACCAGGATGTGCACCACGACGCCGAGGCGGCCAAGGAGAAGGGCTCCCCGGACATCTTCATGAACATCCTCACCACCAACGGACTGGTCGGCCGGTACATCACCGATCACTTCGGGCCGCGGGCCCGGCTCCGTAAGGTCGCGATCCGGCTCGGGGCGCCCAACTACCCCGGCGACGAGATGGTGCTGACCGGCCAGGTCACCTCGGTCGCGGAGGGCACGGCGGAGGTCGCCGTCATCGGTAAGAACGGCATCGGCCACCATGTGACCGGCAAGGTCACGGTGCGGCTCCCCAGCGACGTCCCGGCCGAGGTTCTCACGACGGCCGACGCCCCTACCGTCACCCAGGACCCCCAGAACACCCAGGACACCCAGGACACCGCGGTTACCCCGGACGCCCCGGACGCCCCGGACGCCCCGGACGCCCCGGCCGCCCAGGGCACCCCCCGATGAGCGCCCGTAAGCCGGACACCCTGGGCAGCCGGGCCGCCATCGTCGGCATCGGCGCCACCGAGTTCTCCAAGGACTCCGGCCGCAGCGAGCTGAAGCTGGCCGTCGAGGCCGTCCAGGCGGCGCTCGACGACGCCGGGCTCACCCCGGCCGCTGTGGACGGGCTGGTCACCTTCACCATGGACACCAGCCCCGAGATCACCGTGGCGCAGGCGTGCGGCATGGGTGATCTCACCTTCTTCTCGCGCGTTCACTACGGCGGGGGCGCGGCCTGCGCCACCGTGCAGCAGGCCGCGCTCGCCGTCGCGACCGGCGTCGCCGAGGTCGTCGTCTGCTACCGCGCGTTCAACGAGCGCTCCGGGCGCCGCTTCGGCTCCGGCGTCCAGCACCGCGAGCCGTCCGCCGAGGGCGCCGCGCTCGGCTGGTCGCTGCCGTTCGGGCTGCTGACCCCGGCCTCGTGGGTCGCCATGGCCGCCCAGCGCTATCTGTACGCCTACGGGCTGACACCCGAGGTTTTCGGCCATGTGGCCGTCACCGATCGCCGCCACGCGGCCACCAACCCGGCCGCGTACTTCCACGGCAAGCCGATCACCCTCGCCGAGCACGCCGCATCCCGCTGGATCGTCGAGCCGCTGCGGCTGCTCGACTGCTGCCAGGAGACGGACGGCGGTCAAGCGCTCGTGGTGACCAGCGTGGAGCGGGCGCGTGATCTGCCGCGTCCGCCCGCCGTGATCACGGCCGCGGCCCAGGGCGCGGGCCGCGGCCAGGAGCAGATGACGAGCTTCTACCGCGACGACCTGACCGGTCTCCCCGAGATGGGGGTGGTCGCCCGTCAGCTGTGGCGCGGCAGCGGGCTGACCCCGGCCGACATCGACGTGGCCATCCTCTACGACCACTTCACGCCGTTCGTGCTGATGCAGCTCGAGGAGTTCGGCTTCTGCGGGCGCGGCGAGGCGGCCGGATTCGTCGCCGAGGACGCGCTGCCGCTCAATACGCACGGCGGCCAGCTCGGCGAGGCGTATCTGCACGGGATGAACGGGATCGCCGAGGCCGTCCGCCAGATCCGCGGCAGCTCCGTCAACCAGGTGCCGGGGGCCGCCCGCGCTCTGGTCACCGCGGGCACCGGGGTACCGACATCCGGGCTTCTCCTCGGCGCAGACGGCTGAACCGCGTGCGTGTCGGCTGTCTCGGGCCGCGGAGGTCCACCTTCACTCGTCATATGACCCGAAGAAAGCAGAGCAGGCGGAGCAGGCCCAGCAGGCAGAGCAGACGGCAGGTCGCGGGCTGGACCACCGGTCTGGCCGCGGCGCTCGCCACCGCCATCGCCGGTGCCACCCCCGCCGCCTCGGCGGAGGTCC
>NZ_JAEEAP010000621.1 GCF_016103465.1 Streptomyces sabulosicollis
GCTGAACCTGGTGGGCATCGTGGTGGCGGGGACCCTGCCCGCCGCCTCCACAGCGCCTTCTGCGCCAGCAGCGTCAGCGTCCCCGCCACCACGATGCCCACCAGGTTCAGCAGCAGCTGCTCGGTCGAGCCCCACATCTGGTCGATGTCCCCGTAGCCGAGCGCCACCGCCGCGTTGGCCGCCGCCGGAACCGTGGTCACCGAGATCGCCACGCCCACCAGCGCGCCGGACTTCGACGAGGTCAGTGAGAGCGTTCCGGCGATCCCCGCGAGCACGGCGACCACGAACGAGAACATGTCCGGTTTCCAGATGAAGTCCGTGTTCGGCCGGGCGCGCTCCAGCATGTCCTTGCCGAAGAGCCCCACCGCGTCCATCGCGATGCTGAAGCCGGTGGTCAGCGCCATCGCCGCCGCGAACCCGACCAGCAGCGCGATCGCCGAACGGGCGGCCAGCCGCGGCGCTCGCCGCACCAGCGCGGTGCACAGCCCCGCCAGCGGCCCGAACTCCGGGCCGACCGCCATCGCACCGACGATCAGGATCGCGTTGTCCAGCACCACACCGCATGCCGCGATCATCGTCGCGATGACGAGGAAGGCGAGATAGGTGACCGACAGCGTGGACTCCTCATGGGTGGCGTCCGCCAGGTGCTCCCACAGGACCGCGTCCGCGCCCTCGCCGGGCGCCTCCTCCTCCGCCTTGTCGGCGCGCTGGGACAGCGACAGGTCGATGTTCTCGACCGCGATCGAACCGGTCTCGTCAAGGCCCAGCTCACGCAGCTCGCCCAGCAGGGTGTCCCCGGCCTCGCGCGCCACGTCGCACATCACGACGTCCCCCGCGGGGTCGCGGGCGGCGCCCGGCAGCACCACCAGGTGGGTGGTGCCGACCGTCCTCTCGACGGTGCGCACCACGTCCTCGGTGCGGTCTGCGGGGACGATCAACCGCAGATGCAGCATTTACCCGACGCTCCTCACAGCTTGCGCAGGGAAAGCCGCTGCACCTTGTGGTCCGGCCCCTTGCGCAACACCAGTGTGGCCCGTCCCCGCGTGGGCTGGACGTTCTGCTGCAGATTGGGCTTGTTGATGGTCCGCCAGATCATCCGGCCGTAGTCCAGCGCCTCCTCCTCGGAGACCTGGGTGTACTTGCGGAAGTACGAGGACGGGTCCTGGAAGGCCGTCTCCCGCAGCTTCTTGAAGCGGCCCAGGTACCAGCGCTCGATGTCCTCGGTCCGGGCGTCCACGTAGACGCTGAAGTCGAAGAAGTCCGCGAGCCCCACCCGGGTCAGCCCGTCCTTCCCCGGCAGCGCGGGCTGCAGGACGTTGAGCCCCTCGACGATGAGGATGTCGGGGCGGTGCACGGTCAGCCGCTCGTCCGGCACGATGTCGTAGATCAGGTGGGAGTAGACCGGCGCCGACACCTCCGCCCGGCCCGCCTTCACATCGGCGACGAAGCGGGTCAGCGCCCTGCGGTCATAGCTCTCGGGGAACCCCTTGCGGGACATCAGCCCGCGCCGCCGCAGCTCGGCGTTGGGGTACAGGAAGCCGTCGGTGGTGATCAGCTCCACCCGCGGATGCTCGGGCCAGCGGGCCAGCAGCGCCTGGAGCAGCCGGGCGGTGGTCGACTTGCCGACCGCGACGCTGCCCGCCACACCGATCACGAACGGCGTACCGGGCTGGGCCCCGTTGCCCCGCTTGGTGTCGCCCAGGAAGGTGTTGAGCGCGCCGCGCAGATTGCCGGTGGCGGCCACATAGAGGTTGAGCAGCCGGGACAGCGGCAGATAGACATCCCGCACCTCATCGAGGTCGATGACGTCGCCGAGTCCCCGCAGCTTCTCGACCTCGTCGGCGGTCAGCGGCAGCGGCGTCTTGTCCCGCAGCGCGCTCCACTCGGCGCGGGACAGATCGACGTACGGGGTCGCTTCGCCGCTCCGCCGCTGCGGGCCGCGCACGGTGCGCGCCGCGCGCGCGGTTGACGTGATCACCCTCTCATTGTCATGGCAGGGACCGGCGGAGTGAGCGGTGCCGAGGCGTGGGGTCGGTCACCCCGGGCCGGGGCCGGGGGCCGTACGCTGCGTCCATGTGCGGAATCGTTGGTTATGTGGGAGGGCAGTCGGCCCTCGATGTCGTCCTCGCCGGGCTCAAGCGGCTGGAGTACCGCGGCTATGACTCGGCGGGTGTCGCCGTGCTGGCCGACGGCGGGCTGGCGGCGGCCAAGAAGGCGGGCAAGCTGGGCAACCTGGAGAAGGAGCTGGCCGACCGTCCGCTGCCCAGCGGCGGCACCGGCATCGGCCATACCCGTTGGGCCACCCATGGCGGCCCGACCGACGCCAACGCCCATCCGCACCTGGACAACGCGGGCCGGGTCTCGGTGGTGCACAACGGCATCATCGAGAACTTCGCCGCGCTCCGCGCCGAGCTGGCCGAGCGCGGCCACGAGCTGGCCTCCGAGACCGACACCGAGGTCGTGGCGCATCTGCTCGCCGAGTCGTTCTCGTCCTGTGGCGACCTCGCCGAGGCGATGCGCCAGGTGTGCCGCCGGCTGGAGGGCGCCTTCACCCTGGTCGCGGTGCACGCGGACGCGCCCGATGTGGTGGTCGGGGCGCGCCGCAACTCGCCGCTGGTCGTCGGTGTCGGCGAGGAGGAGGCGTTCCTCGCCTCCGACGTGGCCGCCTTCATCGCCCACACCCGCGAGGCCATCGAGCTGGGCCAGGACCAGGTCGTGGAGGCCCGCCGGGACGGTGTGGTCGTCACCGACTTCGAGGGGGCGCCGGCCGAGGTCCGCCCGTACCACGTGGACTGGGACGCCTCCGCCGCCGAGAAGGGCGGCTACGACTACTTCATGCTCAAGGAGATCGCCGAGCAGCCGAAGGCCGTCGCGGACACCCTGCTCGGCCGGATCGACCTGGCCGGGAGCCTCTGCCTGGACGAGGTGCGCATCCCGGCCTCGGTGCTGCGCGAGGTCAGCAAGGTCGTGATCGTGGCGTGCGGCACCGCGTACCACGCGGGCATGATCGCCAAGTACGCCATCGAGCACTGGACCCGGATCCCCTGCGAAACGGAGCTGGCCAGCGAGTTCCGCTACCGCGACCCGATCCTGGACCAGCGGACGCTGGTGATCGCCATCTCGCAGTCCGGCGAGACCATGGACACCCTGATGGCGCTGCGGCACGCCCGTGAGCAGGGCGCGAAGGTGCTCGCGATCTGCAACACGAACGGCTCCACGATTCCGCGGGAATCGGACGCGGTGCTCTACACCCACGCCGGTCCCGAGGTCGCCGTCGCCTCCACCAAGGCGTTCCTCACCCAGTTGGTGGCCTGCTACCTGGTGGCCCTGTACCTGGGCCAGGTGCGCGGCACCAAGTGGGGCGACGAGATCCTCTCCGTGATCCGCGAGCTGTCGGAGATCGCGACCCAGGTGGACGAGGTCCTGGAGACCATGGAGCCGGTACGGGAGCTGGCCCGCACCCTGGCCGACAAGAACACGGTCCTCTTCCTCGGCCGCCACGTCGGCTTCCCCGTCGCCCTGGAGGGCGCGCTCAAGCTCAAGGAACTCGCCTACATGCACGCCGAGGGCTTCGCGGCGGGCGAGCTCAAGCACGGGCCGATCGCGCTGATCGAGCAGGACGTGCCGGTCGTCGTGGTCGTGCCCTCGCCGCGCGGGCGGTCGGTGCTCCACGACAAGATCGTCTCCAACATCCAGGAGATCCGGGCGCGCGGCGCCCGCACCATCGTGATCGCCGAGCGCGGCGACGAGACGGTGGCCCCGTACGCCGACCACCTGATCGAGATCCCCGCCACCCCCACCCTGCTCCAGCCCCTGGTGGCCACCGTTCCGCTCCAGGTCTTCGCGTGCGAGCTGGCGACGGCGCGCGGCAACGAGGTCGACCAGCCGAGGAACCTGGCCAAGTCGGTGACGGTCGAGTGAGCGGTCGCCCCGGTCGGGCCGGTTGCCCCGGTCGGCCCGGTCGCCCCGGTAGGCCCGGTCGGGCCCGTCGGGTGACCGGTCGGCCCGGTCGGGCCCGTCGGGTGACCGGTGGCCCAGGTCGGACCTGTCGGGTGACCGGTCGGCCCGGTCGGACCCGTCGAGCGACGCCGTGATCATCGGCGTCGGCATCGACGTCGCCGAGATCGACCGCTTCGACGACGCGCTGCGGCGCACCCCCGGCCTGGCGGACCGCCTGTTCGTCGAGCGCGAGCTGTGGCTGCCGAGCGGGGAGCGCCGCGGCATGGCCTCCCTGGCCGCCCGCTTCGCGGCCAAGGAGGCCCTGGCCAAGTCCCTGGGCGCCCCCGGCGGCCTGCGCTGGACGGACGCCGAAATCCTCACCGAGCCGAGCGGCCGCCCCCGCTTCTCGGTCCGCGGCACGGTCGCGGTGTGCGCGGAACGGCTGGGGGTACGGGGCCTGCACGTCTCGCTGAGCCATGACGCGGGGGTGGCGTCGGCGGTGGTGATCGCGGAGGGGTGAGGCTTCCGCGGGGTCCGCTGGGTGCGGGTG
>NZ_JAEEAP010000622.1 GCF_016103465.1 Streptomyces sabulosicollis
CGGATGAACGTCTCGGTGAGCGCCGAGACGCCGATCAGCCGCTCCCCCGCCAGATGCTGCGCCAGGTCGACGATGTGCGACCCCAGGTCGCCGAGCGCGCCGGAGCCCGCGTACTCCCGCCGCAGCCGCCACACCAGGGGGAACTCCGGGTCGACGATCCAGTCCTGCAGATAGGTGACCCGGACGTGCCGCAGCACGCCGATCCGCCCGTCCGCCACCATCCGGCGGGCGTACGCGATCGCCGGCGCGCGGCGGTAGTTGAAGCCCACCATCGCCACCTGGCCGCGCTCCCGGGCCCGCCGCGCCGCCTCCACCATGGCCTCCGCCTCGGCCACGGAGTTGGCGAGCGGCTTCTCGCACAGCACGTGCTTGCCCGCCTCCAGGGCCGCGATGGCGATCTCGGCATGGCTGTCGCCGGGGGTGCAGACGTCGACCAGCTGCACATCGTCCCGGGCGATCAGCGCCCGCCAGTCGGTTTCGGCGGCGGCCCAGCCGTGCCGGTCCGCGGCGGCCCGTACGGCGTCCGCGTCGCGCCCGCAGACGGCGGACATCGCGGGGCGGGCGGGGAGGTCGAAGACACGGCCGACGGTGCGCCAGCCCTGGGAGTGGGCGGCGCCCATGAAGGCGTAGCCGACCATGCCGACGCCGAGTGTCTTCGCTTCAGGATTTTCCATGGGACTCCTTCTGACGATCGCAAACCGACGCGAGGTGGGGGGTCTGGCCCTCAATCGGGCTCAGCTGAATCCCGTGGGGAGGTATTCGTCCACGTTGTCCTTGGTGACGACGGCGGAGTAGAGGGTGAGGGAGGCCGGGATCTCCAGCTCCGCGAGGCCGCCGACGCCCTTGCCCTGGCCGAGCGCGCGGGCGAGGTCGATGGCGGAGGCGGCCATGGTGGGCGGGTAGAGCACGGTGGCCTTCAGCACGGTGTTGTCGGCCTTGATGGCGTCCATGGCGTGCTTGGCGCCCGCGCCGCCGACCATGAGGAAGTCATCGCGTCCGGCCTGCTTGATGGCGCGCTCCGCGCCCACGCCCTGGTCGTCGTCGTGGTTCCACAGGGCGTCGAAGTCGGAGTGGGCCTGGAGCAGCTGGGCCATCTTCGCCTGGCCCGACTCGACCGTGAACTCCGCGGCCTGGCGGCCGACCTTCTTGATGTTGGGGTAGTTCTTCAGGGCGTCGTTGAAGCCCTCGGTGCGCTGCCGGGTCAGCTCCAGGTTGTCGATCCCGGCCAGCTCGATCACCTTGGCGTTCTTCTTGCCCTTGAGCTGCTCGCCGATGTAGTGCCCGGCGTTGAGGCCCATGCCGTAGTTGTCGCCGCCGATCCAGCAGCGGTACGCCTGCGGGGAGGCGAAGACGCGGTCGAGGTTGACGACCGGGATGCCCGCCCGCATCGCCTTGAGCCCGACCTGGGTCAGCGCCTTGCCGTCGGCGGGCAGGATGACCAGGACGTCGACCTTCTTGTTGATGAGGGTCTCGATCTGGCCGATCTGCTGGGCGGTGTCGTTGGAGCCCTCGGTGGCCTCCAGCGTGACGTCCTTGTACTCCTTCGCGCGCCGCTTGGCCTGCTCGTTGATGGCGTTGAGCCAGCCGTGGTCGGCCTGGGGCCCGGCGAAGCCGATGGTGACCTCCTTACCGGGCTTGTCATTGGCGGCGTTGGCGGCCTGCTTGGCGTTGTCGCCGTCGTCGTTGTTCTCGTTGCTGGTGCACCCGGCGGCGAACAGCGCGCCCGCCGCGGCGGTGCCCAGGAGGAGGTTTCTGCGACTGGTGGTGGAGGCGGAGCTCTTGGCGTACCTCATGGCGTCGAACGACCCTTCTGTACCAGGACGGCGGCGACGATGATCGCGCCCTTGGCGATCTGCTGGACATCGGTCTGAAGGTTGTTCAGGGCGAACAGATTGGTGATGGTGGTGAAGACGAGGACGCCGAGGACGGAGCCGGTGATGGTGCCGCGGCCGCCGCTGAGCAGCGTGCCGCCGATGATCGCGGCGGCGATGGCGTCGAGTTCGTAGAGGTTGCCGTTGGTGTTCTGGCCCGAGCCGGTGAGGACGACCAGCATGAAGGCGGCGACGCCGCAGCACAGCCCGGAGAGCAGATACAGCATCAGCCGCTGCCGCCGGACGTCGATGCCCGCGAGCCGGGCCGCCTCCGCGTTGCCGCCGATGGCGACCGTGCGCCGGCCGAAGGTGGTGCGGTTGAGCACCAGCCAGCCCACCACGGTGACGGCGGCGAAGATGATCACCAGCGGCGGTATGCCGAGTACGTAGGCGTCCGGGAGCCCGAGGTCCAGCACCTGGTCGACGGTGACGACCTGGGTCTTGCCGTCGCTGATCTGCAGCGCCAGACCGCGGGCGGAGGCGAGCATCGCGAGCGTGGCGATGAACGGCACCATCCCGCCGTACGCGATGAGCACCCCGTTGACCAGTCCGCAGCCGACCCCGACCAGGACCGCGCACAGCAGGATGCCGCCCAGCCCGTAGTCCTGGGTGGCCAGCGTGGTGGCCCACACCGACGCCAGGGCGACGATCGCGCCGACCGACAGATCGATGCCGCCGCTGGTGATGACGAAGGTCACGCCGACGGTGACGACGCCGATGACGGACGCCTGGGTGAGCACGAGCTGGAGGTTGTCGGTGCTGAGGAACTCGTCGGGCTTGGTGAAGCCGCCCACGGCGATCAGCACCGCCAGCACTCCGACGAGGGAGAGGTTGCGCAGGTCGGCCAGGCGCCGCAGCCTGCTCAGGGGATCGGTGCCGGAGCGGCCGACCGGTGGTTTGCCGACCGGTCCGGCCGTCAGTGTGGCGCCCGGTACCGGGGCGGGGTCGGCCGGGGGCGGGGACGCCGGCCTGCTCCCGGGTGATTTCACGACGGGCTCCCTTCCATGACGAGATCGAGGACGCGGTGCTCGTCCAGCTCCCGCGCGGGCGCCGTATGGACGACGCGGCCCTCGCGGAGCACCAGCACCCGGTCGGCGAGGCCCAGGACTTCGGGCAGTTCGCTGGAGACGAGGAGGACGGCCATGCCGTCGTCGGCGAGCCGGCGGATCACGGCGTACAGCTCGGCGCGGGCGCCGACGTCCACCCCCCGCGTCGGCTCGTCCAGCAGCAGCACCCGGCAGCCGCGCAGCAGCCAGCGGGCCAGCACGGCCTTCTGCTGATTGCCGCCGGACAGGGTGCGCACCGGCCGCTCCGGGTCGTCGGGGTGCAGCGACAGATCGCGGACGCACCGGCGGGCCGCCGCCCGCTCCGCGCCGCGGTCCACCCACCCGGCGCGCGAGAAGCGGGCCAGGGAGGAGACCGAGACATTACGGGTGACGGACTCCAGCATCAGCAGCGCCTGTGCCTTGCGCTCCTCGGGGGCCAGGCCGAGCCCGGCCCGCACGGCGGCGGTCACGCTGCCGGGGCGCAGCGGGCGGCCGTCCACCAGGACCCGGCCCGAGGTGGGGCGGCGGGCGCCGTAGACGGTCTCCAGGATCTCGGAGCGCCCGGAGCCGACGAGCCCGGCGAGCCCGACGATCTCGCCGGGCGCCACCTCGAGGTCGATGGGCTCGAACTCCCCCGCCCTGCCGAGGTTCTCCAGCCGCAGCACGGGCGCGGCGGTGGCGAGCGGAGGCGCCGTGGTGCGGCGCGGGAACGCGTACTCCACGTCCCGGCCCGTCATCAGCGCCACCACCTCGCGGGTCGGGGTGGTGCGCGCGGGCAGCCCGCGGGCCGCGGCACGGCCGTCCTTGAGCACGGTGACGCGGTCGCCGATCCGGCGGATCTCCTCCAGGCGGTGCGAGATGTACACGACGGCGACCCCGGCGGCGGTGAGATCGCCGACGATCCGGAAGAGGTTGTCGACCTCGTCCGGGTCGAGGGCCGCGGACGGCTCGTCCATCACGATCAGCTGGACGTCGTGGGAGAGCGCGCGGGCCATCGAGACGATCTGCTGCCCGGCCGCGGAGAGGTCCCCCACCAGCCGCCCCGGGTCGATCTCGGGATGCCCGAGCCGGGTGAGGAGCGCCGCGGTGGCGGTGCGGGCCGCGCGGGAGCGGACGAATCCGCCGGTGGCCAGCTCATGGCCGAGGAAGACGTTCTCGGCGACGGACAGCCCCTCCACCAGGTCGAGTTCCTGGTAGATGGTGGCGATCCCCAACCGCATGGCGGCGATGGGCGACTTGAGGCTGACCGGCTCGCCCCGCCAGCGGATCTCGCCGCCGTCGGGCTGGTGCGCCCCGGCGACCACCTTGATCAGGGTGGACTTGCCCGCGCCGTTCTGGCCGAGCAGACAGTGCACCTCGCCCGCTTCGACATCGAGGTCGACGCCGTCCAGGGCCCGTACCCCGGGGAAGGACTTGGTGATCGCGGACATGGTGAGGAGTGGGCGCGGGTCGGGTGGTGCCGGTGCCATGGCGGGCCTCCTCGGCGGGTTGCTCGATGCGGTGCGGATCGCTCGATGCGGTACGGGTCGCTGGGGCGTGCGGGGTGCTGGGGTGGCG
>NZ_JAEEAP010000623.1 GCF_016103465.1 Streptomyces sabulosicollis
GTCAGGAGCCGCCCGCCCTCCGTCAGGAGCCGCCCGCTCCCCGCCGCCGAAGCGGCGCCACGGCGGGGCGGGCGGCATCTCCACGTGCCGGGGCACGCCGTCCCCCCGGAACAGCCGCCAGCCGGGCTCTTCCCGTGGATTCATCGGGGAACCTCCCTCTCGGCCCGCCTCAGCGGACATCGCGCGCCTCCTGCCCTCTCGTCATCACGCCTCACCGGCCCCGCCGCTCGCGGTCACCGCGCCTCACCGTCACTCCGTGGGGTCCACGAGGTCCAGCCGTGGCAGCGCCCGCCCCGCGTCGGCCCAGGCGAGCACCGGCCGCCCGGGGTACTCCTCGGGTCGCTGCAGCGTCTTCGTGCGGTAGGTCCGTACGGCCTCGGGCAGGTCACGGGTGCTCACCCCCGCCGCGTGGCGCACGGCCGGGGACCCCCGCTCCCCGCTGCGATCCCACAGCACCACCGGAACGCCCGCGGCCAGACACATCTGCACCACACCGGTGCGCCGGTGGGCCGCCACGTCGACGGTGACCCGGGCGGTGAGCCGCTCCATGAGCAGGCCGCACACCGCCTCCGGGTCCGGGGCCGTGGGGTCGTCGATGTGCACGGGCTCCTCGGCGTCCAGCCGGGCCCAGCGCTCCCGCCACTGGTCCAGCATCGTGCCGCCGTTCA
Source organism: Streptomyces sabulosicollis (assembly GCF_016103465.1). Classification (GTDB taxonomy): domain Bacteria; phylum Actinomycetota; class Actinomycetes; order Streptomycetales; family Streptomycetaceae; genus Streptomyces; species Streptomyces sabulosicollis. The sequence goes on from NZ_JAEEAP010000623.1 coordinate 669, forward strand.
GCTCCCGCAGCTCGGGGCAGTTGACGACCAGGGGGTACGGGGTGCCGAGCCGGATGGGGAGCACCGCTCCCGGGCCCGCGGCCTTCCAGCGGTCCACGGGCACCTCCAGGGCGTCCCGGTCCACGATCAGTTCGATGACGGGCCGCGGCCCCGAGGGGTCGGGCCGGCGCAGCGCGCCGACCGCGGCGAAGATCTCCTGGGCCACCTCCGCCGCGCCGCGCGGCCGTTCGCTGTCGTCCGACACCTGGCGCAGCCCGTCCCCGTCGTCGCACCACAGCCGCAGCCGGTAGCGCTCCGGCTCCTCCTCGCGCGCCGCCACCGGTGAGCCGCCCGGTGCGGCCCCGCAGCGGTCCAGCGTGGCCACGACGCGGGGCGCGGCGCCCCGGGAGGCGCTCCGTGCCCACTGCTCGGCGTCGTGGCGGCGGTCCATCAGGGCGGCGTCGTGGACACCGAGACGACGGGCGACCGCCGCGTTCCACCGCCGCAGCGCGGCGCGCTGCTCCGCCGGACAGCATCCGGCGGCCACGAACTCCACGGCCCGCAGCAGACCCGGCACGGCGGGCAGGCCCCCGTCGTCGGCCGGTGAACTGTCCCCGTGCAGCCCCTCCACATGGGTGACCAGTGCCTCGAACCGCCCGCCGCGCCCGGTGCCGTCCCCGCTGTCCCCCTCGTCCCAGCCGTGAGGACCGTCACCGCCGGTGAGCAGCGCCGCGGGCAGGGCCGCCAGCGGCAGCGCCGCCCGTACGGCCCCGGGGACACCGGCCGCGGCGGCCGGGGGCAGGGCGCGCAGCTGGACCAGCAGCCGCTCGTGCTCACCCGGTGAGAGCAGCTCGGGCAGACCGCAGCGGCGGCCTATGGCGAGGAGGTCGTCGGCCAGCGTGTCCGCCGTGCCGCGCACCGCCTCGACCAGCGCGGGCAGCGCGCGCCCCCGGGTGAGCAGCAGATGGGCGAACTCCTCGGCGGAGGGCACGCCGTCCGCGCGATGGCCGAGACCGCACTGCCGGGCGACGGTCCGGCAGCAGCGGCTCCAGCCCTCGGACAGCGGCAGCGGCCCGTCCAGCAGGGCGACGAGCTCCGCGTAGGCGGGGTGGTCGCGCACGTCCTCCGCGGGCTGCCGGGGCAGCAAGTGGCCCGCCCCGGCGTCGTGCAGCTCCCGCGTCACGCGCTGCCAGGGGATCCCCCAGGCGCGGCGCGGCGTCCCCTGGATGCGGAGCTTGGCCGTCACGAGCCCGACGACGGCGCCCTCCTCGTTGGACCACAACGGGCCGCCGCTGTAGGCGGGTTCGATGTCCAGGGCGCGCTCGGCGCCGTCGAAGTAGCCGAACCGCCCGTCGCACGCGCTCACTTCGGCGTCGGCGAACACCCCCGGCTCACCGCTGCCGTGCCAGGCCCGTACGAGCTGCCGCTTGGCCATCGGGTGCCAGCGCGGCGGCTCGATCGCGGGCGGCAGGGCCGCGTTCAGCCGCAGGACGGCGAGGTCGCCGTTCCACTCGAAGGCGCCCAGGCCGCCGTCGTCGGTCCGGGGCGGTATCCAGACCGCCAGCTCGGCATGGGCCTCGACGGTGTGCTCCGGCCCGTGGAGCCGTACCGACACGGCGACCTGGCCCGGGTGATCCGGGGCCAGCATGTCCTTCCCCAGCGCGCTGTTGACCACATGAGCGCACGTCAGCAGATGGCGGCGCGGCAGCAGGACGCCCGCGCCCGCCGGTCGTCCGTCGGCCTTGGCGAGAATGGACACGGCGGGCCGCGACGAGGACCCGTGCGCGTGGAACCACCCCATGGGCGTCAGTCCGCGGGGCCGGGCGGGGACGGCCGCGGCGGCACTGCCGACACCGCCGGGGCCGCCGGACCGGGCCGCTCGGACGGCCTCCAGGTGGCCGAAATGGTCAGGTTGGCGTTCCCGTTGGCGCCCACGATGCCGAGTTTGAGGTCCTGGCCGACCTGCACCCCGAACTGCACGGTGAACTCCTGGGGCGGATGAGGAGCCGAGCTCACGGCGTCGTGCACGTCCTGGAGCACCGGCCCGAGCCCTCGCAGGATGACGCCCAGACCGGCGTTGGCGAGCGTGGCCGCGGCCCGCGCGCCGCGCCCCACCGGGGTCACGCCGCCGACGCCGCCGTACGCGTCCTCGGGGGAGGGGTCTCCTACGGGGGCCAGTTCCAGCCGTACGGTGGTGCCGTCCGCCAGGGGTATCTCACGGTGTTCCGTCACCTTCTCATCATGCCGATCATCAGGCGTCCGGTCTGCCCCTTCGCACCAAACGCCCCCGGAACGAAGGGCGGAGCACAGGGCGGGGCGGACGGCCCTCGGCGCGCCACGCATCCGTCGCCTGACGAGGTCGATGTCGGATTCCCGCGAGCCTGCCCCCACCCCGCTGGCGGATGCTGGACCCATGCACACCGACACCGACCGGTGCCTCCGCGCCGCACAGGCCAAGGACGCCCGTTTCGACGGGTGGTTCTTCATCGCCGTCGTGACCACCGGGATCTACTGCCGGCCGAGCTGCCCGGTCGTCGGGCCCAAGCCCGAGAACATGCGGTTCTACCCCAGCGCCGCGGCCGCCCAGCAGGCCGGGTTCCGGGCCTGCAAGCGGTGCCGTCCGGACGCCAGCCCCGGCTCGCCGCAGTGGAACGAGCGGGCGGACCTGGTGGCCCGGGCCATGCGGCTGATCGCCGACGGTGTGGTGGACCGGGACGGGGTCCCGGGCCTGGCCGCCCGGCTGGGATACAGCACCCGGCAGATCGAGCGCCAGCTGCTCGCCGAGCTGGGCGCGGGCCCGCTCGCGCTCGCCCGGGCGCAGCGCGCCCAGACCGCGCGGCTGCTCATCGAGACCAGCCCGCTGCCGATGGCCGACATCGCCTTCGCGGCCGGGTTCGCCAGCGTCCGAGCGTTCAACGAGACCGTACGGGAGATCTTCGCGCTCTCCCCGACCGAGCTGCGGCAGCGGGCCAGCCGCGGCCCGCGGACCAGCGTGCCGGGGGCCCTCACCCTGCGGCTGCCGTTCCGGGCGCCGCTGTGCCCGGACAACCTCTTCGGGCACCTGGCCGCCACCGCCGTCCCCGGCGTCGAGGAGTGGCGCGACGGCGCGTACCGGCGCACCCTGCGGCTGCCGTACGGGCCCGGGGTGGTCACCTTGAGCCCGCGCCCGGACCACATCGCCTGCCAGCTCTCCCTCGCCGACCTGCGCGACCTGGCCGGGGCGATCAGCCGCTGCCGACGGCTGCTGGACCTCGACGCGGACCCGGCCGCCGTGGACGACCTGCTCCGCACGGACCTCCAGCTGGCCCCGCTGGTGGACAAGGCCCCGGGGCGTCGGGTGCCGCGCGCGGTGGACGCGGACGAGTTCGCGGTGCGCGCGGTGCTCGGACAGCAGGTGTCCACGGCGGCCGCCCGCACCCACGCCGGGCGCCTGGTGGCGGCGCACGGCGAGCCCGTGGAGGACCCGGCGGGCGGCCTGACCCACCTCTTCCCGTCCGTCCAGGCGCTCGCCGGGCTGGACCCCGAGAAGCTGGCCATGCCCCGCACCCGCCGCGCGACCCTCACCGGGCTGATCGGCGCGCTCGCCGAGGGCCGGGTCGCGCTCGGCGTCGGCAGCGACTGGGACGAGGCCCGCGCGAGCCTCGGCGCGCTGCCGGGGCTCGGCCCCTGGACCGTCGAGGTGATCGCGATGCGCGCCCTCGGCGACCCGGACGCCTTCCTCCCGACCGACCTCGGCGTACGCCGCGCCCTGTCTCTTAGACACATCTGACGCTGCCGACGACTAGTCGAGTGTAGATCTCGGGGGTGGGCGGATC
>NZ_JAEEAP010000624.1 GCF_016103465.1 Streptomyces sabulosicollis
GGTTCCAGTCGGTGTAGGGGGCGAGGGCTTGGGCGCATGCGTGGAGGCGTTCGGCGAAGACGGGGGAGGTCCGGAGGAGTTCGGCTCCCATGCCTGTCCACTGCGCGCCCTGGCCGGGGAAGACGAACACGGTCTTCCCGTCGGTGCCGATCTCCCCGGTGACCAGGCGGGGGTGGGGCTGCCCCTCGCTGAGGGCGGTGAGGGCGGCCGTCGCCTGGCCGAGATCGGTGGCGAGGACGACCGCGCGGTGTTCCAGCGCGTCGCGGGTCGTGGCCAGCGACCACCCCACGTCCACCGGGTCGGTGCCGGGGTGGGCGTGAAGGTGGCTGATCAAGCGCTCGGCCTGTGCCCGTAAGCCCGCCGGGCTCTTCGCGGACAGCACCCACGGCACCACGCCCCCCGTGGCCACCAGCCCGGGAGTCTCCGGTTCCGCGGATTCCGTTTCGGCGGTCGCCTCTTCCGGTTCCGGGGCCTGTTCGAGGACGAGGTGGGCATTGGTGCCGCTGACGCCGAAGGAGGACACACCGGCGCGGCGCGGGTGCCCCGTCTCCGGCCAGGGCCGGGCCTCGGTCAGCAGGCACACCGCGCCCGATGTCCAGTCCACCTTGGTGGTCGGCTCGTCGGCGTGGAGTGTCTTGGGCAGGACGCCGTGCCGCATCGCCTGCACCATCTTGATGACGCCCGCGATTCCCGCAGTGGCCTGGGTGTGGCCGATGTTGGACTTCAGGGAGCCCAGCCAGAGGGGTTGGCCGGCGGGGCGGTGCTGTCCGTAGGTGGCCAGGAGTGCCTGGGCCTCGATGGGGTCGCCGAGGGCGGTGCCGGTGCCGTGGGCCTCGACCGCGTCCACGTCGGCCGCCGACAGCCCGGCGTTCGCCAGCGCCTGCCGGATCACCCGCTGCTGCGACGGGCCGTTGGGCGCGGTGAGGCCGTTGCTGGCCCCGTCCTGGTTGACCGCCGTGCCCCGGATCACGGCCAGCACCTCGTGGCCGTTGCGGCGGGCGTCGGACAGCCGTTCCAGCAGCACCAGCCCGACCCCCTCGCTGAAGGTCGTACCGTCGGCGCCCTCGCTGAAGGACTTGCTGCGGCCGTCCGGGGCGAGCCCGCGCTGGTGCGAGAAGCTCACGAACCCCTCCGGAGTCGACATCACCGTCACGCCCCCGGCCAGGGCCATCGAGCACTCGCCCTCACGCACCGCCTTGGCGGCCCAGTGAACGGCCACCAGCGAGGAGGAGCACGCCGTGTCCACCGTCACCGCCGGACCGGTCAGGCCGAGTGCGTAGGCCACCCGCCCGGACACCACGCTCCCCGACTTCCCCGTGCTCAGATAGGTCTCGGACCCCTCGGGCAGCTCACCGGCGTTCGTCGCGTAGTCGTGGTAGATGACCCCGGCGAACACACCGGTGTCACTGCCCCGCATCGACCGCGGGGCGATACCGGCCTGCTCGAAGGTCTCCCACGCGGTCTCCAGCAGCAGCCGTTGCTGGGGGTCCATCGCCACGGCCTCACGTGGCGAGATGCCGAAGAAGTCCGCGTCGAACCCGGTGGCGCCCTCCAGGAACCCGCCGTCGCGCACGTAGGTCGTGCCCACCCGGTCGGGGTCCGGGTCGAACAGCGTGTCCAGATCCCAACCGCGATCGGTGGGGAACGCCCCGATACCGTCCTCCCCGTCGGCCACCAGCCGCCACAGCCCGTCCGGATCGGTCACCCGCCCGGGGAGCCGGCAGGCCATGCCGACGATGACCACGGGATCGTCCGCGTCGGCCCCCGGCCCGGTGACGGCGGTCGGAGCCGCCCGCGTCGAGCCGAACAGCTCGTCCCGCAGATACCCGGCGGTGATCGCGGCGGTCGGGTAGTCGAACACCACGGTCGCGGGGAGCCGCAGTCCCGTGGCCGCGTTGAGGCGGTTGCGCAGTTCCACCGCCGTCAGCGAGTCGAACCCGATCTCCCGGAAGGGCTGGTCCGGCCCGATGCTGTCGATCGTCGTATGCCCGAGTACGGCGGCGGCCTCGGTCCGGACGAGCTCGGTGAGGTGGCGCAGCCGCTCCCCGTGGTCGAGGGCGGCGAGCCGCCGCATGAGCGACGACGTGTCGGCGGGGGCCGGTGTGTGGGCCGTACGGCGCGTGGGGCGCCGTACGAGGTGGCGGAGCAGCGGCGGAACGGGCCGGGCCCCGTCGTCGGCCCGAAGCGCGGCCGGACTGATCTTGATGGGAACGAGGTGGGGGTGGCTGGCGGTCAGGGCCCTGTCGAAGAGGGTGAGACCCTCGTCGTCGGTGAGGGGGGCGACTCCGCCGCGGTGGGTGCGCCGGCGGTCCCCGGTCTTCATGGTGGCGGTCAGGGCGCTGGTGGTTTCCCACAGCCCCCAGGCGAGTGAGGTGGCGGGGAGCCCGGCGGCGTGGCGTTGGTGGATGAGCGCGTCGACGTAGGTGTTGGCGGCGGCGTAGTTGGCCTGGCCGGGGGTGCCGAGGGTGCCCGTGGCGGAGGAGTACACGACGAAGGCGGCCAGATCGAGGCCGCGGGTGAGGTCATGGAGATGGGTGACGGCGTCGGCCTTCGGGCGGAAGACGGTGTCGAGGCGGTCGGCGGTGAGCGCGGTGAGGGTCCCGTCGTCGAGGGTGCCCGCGGTGTGGATGACGGCGGTGAGGGGGCGGTCGGCGGGCATGTCGGCCAGGAGGGTGGTGAGTTGGTCGCGGTCGGCGGTGTCGCAGGCGGTGATGTGGACGGTGGCGCCGAGTTCGCTGAGCTCGGTGGCGAGTTCGGCCGCACCGGGGGCGTCGGGTCCCCGGCGGCTGGTGAGCACCAGGTGCCGGGCGCCGTGGTGGGTGATGAGGTGGCGGGCGGTGAGGGCGCCGAGGGTTCCGGTACCGCCGGTGACGAGGACGGTTCCCCCGGGGTCGAGGGGGAGTGGCCGGGCGACCGACGTGCTGGTGGGCGCGGCGGTGAGCCGGGGTTCCCAGAGGATGTTGTCGCGGAGGGCCAGTTGGGGCTGGTCGGTGGTGAGTGCGGTGGGCAGTGCGGTGGGCAGTGCGGTGGGCGGTGCGGTGGGCGGTGCTTCGTCCGAGTGGCCGTCGATGTCGATGAGGCGGACCCGGCCGGGGTGTTCGGACTGGGCCGAGCGGACCAGCCCCCAGATGGCCGCCGCGGCGGGGTCGGTGACCTCCGCGGAGTCGTGCACGGCCATCGCACCGCGCGTGAGCAGCGCCAGCCGGGTGTCCGACAGCTCGGGCAGCGTCACCCACCGCTGCAGCAGGTCCAGCGCCCGCGCGGCCAGCTCGCGTGCGCGGGTGGCGGGGTCGGAGCCACGCGACTCCCATGCGGTGGTGTCGGCGACGATCAGGGTGGGCCGGTCCTCGGCCTCGACAACCTCCGTGACATCGGCGAAGGCCGGGGCTTCCACGGCGGTGGCGGCGGAGGAGAGGGCGGAGGAGACGTCCCCGACGGTGCCCCACCGGAGCTCGTCCGTGGCGGTGGCGGCGCCGTGTTCGGCCCAGGTGACCGTCCACAGCGCGTCGTTCACCGATGCGGAGGCCAGCGCCTCCAGCTGGCCCGCGTCGACCTCCCGCAGTACCAGCGAGCCGATCGACGCGACCAGTCCTCCGGCCGCGTCGACCAGGGTCACGGAGAGCCCGCCGTCCTCGGTGTAACGGGCGTGCACGCGCACCGACGTGGCACCGGTGGCGTGCAGGCGTATGTCGTTCCACGCGAACGGCAACAGCGTGCGGCCGCCGGGCTCCCCCGGCAGGCAGTAGTTGCTCGCGTGCAGGGCGGCGTCCAGCAGGGCCGGGTGGATGCCGAACCGGTCGGCGGGCTCCGTCTGCTCCTCCGGCAGCGCGGCCTCCGCGAACACCTCGCCGTCGCGGGTCCAGACCGCTTTCAGGCCCTGGAAGGTCGGCCCGTAGTCGTACCCCCCCTCGGCCAACTGCTCGTACAGGCCCTCGACGGCCACCGGTTCGGCTCCTGCGGGCGGCCATTCGGCCACGGCGGGCGATGGGGGAGCGCTGGTGTCCTGGGCCAGCGTGCCGGTGGCGTGCTCCGTCCACTGGGCACTTCCCTCGGCGCGCGAGTAGATGCGTACGTCACGGCGCCCGGACCCGTCGGGGCCGCCCACGACCACCCGGATGTCCAGGGAACCACTGTCCGGCAGGGCCAGTGGCTGCTCGATGACCAGCTCTTCCAGGGTGGGGGTGTCGGTCTCGTCCCCGGCGCGGATGGCGAGTTCGGCCATCGCGGCGCCGGGGAGCAGTACCGTTCCGGACACGGCGTGATCGGCCAGCCACGGGTGGGTGGCCAGCGAGAGGCGTCCGGTGAGGACGGTGCCACCGGTGTCGGGGAGATGGACGGCGGCGGTGAGGAGCGGGTGCGCTGGGTCGTGGAGACCCACGGCACTCACATCGCCCGCGCTGCTGCCTCGGGTGAGCCAGTAGTGCTGGTGTTGGAAGGGGTAGGTGGGG
>NZ_JAEEAP010000625.1 GCF_016103465.1 Streptomyces sabulosicollis
GCCCCTCCCCAACGGCGACCCGCCACCCGTCCCGACGAAGGCCCGCACCCCATCCGCTCTCCGCGGCGGATGGGGTGCCGCGCGTGCGGTGTGTTTTCGCCACCGGCGAGGGCTTGACCAGAGACGAAGTGGCTCCTACATTCCTCACACCCTCGAGGTAGATCGATTAACCACTCGTTAACCGCCTGGTTGGAGACCCCGCAGTGCACTCACCGCTGACTCGGCGCGGCTTCCTCGCCGCCGGTTCCGGCCTCGCCGCCGCGACCGTCCTGCCCGGCCTCTCCGCCTGCTCCGCACTCACCGGGGCGGACTCCGATCCCGATACGCTCGTCGTGCACAGCCAGCTGGGCACCACCGCCCCGGGGTCGCCCACCTACCTCGCGGCCCTGAACCGGTTCCGCAAGGAAAATCCGGGACTCAGGGTCAAGAACCTCATCAACGGCGACGACCTCGCGCAGGTCTACGAGACCTCGCGGCTGGCCCGCAAGGAGCCGGACGTCGTCATGGTCAACCTCTACGACAAGACGCTGGCGTGGACGGACGTCGGTGCCACGGTCGACGTCAAGGGCTACCTGGACGACTGGGGGCTGCGGACGCGTGTGCTCCCGCAGGCGCTCGCCGAGTGGACCGACGCCAAGGGCAGGGTGCGGGCCTTCCCCTACTTCGCCACCAACTGGCCGATCGCCTACAACCGGGCCCTGCTGGACCGGGCGGGCGTCGACGCGATACCCACCACGGGCGACGAACTGATCGCCGCGGCCCGCAAGCTGCGCGCCAAGGGGATCGCGCCCGTGACCGTCGGGGGCAACGACTGGACCGGGCAGAAGCTGCTCGCCCAGATCATCCAGACCTTCCTCACCGAGGACGAGGCCCGGCACGCCTACTCCACGGGGGACTTCGGCAGCAAGGGCGCCCGTGAGGGCATCGAGTACTTCGTGACGCTGCGCGACGCGGGTGTCTTCGCCGACAAGGCCCAGGGCCTCACCTCGGACTCGATGACCACGCAGTTCAACACGCAGGCCGCGGCGATCGAGTCGGCGATGTCATCGGCGCTGGCCAAGGTGCCCCCCGAGGTGGCCCGGCACACCGAGGTCGGCGGGTGGCCGCTGGCCGACGGCGCCGCGCACGACAAGCCCACCATCCTGCGCACCTACACCCTGATCGGCTTCTGGATCAGCCCGAACGGCACCAAGAAGATCGACGCGGTCGAGAAGTTCCTGCGCTTCATGTACCGGCCCGACACCGTCGCCCGGTTCATCAAGGAGAGCGGCCGCGACATGGCGCTGCGCTCCGACACCGTCAGCACCGCTTTCCCGCTGGTCGCCGCGGCCCAGCGGCTGGGCTCGTCGGTGAGCCAGGCGCTGCTGCCCGATGTGTACGTCCCGCCCGCCGCCGCCCAGCCGCTGATCACCGCGACCAGCACCTCCTTCACCCGCGGCACCAGCGCCGCGAAGGTCCGCGCCGCGCTCGAGACCGCGTACCGCTCCGCGTGAACCGCCCGCCCGTTCGCTCATATCCCGAGCCCGACTCCACGGGAGCCACCCCATGACGACGCTGACGTCGCCCCCGGGCGGGGCCGCGATCCGCCACCCCGCGCCGCCCGCCACCACAGCCCGCTCGCGCACACCCCGGCAGGGCGGCACGATCCTCGCCGTCCCGGCGCTGGTCTGGTACGCGGTCTTCATGATCGGGCCGGTGATCGCCATCTTCGTGATCGCCGCCCTGCGCTGGCCGGGCATGCTCCAGCCGGTGTCGTACGCCGGTCTCGGCAACGTCCGTACGGTCCTGGACGACCCCGTCTTCTGGGACGCGGTGCGCAACACCGCCGTCCAACTGGCGGTGGCGCTGCCGATCATGATCGTATGTGCCTACATGCTGGGTTACTACGTGGCGCAGAAGCCACCCGGGCACCGTGTGATCCGCTATCTGCTGTTCATCCCCGGCCTGATCTCCACCCCGGCCAAGGCCATGGTGTTCTACGCGGCGCTGTCCCCGGACGGCCTGGTCAACGGGGCGCTCGACACCACGGGGCTCGGTTCGCTCACCGACGCCTGGCTCGCCTCGCCGTCCACGGCGCTGGCCTGTCTCATCGCCCTGGACGTGTGGAGCGGGATCGGCTTCACCGCCGTCCTGTTCGCCGCCCGGCTGGACAGCGTCCCCGACGACCTCGGCGAGGCGGCGCAGCTGGACGGGGCCGGGCACTGGCGGACCATGTGGCGCATCCACTTCCCCGTGATCCGCGACTACGTCGGCGTGGTCACCATGCTGCAGTTCCTGTGGACCCTCTTCGGCTCGGCGCAGCACGTGCTGCTGCTCACCCAGGGCGGTCCCGGCAGCTCGTCCACGACGCTGTCGTTCCTCGTCTACCAGAAGGCGTTCATCGCGGCCGACCTGGGCTACAGCCAGACCGTCGGCGTCATCCTCTTCCTGGCCGGGCTCGTCGGGCTGCTCGCCATCCGCCGCGCGTTCCGCCAGAACTACTGACCTTAAGGCGGCTCACCATGAAACTCGGCAAACGCTGGCTGCCCGCGCACATCCTGGTGTGGACCTACGCGGTACTGCTGATCGTGCCGCTCTACTACTTCCTCGCCTCCGCGTTCAAGAGCAACGAGGAGATCTTCGCCCATCCCTTCGCGGTCCCCGAGTCGCTTGGCTTCGGCAACTTCCGCACCGCCTACGACAGCGCCGACCTGGGCACGGCCGTCGTCAACTCCGCCCTGGTGACGGTCCTCGCCCTGGCGCTGACCCTGCTGCTGGCGCTGCCCGCGGCGTTCGCACTCGCCCGCTCCACCGGACGGCTCGCCTCGGCGATGGAGAAGGTCTTCTCGCTGGGCTTCCTGATCCCCACGTTCGCGGCGCTCTTCCCCACCTTCCTGCTGGCCGCCGCCACCGGGCTGTTCCACACCCGGCTCTTCATGGTCTTCTTCCTGCCGGCGACGGCGATGCCGCTGTCGGTGGTGATCCTGGTGCAGTTCATGCGGACCATCCCCAGGGAGATGGAGGAGGCCGCCCGGATGGACGGGGCGTCCACCTACACGGTGCTGCGCCACATCTACATACCGATGTGCCTGCCCGGTATCGCGACCGTGCTCCTGCTGAACTTCCTCACCTTCTGGAACGAATACCTGTACTCGCTGGTCATCATCGGTCCCGACCCCGAGCAGCGCACCGTGCAGGTGGCCCTGCCCACCCTGAAGGCGATCACCGGCACCGACTACGGTGTCCTCACCGCCGGTACCGTCCTGACCCTGATCCCCGTGTGGGTCGTCTACACGGTGCTCCAGAAGCGCATGCAGCAGGCGCTGATCAACGGGGCGGTCAAGGCGTGAGCACGACCGCTGGTCACGGCGTGAGCACGACCGCCGCGCAACCGGGCCGACGCCCCACCATCAAACAGGTGGCGGCCGCCGCCGGGGTGTCCACCGCGGCCGTGTCCCAGGCGTTCAACGACAAGGGCCGGCTGTCGGAGGCCACCCGGCAGCGCATCCTGGACACCGCGACGGAACTCGGCTGGTCGCCCAGCGCGTCCGCCGCCGCCCTGCGCAGCGCCCGCACCCGCACCCTCGCCCTGGTGGTCCGCCGCCCCACCGATGTGCTCGGGGCGGACCCGCACTTCAGCGAGCTGATCACCGGTATCGAGGGCGAACTGGCGCCCCGGGGTTACGGTCTGCTGCTGCACCTGGTGGCCGGGGCGCAGGAGGAGAACGCCCTCTACAAGCGGCTCGCGGCCGAGGGCCGCGTCGACGGCGCGGTCCTGACCGACGCCCGCGCCGACGACCCGCGCCCCGCCCTGCTGGCCCGCCTCGGCCTGCCCGCCGTGCTGCTCGGTCCCCCCGACCGCGCCGCCGCCGTGCCGCGGGTCGGCCTCGGCCACCAGGACGCCGCCGTCGAGGAGGTCGTCCGCCATCTGCTCGGGCTCGGACACCGGCGCATCGCCTATGTGGCGGGACCCGCCGACCTGAAGCACACCCGGCTGCGCGGCGGTGTGTTCGAGACCGCCCTCCGGCAGGCGGGCCTGCGGCCCTACGCGGTCCTGCACACCGATTTCACCGAAGTGTCCGCCGTCGCCGCCACCCAGGCCCTGCTGGACGCCGCCGACCGCGCCACCGCGATCGTCTACGCCAACGACTCCATGGCGATGTGCGGCATCGGCGCCGCGCAGCGCTCCGGGCTGCGCGTCCCCGACGACCTGTCGGTCGTCGGCTACGACAACCTGCCGCTCGGCCGCTGGCTGCACCCCCGGCTGACCACGGTCGACCAGCAGGTGCAGCGGGTCGGCGCGGCCGCCGCCCGGCTGCTGCTCGCGCGCTGCGGCGAGGGCGTCGAGGAGACGGCGCTCGACGACCGGCCGCGGCTGGTCGTCCGCGAGTCCACCGGACCCGCCCCTGGCTGACGTCCGATCCGCACC
>NZ_JAEEAP010000626.1 GCF_016103465.1 Streptomyces sabulosicollis
CCCCCCGGACCGCCCGGACCTCCCGGGCGCAGCCGCCGGGCGGCGCCGGGCACCGCCGACAGCATCCGCCGCACCCCCGCGACACAGGCGGGACCCGCGACCACCGACGCGACGGCCAGATTGGCCCAGACCCAGTACGCGTACGGGCGATCGGAGGCCACGCCCTGGTAGTAGCGCTCGACCAGCAGGGAGTACCCCTCCCACCACCGGAACCCGGCCAGCGTGAAGGCCCCGGCCACCACCGCCGCCCCGGTCAGCGCGAAGGGCAGCGGCCGTGCGGTGCGGGCGAGCAGCAGTACGGCGGCGGCGGGCAGGGCCAGCAGCGTCAGCCCGTACGAGAGATAGGCCGTCAGCCCCAGCAGCAGTCCGGCACCCAACGCGACCGCCCCGGGCGCCCGGACCGTACGCGTCGCCGCCAGCGCCAGCAGCGCGAGCCCCCAGGCCGAGACGGCCGCGAAATAGCCGTCGGCCGAGGCGCCCACCCATACCGCCCCGGGCCCCAGGACCAGGAACGGGGCGGCCGTACGCGCGGCCCGCTCCTGCCCCAGGGCGCGCAGCGTGACCAGGACCGCGACCGCCGCCGAGCCGCCCACGGTGACGCAGAAGGCCCCCGCCCAACCGCCGCCGCCCAGGCCCAGCCGGTCCAGCCCCACGAAGGTGAGCACGGCGCCCGGCGGATGGCCCGCGATATGGGCGGGCCAGTGGTCGGGCTGGGTGAGCAGGATATGGCCGGTGAAGCCGCGCAGGGCCGCGCCGATGTCGTCGAACCGGTCGATGCCGCGCAGATACTCGTGACGCGCGGTCAGCCGCTCCGCCACCCCGCGCCGCCATCCGTCGACCAGCGCCAGCGACCAGATCCAGGCCATGCCCGCCGCCCAGACGGCCCCCAGCAGCCCGCGCCACGGCAGCCGCGCCGCGAGCCGGGGGCCGTGGACGACGACCGCCGCGGCGACGGCCAGGGCGAGGGGCGTTCCGGGGCCCACATGGGGCAGCCAGTCGGCGTACAGCGGCGCCCAGTCGACGTACAGGGAGTGGTCGGCCCGCTGGATGAGGGTGCCGACGACGGCGGCGACGGCGAAGAGCAGGGCGGCGGCAGCGGCGGCGAGCACGTCCAGGCGACGGCCGGTCCGTGTGTCGTCCTCGGTGGGCCGGATGTCGACGCCGTTACGGAGAGGGAGCTTCACGACGTCACGCTACGTCGCCGGGGCCGCGTCCGGACCGCCGCGCCGCGCGCCGTCACCGGACCGTCAGATCTTCCCGGGCGCGCCCGTGACGTCACCGTTTCGTCATGGGCTCAAGGCACCTGGAGGCGGTGCGGCGGTCCTACGGTCATGCCATGAGCCACCCTCCCCGTACCGACCGTGAGCGCCGCGCCCTGTGGCGCAGCCCGCTGCGCGGCCCCTGGCTGACATCCGTCTTCGGACTGGTCCTGCTCTTCGGCATTCCCGTGCTCTTCGTGACCGGACTGCTGTCGTACGCCGCCTACGACCCCGAACTGTCCCCGGTCAACGACGAGACACCGGACAAGGGGCTGCTGGGCTTCTACCTCTTCTCCTGGCCGACCGACCCCTCCTGGCTCTACCGCGTCACCCAGGGGGTGCACGTCACGCTCGGGGTCGTGCTCGTCCCCGTGCTGCTGGCCAAGCTGTGGTCGGTCATCCCCAAGCTGTTCGCCTGGCCGCCGGTGCGGTCGCTGGGGCACGCGCTGGAGCGGTTCTCGCTGCTCCTGCTGGTGGGCGGGGGACTGTTCGAGTTCGCGACCGGCGTGCTCAACGTCCAGCTGGACTACGTCTTCCCCGGGTCCTTCTACCCGCTGCACTTCTACGGGGCGTGGATCTTCATGGCCGCCCTCGTGGTCCATGTGGCGCTGCGCCTCCCGCTCATGGTGCGGGCGCTGCGGAGCCGCGAGCTGCGGGCCGAGCTGCGCACCCGTGTCTCCGACACCCGGCCGGAGCCGCCGGACGAGACCGGCCTGGTCAGCCCGCGGCCCGCCGCGCCGACCATGTCGCGCCGGGGCGCGCTGGCCATGGTCGGCACCGGCTCCTTCGCACTCCTGGTGGTGACGGCCGGTCAGAGCATCGGCGGCCCGCTGCGCACCAGCGCGCTGCTCGCCCCGCACGGCCGTGACCCGGGCCGGGGGCCGAACGGCTTCCAGATCAACAAGACCGCCGCGGCCGTCGGCATCCGCGCCCGCGACATCGGGCCCGACTGGCGGCTGGTGGTGCGGGGCGCGACGGGCCGCGAGAGCGTCCTCACGCGGGAGCGGCTGCTGCGGCTGGAGCACCACGGCGCGGCGCTGCCCATCGCCTGTGTGGAGGGGTGGTCCACGACCGACCAGCGGTGGGAGGGGGTGCGGCTGGCCGACCTCGCCGCGCTGGTGGGGCACGCCGACCGGCCGCCGAGGGTGCTGGTGGAGTCCGTACAGCGGCACGGCTCCTTCCGCAGCGTCGTGCTGAGCGAGCGCCAGGTCCGCGACCCGCGCTCGCTGCTGGCGCTGAGGGTCAACGGCGCCGACCTGTCGCCGGACCACGGCTATCCGGCGCGCGTGATCGTGCCGGGGGCGCCGGGTGTGCACAACACCAAATGGGTCGGCCGGCTGACGTTCGGGGGGTCGGTGTGAGGTTCTTCGGACTTCGGGGGGACGGGGCGAGGCCCCTGATGAGGCTCACGGGAGACGGCGTGCGGACCGCCCGACGCCGCTTCGGGCTGCGGCGGCTGGACGGGGAGTCGCCGCTGCGGCTGGTGCTGCTGCTGTGCTCCTTCGCGCTGACCGGCTACGCCGGGGTCAGGCTGCTGAGCGGCGACTGGCTCGGGATCGCGCTGTGGTTCGTCGGCGCCGCCGTCCTCCACGACCTGGTGCTGCTGCCGCTGTACGCGCTCGCCGACCGTGCCGTGGCGGCCGTGCTCCCGGCCCCCGCCCAGTGGATCAACCATGTACGGGTGCCCGCCTTCGTCTCCGGTGTGCTGCTGCTGGTGTGGTTCCCGCTGATCCTCGGGCGGCGGGAGCGCCGCTACGAGAACGCGACCGGGCTGAGCGCCGACGTCTTTTGGCCGCGCTGGCTGCTGATCACCGCCGTGCTCTTCGGCGTTTCCGCCCTGTGGCTGGTGATCCGGGTGGCGATCCGGGGGTGGCGGCGCCGCCCGGGGGCTCGGCCCGGGGCCGAGCGGGACGCCTCGGCCGGGGAGCGGAAGCCGCCCGCCGGGCCCGCACGGCCCAACCGGCCATGACCGCCGCACCGGCGACCGCGTACCCCAGCGTGCCGACCCACGCACCGTCGTCCACCGCACGGGCCGTCACATACTGGGCGACTCCCGCGAGCGGCACGCCGAGCCACTCCCAGCGCCCGTCGAGGGCCACCAGCGCCACCACCAGCAGCGCGTACCAGGGGTAGCCGGGCGTCATCAGCAGGAACGCGGTCCCGGTGACCACCAGCGCGCCGCGCCAGGGCCGTTGGGGGTCGCCGCGCAGCAGGCACCATGCCACGGCCACGACCAGGACGGTGGCGATCACGGGGAGGGCCCACGTCTCGGGATCGGGGTGGAGCAGGCGCAGCAGCGCGTAGCGGTTCTTGTCGTCGGCGGCGGTGGAGCCTGTCTCGTAGCCCTCCTCGGCCACATAGCCGGTGAGATAGCCGAGGACGGAGGAGTGCGAGAACAGGACGTACGGGAGGTAGCCGAGCGCGACGACGGCGGCGGCGGGGAGGACGACCGCCGCGGCACGGCGCATGGGCGCGCCGCGGCGAATTGGCGCGGCGAGGGGAGCTTGTGCGGCGAGGCGAGCTGGCGCGGCGAGGCGAGCTTGTGCGGCGAGGCGAGCTGACGCGCTGCGGCGCATTGGTGCGGTCGGGGAGGCGGGGCGTCCGGCGGGCCCGGACCTCTTCGGCGTGATGAGGGGCCCGGCCGTGGCGAGGACGCCGGAGAGCGCGCCCGGCAGGGTCACGGCGGGCAGCAGCTTGACCGCGGTCGCCGCGCCGAGCAGCGCGCCGCCCAGGGCGCGGCGGCGGGGGACGGCGACGAGGCCCGCGACGGTCAACAGCACGCCCAGCGCGTCGACATGGGCGTTGTTCACCGCCTCCACCGGCACGGCCGGGCACCAGGCCCACAGTGCGGCGCGGGCGGTCGCGAGGCGGGGGTCGCGGCGGCGCCGTGCCGCGGCGAGCAGCACGGCGGTGGTGGCGACGGACAGCAGCGCGCCGCCGGTCTGCAGTGGGAGGAGGGTGGAACCTGACGGCGCCGAGCGGTGTACAAGCAAGAAATAGCCCTCTGCGGCGGGAGGATAGATCGTATGGACCGAGGGGCGGTTCAGGCGCGTGCACTGCGGCTCGGCGGAGGCGTCCGGCGGATGACCGGGCTCCGGATCGGCGCGCGGGGCGGCGCTGGGCGCGGGGTGTTCAGGCGCGGGTCGTG